>DASYVN010000036.1:0-10619 GCA_035937095.1 Candidatus Limnocylindria bacterium
GGTCGGTGGCATGGCCCAGACGCCCTGGGGCAAGCCCGCGATGGGACTGAAGACCCGTCGCAACCCGAAGACCGACCGCTTCGTGATCAATCCGCAGAAGAAGAGGGGCAAATGAGCCGATCGGTAAAGAAGGGTCCGTACGTCGAGGACTCGTTGAAGAAGAAGATCGAGGCCCTCAACTCGCGCAACGAGAAGAAGGTCGTGAAGACCTGGTCGCGCCCGTCGGTGATCCTGCCCCTGATGGTGGGTCACACGATCGCGGTCCACGACGGCCGCCGTCACGTGCCGGTCTTCATCACCGAGAACATGGTCGGCCACCGGCTCGGCGAGTTCGCCGCCACGCGCACCTTCAAGGGGCACGGCCGCGGCGCCGCGGCCGAGACGGCCACCACCGTGAAGACGGGGGCCTAAGTGGAAGTCAAGGCGAGCGCGAAGTTCCAGCGCGTGTCCCCGCGGAAGGCCCGCCTCGTGACGGACCTCATCACCGGGAAGTCCGCGGAGGAAGCGATCTCGATCCTCGAGCACCTGCCCAAGGGCTCGGCGATCACGATCGGACGCGTTGTGCGCTCTGCCGTGGCGAACGCGGAGAACAACTTCAACCTGACGCTCGAGAACCTGTACGTCAAGCGCGCGATGGCCGACGAGGGCCCGCGGATGAAGCGCGTGTGGATGCGTGGTCGCGGCCGCCGCGACGTGAAGCTGCATCGCACGAGCCACATCACGGTCATCGTCGACGAGAAGGACCAGTGATGAGCGAGGAGCGGCGTTGCCGCGACGAGCGGATTCATCCGGCCTTGAGCATGCCTACGAGGTGCGGAGGCGACAGCCGACGCACCGAGCGGCTTGAGAAGGAGTCTTAAGTGGGACAGAAAGTCCATCCGATCGGATACCGGCTCGGATTCACGAAGACGTGGAACGCGAAGTGGTTCGCGGAGGCGAAGACCTACCGGATCCTCCTCAAGGAGGACATCGCCATCCGCACGACCATTCGCGGCCGCCTGCGTGACGCCGCGATCGCGCGCATCGACATCGAGCGCTCGACGAACCAGGTCACCGTCACGATCCAGACCGCCAAGCCCGGCGTGGTCATCGGCAAGGGCGGAGCGAAGGTCGAGGAGCTGCGTCAGGCGCTCGGCAAGGCGACCGGCAAGGTCGTGAAGGTGAACATCTTCGAGATCCGCTACCCGGAGCTCGACGCGAACCTCATCGCGGAGAACGTCGCCCAGCAGCTCGAGCGGCGGGTGTCGTTCCGTAAGGTGCTGAAGCAGACGGTCTCGCGTTCGATGAAGGCCGGCGCGAAGGGCGTGCGCGTCGCCGTGGCCGGACGCCTCGGTGGCGCCGAGATGTCCCGCCGCGAGTGGGAGCGCGAAGGTCGCGTCCCGCTGCACACGCTGCGCGCGGACATCGAGTTCGGCCGGGCGATCGCGAAGACGACGTACGGCACGATCGGCGTGAAGGCCTGGGTCTACCGCGGCGACATCGAGCCGGCGCCGCGGCAGGTGTCCCAGAATGCTCCGGCGGCGGCCGCACGGCCGGCGGTGCTCGGCGCACCGGCCACGGTCAGCGCGCCGGCTCCGGTCAGCGCACCGGCGGCCCCCGCTCCCGCGGCCCCCGCTCCGGCAGGGACCCCGTAGATGCTGCAACCCAAGCGGCTGAAGCACCGGAAGTTCCAGCGCGGCCGCATGAAGGGCACCGCGTCGGGTGGCGCGTTCCTCGCGTTCGGCGACTACGCCCTCCAGGCGCAGGAGCCGTGCTGGATGACCGCTCGCCAGATCGAGGCCGCGCGTCGCGCGATCGTCCACCACCTGAAGCGCGGTGGAAAAGTCTGGATCCGGATCTTCCCGGATAAGCCGGTCACGAAGAAGCCGGCCGAAGTGCGGATGGGCTCCGGTAAGGGCGCGCCCGACCACTGGGTTGCGGTGGTGAAGCCGGGCCGGATCCTATTCGAGCTCGCCGGCGTCGATCACGTGCTCGCGAAGGAGGCCATGCGGCTCGCGTCGTACAAGCTCCCGATCAAGACGAAGTTCCTGAGCCGCGAAGGCGCGGAAGGTGAGAGCAATGCAACTGAAGGACATGCGGCGGCTGTCTGACACGGAGCTCGCGGATGAGCTCAAGAACGCGAAGGAGGAGCTCTTCAACCTCCGGTTCCAGCTGGCCACCCGCCAGCTGAAGAACTATCGCGGCCTCCCGGCCGCGCGGAAGCGCATTGCCCGCGTACTGACGGTGTTGGACGAACGAAAGACCGAGGCGGCGAATGGCTGAGAAAGTGCCTGCGGCCAACAAGAACAAGACGACGGCGAAGAAGACGACTGCGGCAGAGAAGAAGACCACCGCGGCCAAGAAGACGACGGCTGTGGCGGAGAAGAAAACGGCCGCCCCCAAGTCGACCGCCGCGAAAGCGCCTGCGGCTCAAAAGAGCAAGACGACGGCAAAGTCGACCGCACCCGCCCTTCCCAAGGCCGTGGCTCCGGCCGCGCCCGCCATCAAGCGCGCGCGTCCGCTCCGCCGTGCGCCGGTGGCGCAGGGCTCCGCCCAGGACGCGCCGGCCCACTCGTGGCGCCGCTCGCGCCGCCGCACGCGCGTCGGCGTCGTGACCTCGGCGAAGCAGGCCCACACCGTGACCGTGGTCGTCGAGCGCATGCGCGAGCATCCGCTGTACAAGAAAGTGATCCGCCTACGCAAGAAGTACGCGGCCCACGACGCCGCCGGCGATGTGAAGGCCGGCGACCTCGTGCGCATCCAGGAGAGCCGCCCATTCAGCGCGACGAAGCACTGGCAGGTGGTCGAGGTCCTCTCCCGCGCCGGCGAGGCGGGCGCCGCGGCGCCGCGCGCCGTGGACGTGGAGAAGTATCTCGAGCAGGCCGAGGGCGTCGACGTGATCCTCGCGCCGCCGCGTGAAGCAGCGGCCGAGCCCGTGGCCGAGGGGACGGTCGAGTGATCCGTCCGTACACCAGGGTCCGCTGCGCGGACAACACCGGAGCTCGCGAGCTCTCAGTGATCCGCGTGCTGGGCAGCTCGACGGGTACGAGCGCGTCGATCGGCGACGTGTTCATCGCCGCCGTGAAGCAGGCCATCCCGAATGCCCAGGTGAAGAAGGGCGATGTCGTCCGCGCGGTCGTCGTGCGCCAGACGAAGGAGATGCGGCGAGCGGACGGCTCGCTCATCCGTTTCGACGACAACGCGGCGGTGCTGCTGACACCGCAGAACCAGCCGCGCGGCACCCGGATCTTCGGGCCGGTCGCGCGCGAGCTTCGCGAGCGGAATTTCATGAAGATCGTTTCGCTCGCGCCGGAGGTCCTCTAGGTGACGATGAAGATCAAGAAGGGCGACGAGGTGATCGTCCTGGGTGGCAAGGATCGGTACGACCGCGGCAGGGTGCAGGACGTGCAGCCGCGCACGGGCACCGTGACGGTGGCCGGCGTGAACACCGCCAAGCGGCACACGAAGGCCAATCCGAACAAGAACGTGAAGGGCGGCATCATCGAGCAGCTCGTTCCGCTCCCGATCGGCAAGGTCATGCTGGTGTGCCCGCACTGCAACAAGCCGTCGCGGGTCGGCTACCGCATGGACAACGACACGAAGGAGCGTTTCTGCAAGAACTGTGGGCAGGCGCTCGCGACGGAAGGGGCGGAGTAGATGACGATCGAAGTCAAAGCACCGCCGCAGAAGACCTCGCCGTCGAAGCGGAAGGCCGCGGCCGCCGCGCCGCAGGCGACGTCGAGCGGCGAGATCCCGAAGGTCCCGAGCCTCCTGCAGGAGCGCTACGAGAAGAGCGTGAAGGACGAGCTGCGCACGCAGTTCAGCTACGGCAACGTGATGCAGGTCCCGCGGATCGAGAAGATCGTCCTAAACATCGGGATGGGCGAGTCCATTGGCAACGCGAAGACGATGGACGCGGCCGCGAACGACCTCGCGATGATCACCGGCCAGCGGCCGGTGGTGACGAAGTCGCGCAAGGCGATCTCGAACTTCCGGCTGCGGGTCGGCATGCCGATCGGCCTGAAGGTGACGCTGCGCGGGCCGCAGATGTGGCACTTCCTGGAGAAGCTCGTCACGGTCGCGCTCCCGCGGATCCGTGACTTCCAGGGCATCCCGGAACGGAGCTTCGACGGACGGGGCAACTACTCGCTCGGCCTCAAGGAGCAGCTCGTGTTCCCGGAGATCGAGTACGACAAGATCGACCGTCTCCGCGGACTCGAGATCACGATCGTGACCACCGCGAAGACCGACGAGGAGGGGCGCGCGCTCCTCAAGGCGCTCGGGATGCCGTTCCGCGCGGCCCAAGGGGGGAGCTAGTTGGCAAAGAAGAGCCTGGTCCTCAAGTCACAGAAGCCACCGAAGTTCAAGACCCAGGGCTACCACCGCTGTCTGGTGTGCGGCCGGGCCCGCGGGTACATGCGCAAGTTCGGCCTGTGCCGGATCTGCTTCCGCGAGCGCGCCATCATCGGCGAGCTTCCCGGCGTGACGAAGTCGAGTTGGTGATCACCGTGATGAGTGAGGAGCGGCGTTGCCGCGACAAGCGAATCCTGCCGCTGGGGCACACTCCAGCGGAGCTGGAGATTGAGCAAGCATGACGACAGAAATGACCACGACGACCACTCCAGAGCAGCCGGCGGCCCCGCGGCCCGAGCGGGCCGAGGGCGAGGCTCCGCGCCCGCGCCGCGTGATCGTTCCCAAGGCCCGCCGTCCGCGCGGCGTCGCGGTGAACGACCCGGTGGCCGACATGCTCACCCGCATCCGCAACGCGTCGGGTGCTCGGCACGAGACGGTGATGATCCCGTCGAGCCGGATGAAGATCGAGATCGCCCGCATCCTGAAGGCCGAAGGCTTCATCGGCGGCTACACGACGGAAGCCGCGAGCGAGCGCAAGGCCACGAAGGAGAGCGAAGTGCTCCCCGCAGGTACCCAGCTCGTGGTCAAGCTCAAGTACATCGGCGGCAAGACCTCCGCGGTGTCCGGCATCCGGCGTATCAGCCGGCCGGGCCTGCGGGTCTACGCGCGCAAAACGGAGATGCCGCGGGTCCTGGGTGGCCTTGGCGTCGCGATCGTCTCGACCTCGTCGGGCCTCATGACCGGCCGCGAGGCCGAGCGCAAGGCCCTCGGCGGCGAGGTCCTGGCGTACGTGTGGTGAGGACGGAGAAGGCATGAGTCGCATCGGCAAGCTTCCCGTCACCGTCCCGAAGGGCGTGGACGTGAAGGTCAACGGTCAAGAGGTCTCGGTGAAGGGACCGAAGGGTGAGCTCAAGCGCACGTTCCATCCGCTCGTGAAGGTGGACCGCGCCGACAGCACGCTCTCGGTCGTGCGCGCGAGCGAGAGCCAGCAGGCAAAGGCGATCCACGGGCTCTCGCGCTCGCTCCTCGCCAATATGGTCACCGGCGTCTCGTCGGGGTACGTGCGCGACCTCGAGATCAACGGGACCGGCTTTCGCGCCACGCTCGCGGGCAAGAAGCTGCAGCTCGCGCTCGGCTTCTCGCACCCGATCGAGATCGATCCGCCCGCCGGCATCAGCTTCGCGCTCGAGACGCCGCAGAAGGTGCGCGTCGCGGGCGCGGACAAAGAGGTCGTTGGCGAGATCGCCGCGAAGATCCGGGCGCTGCGCGTCCCGGACCCGTACAAGGCGAAGGGCGTGAAGTACGCGGGCGAGTACATCCGTCGCAAGGCCGGCAAGGCCGGCAAGGTCGGCGCGAAGGTCTAGGGGAGGAGCGGCATGGCATTCACCGAACGGGACGAGGCACGGCAGAAGCGGCACCGCCGCTTGCGGAGCCGCATCGCGGGTACCGCGGACCGTCCGCGTCTTGCCGTCTACCGCTCCATCAACCAGATCTACGCGCAGGTCATCGACGACGGCAGCGGGCGCACGCTCGCGGCGGCGTCGAGCCTGGAAGCCGTTGAAGGGGGCTCGGCCGGGGCCAGCAAAGCCGGGCCCGGCCGCACGGGTAAGACCGCGCGTGCCGCGACGGTCGGCGAGAAGATCGCCGAGAAGGCGAAGGCCGCGGGCATCGAAGAGGTCATCTTCGATCGCGGCGGCTACCGCTACCACGGGCGCGTGAAGGCGCTGGCTGACGCGGCACGTTCGAACGGATTGCGGTTCTAGATGAGAACGAGTCAGGATCCGGGCGTGTCTTCGGCGCAGCGGCAGGGGCCCCTGCAAGCGAAGCGAGGGAGATTGAACTAGGTGGCCAGGATCGATGCGAACCGGCTCGAGCTCACGGAGCGAGTCGTCCAGATCAACCGCGTGTCCAAGGTCGTGAAGGGTGGACGGCGGTTCAGCTTCTCGGCGATCGTCGTGGTCGGTGACGGCCGCGGCCACGTGGGCGCCGGGCTCGGCAAGGCCGACGAGGTGCCGGAGGCGATCAAGAAGGGCGTGGAGGACGCGAAGAAGCACCTCATGCTCGTGCCGCTCGTCGACCGCACGATCCCGCATCCGGTGACCGCCGACTTCGGCGCGGCGAAGGTCCTCATCCGCCCAGCGTCGAAGGGCACCGGCGTCATCGCCGGCGGCTCGGTCCGGGCGGTCGTCGAGTCCGCGGGCATCCACGACATCCTCTCGAAGTCGCTCGGCAGCACGAACCCGGTGAACGTCGTCATGGCCACCATGAAGGCCCTCGGCGAGCTGCGGTCCGCGCAGACCGTCGCCGAGACCCGCGGGATCGAGCGTCCCAAGCGCCAGACCGAAGAGCCGGCCGCCGTTTCATGAGCCGCATCGAGATCCACCAGCACAAGAGCTCGATCGGCGAGAAGGAGGCCGCGCGTCGCACACTCCAGGCGCTCGGCCTTCGCCGAACCGGCCAGCGCGTGTCGCACGAGGACACGCCCGCGCTCCGCGGGATGCTGCGCAAGGTCGCGCATCTGGTCACGATCGGAGAGGGGAAGACCGCACGATGAAGATCCACGACCTGAAGCCCCAGCGCGGGTCCCGCAAGAACACGCGCCGCGTCGGCCGCGGCACCGCCGCAGGCCAGGGCAAGACCGCGGGCAAGGGCACGAAGGGTCAGCTCGCGCGCAGCGGACCGGGCCTGCCGGCCTGGTTCGAAGGCGGCCAGATGCCCCTGCACATGCGCCTGCCGAAGCTTCGCGGGTTCAAGAACCGCCTGCGCGTCGAGTTCGTCGCACTGAACGTCGGCCAGCTCAAGACGTACGCCGTGGACGGCAAGGTGTCGCCGGATACGCTCGCCGCGAAGGGCCTCATCGAGCCGACGGCGAAGGTGAAGCTCCTCGGCAACGGCGAGCTCGGCACGAAGCTCGAGGTCCACGCGCATCGCGTCTCGGACGCGGCGAAGCAGAAGGTCGAGTCCGCCGGCGGCACGGTCGTCCTCATCGACGCGGGAAACAACTAGCGGGTGAAGGTCTTCGAGACATTCCGCGACGCATTCCGGGCGCCGGACCTTCGCGCAAAGATCCTCTTCACCCTCGCGATGCTCCTGGTCTTCCGGTTCCTCGCGCACGTGCCGCTGCCGGGCGTCGACCAGACGCAGCTGGCGTCGATCCTGCAGAACAACCAGCTGCTCAGCCTGCTCGATCTCTTCTCGGGCGGGGGACTCTCGCGCTTCAGCGTCGTGGCGCTCGGCGTGAACCCGTACATCAACGCCTCGATCATCATGACGCTCCTCAATCAGACGATCCCGCCCCTCGAGCGCCTCTCGAAGGAGGGCGAGTACGGGCGGAACAAGATCAACTCCTACACCCGGATGCTCACGGTGCCGCTCGCGCTGCTCCAGGGCATCGGGGTGTCCGTGTTCATGCAGCGATCGGGCGTGCTGGCCGACTTCGGCCCGAGCAACCTCGGTCTCACGCTGGCGATCCTCGCCACGCTCACGGCCGGCACGCTCATCCTCATGTGGCTGGGCGAGCTCATCAGCGAGCGCGGCATCGGCAACGGCATCAGCTTCATCATCTTCGCGGGCATCGTGGGTCGCCTGCCGCGTACCGTTGAGCAGACCCTCCAGGTCCAGACCAACTACTTCGCCCTGGCCATCTACGCGATCATCGCCGTGCTCGTCATCGCGGCGATCGTGTTCATCCAGGAGGGCCAGCGCCGCGTGCCGGTGCAGTACGCGAAGCGGGTCCGCGGCACCCGGATGTATTCCGGCGGCGCGACGCACATCCCGCTGCGGGTGAACAGCGCCGGCGTGATCCCGATCATCTTCGCGATCTCGATCCTCCTGCTGCCGAGCCAGGTGGCGCAGTACTTCACGAACAGCGACACCGAATGGCTGCGCAACCTGTCGACCGGGATCGTGAGCGCGTTCCAGAACCCCGTCCTGTACAACTTCGCCTACTTCGTGCTCGTCGTCGCGTTCACGTTCTTCTACACCGCCTTCACGTTCGTGCCGAACGACGTGGCCGACAACATCAAGCGGTACGGGGGGTTCATCCCGGGTATCCGGCCCGGCCGCCCGACGGCGGAGTTCCTCGGCCGGGTGGTGACCCGGATCACGATCGCGGGCGCGCTGTTCCTCGGGATCGTGGCCGTCATGCCGACGCTCATCGGTGATCTCACCGGCGTGCAGACACTGCGGCTCGGCGGCACGAGCATCCTCATCGTGGTCGGCGTCGTCGTCGAGACGATGAAGCAGCTCGAGGCCCAGCTCCTCATGCGCAGCTACGAGGGGTTCATCCGGTGATGGCCGAGCGTGAGGCCGAGGCTCCATCCGGAGGGTCGACCGTGGGCGACCTCATCTTCATGGGCCCACCTGGTGTCGGGAAGGGCACCCAGGCGAAGCGGCTGGGGCAGCGGAACGGTTGGGTCCAGCTCTCGACCGGTGACCTGTTCCGCGACCATCTGAAGCGATCGACGCCGCTCGGCGAGCTCGCTCAGCGGTACATGGACCGCGGCGAGTACGTCCCCGACGACGTGACCATCGACATGGTCCGCGAGTTCATCGACGGGTTGCCGAAGAGCACGCGCCTGATGTTCGACGGGTTCCCGCGCACGGTCGCGCAGGCAGAGGCGCTCGAGGCGCTGCTCGCCGACCACGGCCGGTCGATCGGTGGCGTCCTGCTCATCGACGTGCCACGCGACGAGCTCGTCCGCCGGATCCTCGCGCGCTCGCGGTCGGAGGGACGGGCCGACGACACGCCCGAGGTCATTGCGCGGCGGTTCGACGTGTACGCCGAGCAGACCCAGCCGGTGGTCGAGCACTACGAGCAGCTGGGCCGGGTGCGCAAGGTGAACGGCCTGGGCGGGGTCGACGAGGTGACCGAGCGGCTCGTCGAGGCGGCGCGCTGATGGTGACACTGAAGACTGCCGACCAGATCGCGAAGATGCGCGAGGCGGGGAAGATCGTGGCCGTGATGCTCGCGGCGACGCGCGACGCGGTGAAGCCCGGCGTCACGACCGCGGAGCTCGACCGGATCGCGGCTGACGTGCTCGCCCGTGCGGGCGCCACCAGCTCGTTCCTCGGCTACTACGGCTATCCCGCCACGATCTGCACGTCGGTGAACGATCAGATCGTGCACGGCATCCCGGGCAAGCGGAGGCTGAAGGAGGGTGACATCGTCGGCATCGACGCTGGCGCGATCGTCGACGGTTGGCACGCCGACGCCGCGATCACGGTGCCCGTCGGCCGGATCTCGGCCGAGGCCGAGAAGCTCATTGCCGTCACGCGTGAGGCGCTCGTCCGCGGGATCGCCGCCGCGAAGGTCGGCAACCGGCTGGGCGACGTCGGCGCCGCGGTGCAGCAGTACGTGGAGAGCCAGGGGTTCTCCGTCGTCCGCAACTACGTCGGGCACGGCATTGGCAGGGCGATGCACGAGGAGCCCCAGGTCCCGAATTACGGGAGCCCGGACCTCGGCCGGGTCATCAAGGAGGGCCTCTGCATCGCGATCGAGCCGATGGTGAACGTCGGCGGGGTCGTGACCCGGCTGCTCGAAGACAGCTGGACGGTGGTCACCGAGGACGGCAGCCTGTCGGCCCATTTCGAGCACACCCTTGCCTGCGGGCCGGAAGGTCCGGTGGTCCTGACCCGTGAAGGGGGCTCGGCCGGCGCGCGCGAAGCCCGGGCCGGCCGAACGAAGGACGCCGCCGGGCGCGACCCACAGCTGGCCGTGGGTGCGTCCCGATGAACACCGCTTGCTCACATCGTGCGGTTTTGGTACATTTTTGGTTCCCGTGGCGCATGGCTGCGGAGCTTTTTGCGTCTGGAGTTCATGGCAAGCAGTAAGCCGAGCAACAAGGACGTCATCGAGGTGGAGGGCACGGTCTCCGAGGCTCTCCCCAACGCGATGTTCAAGGTGGAGCTCCAGAACGGCCACGCGGTCCTGGCGCATATCTCCGGGAAGATGCGGATGAACTTCATCCGGGTCGTTCCGGGCGACAAGGTCCTGGTGGAACTGTCGCCATATGACCTCAAGCGGGGTCGCATCACGCGAAGGGTGAGGTACTAGGTGAAGGTCCAAGCGAGCGTCAAGAAGCGTTGCGACAAGTGCAAGATCATCCGGCGAGAGGGCGTGAACCGCGTCATCTGCTCCGAGCCGAAGCACAAGCAGCGGCAGGGATAGGGGAAGACAGATGGCACGGATCAGCGGCGTCGACATCCCGCGCGAGAAGCGCGCCGACGTGTCGCTGCGCTACATCTTCGGCATCGGTCCCACGACCGCGCGCCAAGTGCTCGACGAG
>DASYVN010000037.1:0-2127 GCA_035937095.1 Candidatus Limnocylindria bacterium
AAGATTTCTTGCTTGGCGTTCTGTTCCGGACTGTACGGCAGCGTCGTGTGGTGCACGACGCCGAGGCGCGCGAGCCCTTCGGTCGTCTCGCCCGCGATCATCGGCGAGCCGTTGTCGGTGAGCAGCGCGCGCGGCAGCCCACGCTTGGCGATCGCCTGCGAGAGGCCGTGAATGAAGTCCGCGGCGTTCTCGTCGTCGAGATACCACTGGAGGTGGCAGCACAGCCGCGAGCGATCATCGAGGACGCCGAGCAAGACCGGCGTCGTCCACTCGCCGGCCGCGGTCAGGACCTTGCGCGAGCCGTCGTGAAAATCGGCGTGCCACAGCGCGTGGACGTGGCTGACCTCGAAGCTCCGCGTCTCGCGCTGCTCGTGGACGTCCGCGGCGAGCCGCCGCTTCTTGCGGTGGCGCAGCCAGCCGCGGTGCTTCATGTACCGACGCGTCGTCGTGTAGCACGGCGGCGGGCCGATCTCCGGACGCTCGCGGATCAGCGCGATCAGGTTGTCGTGGTGAAGTTGGAAGGTCCACCCAGGGTGCGCCTTGTATTGCGCCTCCAACTCCACGGCGAGCCTCGCCGACATCGACGAATACGTGCCGGCGTGTGACGGCACCTTGCGCGCGAGCACCGCGACCGGATCCGCGGCGTCCTTCGCCGCGTAATACCAGCGCTCGATCGTCGACACCGAGTAGCGCTTTGCCTCTCCGGTCGTCGGATGCTGATAGGTCTTCGCGGCCAGCTCGGCGATCTGCGCGGCGAGTTCGCCGTGCTCGGGCGGGGCCGCCATCAGCGGGCCGATGATCGAAAATCGCAGGTTCGCCCAGCGCCGCGTCACCAATGGGTCGCGCTTGCTACCGGTGGTCATGCTCCACGAGCACCCTACGGACCGGTCCGGATGATCACGAGCGCCAAGCTCTGCGTGGCCTCCTTCGTCCCCCGAGAAATGCGCTCATCCCGGCGCCCGCCACGAGGTGATGATCCGAAGCGTCGCGGCCAACGCGCCGGCCAGCGGTCGGTTCGGGATCAGCCGGTCGATGATCGCGGCCGGCAGAAGTTCCACCGGCTCGATCGGCGGCCACAGCCGACCTCGCTGCACGGTCCACCATCCCGTGTCGCGCAGCGCCGCAAACCAAGTCCGCCACCTCCGGACCGTGCGCCGCGGTGGTGACGCCGCCGTCGTGGATCGCCACGCCGCGATCACCACCGTGATCGCCAAGTAGTGTCGCCGCCCCAGAAACACCAGCGACCGCGGCGTCCGTCGGTGACGGCAACCATCTCGCGCACAGCACAGGCTCCTCCGTCGATCGAAGATCTCACCGGCAGCCCCGACCTCGCCGCCGCGGGGTTTGCGAGGGTAGTCGGCGCGGTCGAGCCGGCCACCGCAGTCCGGACAGCCAGTCGTCTTCACCGCCGCGGTGACGAGCGCGTCCTCCGCGTCGAGTAGATCGAAGAAGTTGATGTCGGGGATCCAGTCATGGGACAAGCCAAGGGCCTCGGTTGGGTGGAACCATCGAGACCAGCCCCCTCGGACGAAGTGAGCAACTTTTACGAGGGGGCTGTCCTATTTCCCCTCAACCAACGTGCTCAGAGTGGACCGCGGATCCACCAGGCATCGTGCTCGTGCTCAGTTAAGCGTGAGCGCGATGTTTGATGGCGTGTTCGGCACGATGATCGATGGACGCGAAGCTCGCGGCGCGTAGTCCGCGATCGCATCGCGCCGATCAGAAGGGCCAGTCGCTGCGCTCGCGTGCGAGGCGAGCGAGGACGCGGCGGCGAAATTCGTTCAGCGTGTCGCGGAGCATGTCGCACTCGCGGGCCAAAACGCGGGCGGTGGTGATCTCGTCGGTCTCGCCGGGAAAGAAGTCGCCCTCGATCTCGACGTGCTGAGCGCGGAGCGCGTTGGCGGCGACCGCCGCGGCGAGGTCGAGCAGGACCAGCGGGCCGAGCGCGGGCTCGACGTACAGGTCAGAGGGCGCGGGCAGCCGGACCTTCATCGCTTCTTCGATCCCGCCGCGACCTTGGGCCGACCGGCGGGCTGGAAGTGTTCGAGGAAGAGCTTCTCGTCGAGGCGCGGCAGATCGCGATCGACCGCGACCGAGAGCAGCTCGTCGGCGAGATTCATCAGCACG
>DASYVN010000038.1:0-8626 GCA_035937095.1 Candidatus Limnocylindria bacterium
GGTTCTGCGCGACGGCGCGCATGGCGATGCCCGTCAGGCTGTAACGGAAGAAGGCAAAGAGGACCACCATCAGCACCAGGGTCACCCCGAGGATCAGCGCATTCAGCTGGCTCAGCACGACCGTCCCAAGGCGGAACGGCGCACCCTCCACCGGCGAAGGGAAGGTGCGGATCTCATAGCCCCAGATCCAGCCGGCGACGCCGAGCAGGATGAGACTCAGGCCGACCGTGACGATCACCGGGTTCAAGATCGTGACCGTGCTGATCCGACGCAGCACGACACGCTCGATGAGCGCACCGAACAGCACCGCGAAGATCAGGGTCAATACGAATGCCAGTGGGAACGACAGCTGAAGTGCGGTGAGCAGCGTGAAGGCGATGAACGTGCTGAACATCGCCGTCTCACCCTGCGCGAACGTGATCACGTCGGTTGTCTTGTAGATCAGCACGATGCCGAACGCGGTCAGTGCGTAGAGGCTGCCGATCGCGAACCCATTCACGATCAGCTGTCCCCACGGCAGGTCGAAGAGGGGCGCCGCCGACGCTGCGATCGCGAGCGTCACGCGCTCAGCATCCGGACGGCGCGCTCGGCGAGGTCGTCCGCGATCGCGGCCTCGCCGAGCCGCCCTCGAGGTCGGTACCAGCGGTGGACCCAGGTACACATCCCGAGGAGGGCGAGGGCCGCGAGCTTGGGGTCGCTCCGGACGAAGTCGCCCTCACGCATGCCCTCGACGATCACGCGCTCGAAGTGGTCGCGCATGTCGTGCTGCTGCCGATGCACCTGCCGCAACGCGGGAGGCGGAAGCGCCTGCTCCTCACGCAGGTACACGTGCACGGAGTCGAGATTCCGAAGGACGCCGATCACATAGGCCCGCACCATCGCGCGAAGCCTCTCGCGAGCGATCCCTGATCCGGACGCGGCGGCGTCGATCTCACGCAGGACTTGCTCCGCGCGCCCTTCGAAGAGCTGGACGAGCAGCTCCTCCTTCGACGAGACGTAGTAATAGAGGCTTCCCTTGTAAAGACCGACCGCATCCGCGATGTCCTGCATCGAAGCCGCGTGATAGCCCTTTTGCCGGAAAATGCGGAGGGCCGCCGCGCGGATGGCCTTTTCGCGCGCCGCCGCTCTGGTCTTCCGGCGACGACCGAGGCGGTGATCCGCGCCAACCCCACTGAGCGGCTTCACCATGGCGGCGGACAGTATCAGACCGAACGTTCGGTAGAAAAAGTGGTCGGCCGGCTCCCTCAGATCACCCCGGGCCAAGTGCGCGGATCGTACGGGTGGTCTGCTCCGCCGAAGCCCCGATCGGCAGCCCGATGACCAGCAGGTCGGCCCCCGCAGCCTGCCACGCTGCGAGCCGCGCGTGGCAGGTCGCCGGCGGACCGCACACGGCGACCGCGTCCACCAGCTCGCCGGGTACGGCGTCCGCCGCCGCTTCGCGGCGACCGGCATCCCATTCCTCTCTGATGCGCCGCACCGCCTCGCCGAAGCCGTGCCGCGCGAGCGCTTCGGCGTAGAAGCGACCCATGCCGCCGACGTAGTAGGCCACGTGTCGTTTCACGAGCGCCGCGGCGTCCGCGCGATCGCCGATGAGCGCAAGGATCATCGGCGCGATGGTGAACTCGGAGCGGTCACGACCGGCGCTTCGCAGACCGTTCTCGACGAACGCGAGATCGGCGGCAAGCGACTCCGGCGTCGCGAGGGTCGGCAGCCAACCATCGGCGAGCGCACCGCACTGCCGGAGCGCAGCGGGCGCGAGGCTCGCGTGCCACACCGGGATGCGCTCGCGCGGCGGGGTGAAGCCGAGTCTGAATCCGGGCGCGACCCGCACGGTCGCGCCGTGGTAACCGCCGCGCTCGCGGCGCACGATCGTCCGCACCACCTCGGTCACCTCGCGCAGCCTGGTCAGAGGAGCAGCCATCGTCGCGCCGTGCCAGCCTTCGACCACCGCCCGGCCGGACACGCCGAGCCCCAGGACGGCGCGGCCGCCGGAGATCTCGTCCAGCGTCGCCGCCGCCATCGCGATGAGCGCGGGGCTGCGGCTGTACACGTTCACGATGCCGGTGCCGATGCGGATCCGTGACGTGCAAGCCGCGATCGCGCCGAGGACCACCATCGCGTCCCGTCCCCACGCCTCCGGAACAAGGACGAGCTCGTAGCCGCGGTCCTCGGCCAGCAGCGCGGCACTCAAGAGGTCGACGTATCGTCGATCTTCCACCGCCGGGAGCGCCAAGCCGACGCGGTTCATGAGCTCGGGCGACGTGGGCCGCTCCGAGCCTGCCGGTCCATGAAATGGCCGGTTGCTGGAACCGCCGTGAACAGCATGCGCATCGCACGGAACGCTACGACCTCGCCCGTGATCGTGTAGTTCACGAGCGAGGTTCGTAACAAATCCGCGCGAGAAGTGTTCCGCACGAGGCCGAGTCAGTTGCCCATGCTGTTCAGCACGGGAGGCTGACCCACTCGGCTTCGATAGTCAACGCGCTCCAGCATTGCCGCGGGTCGCCATCACCAATCTCGTCCTGTGTGAGATCAAGACACCGAGCCGCTTCTAGGAGGAGATTTCAGCCGGCCCGCACTTCACAATTTCGAAATCACGCAATTTCGCCGCACTTCGAGACGACGATTAACCTCGCATGCCACTCCGTATCCGTGATAGCGAGACATGGGTGCCGTTCGTTGCCGAATCATGCAGCGCTTCAAGCACCTGGGCCTGTCCCACCGCGTCGTCGCGTCCAAGGAGCAGCTCTCCCTCGCCGCGGATCGCGTCACTGAGGTTTTCAAGCTCGAGCCGGTAGGAGTCGAACGGACCGAGCTCGATCCGTTCGACCCTTCCCGCGCGGCGGAGCTCGATGCCCGGCACCTTGCAGTGCCACGGGTCGTCGACGAACAGAGAGCCTTCGCTCCCGATCGCCTCCAGCTCATCGCGCTCCGCCATCGCGGTGCCGCAGTCGAAAAGCGCAACCACATTGCCAGGGAAACGGAGCATGCCACCGAAGACCCAGTCGGTCCCTGACGGTCCGAACCATGCCTCGCCGTACACCTTCTCCGGCTCGCCGCCGAAGAGGCGCGACCCACTCACGGAGTAACAGCCGACATCCATCAACGCGCCACCCTCGACTGCCGGGCGTAGGCGGATGTTGTCCTCGTCGTATAGCGAGTAGCTGAACGCGGAGCGGATGAGCCGTAGCTCACCGATCGCGCCTTCGTCGACGAGTTGCTTTGCGCGCTTTGTCTGCGGGTTGTGACGGTACATGAACGCCTCGCTCAGCAGCCGACCCGTGCGGTGGGCAACGTCGAATGCTGCTTCGACGTCGCGCGTGTGGCGCGAGAGCGGCTTCTCGCACAACACGTGCTTGCCTGCTTCGAGCGCTTTGATCGACCAGTCGCAGTGCATGGAGTTCGGGAGCGAGACATACACCGCCTCGACCTCGGGATCCCTGAGGAGCGCCTCATAGGAGCCGTACGCGCGCTCGATCTCCCATGTCTTCGCGTAGTCGTCGGCGCGCGCTTGATCGCGGCTCGCCACTGCGACGAGCTCGACCTTCGGCGACGCGTGTGCTCCCGGGATCACCTTCCGGTTGATGTTCGCGGTCGACAGGATCCCCCACTTGACTGCGCGCGCCACTTGGCCTCCTTTGGGCCGTGAACGGACGTCCTCAGTATCGCCGCTGCAGTGGTCCGCGTTGGCTGGCCACGCCACTCGTGCTCGGCCAGAACGTCGGCGACCCGTCGAACTCCGAGCCGAGTCGAACCGCCGGCCTGACCCGACGAAGCTGCGACGATGCTCGACGCGCGAATCCAGCCAAGCGGCGGTGTTGTGCCGAACGGCGGCGCCGATCGCGGTCGACGCGAGCACCGGCCAGCCGGCGGGCGTGGCAGCATCGTCTGCTCGTGGGTGCATCTCGATCGGCTGCGGTTCCGTCGAAGGGCGCGCTCGTTACTCGCGGGCTCGCGGGGCAGGAGCATCGGCGTGAGCCGCGACTTCTTCGCCGACGTACCGGGCCGGATCGGGTACGGCGGGCCCGAATCCGCCGACCCACTTTCGTACGCCGTCGATCAGCCCGACGGTGTCGTGCTCGGGAAGCGCACCGAAGACCAGCTCCGCATCGCGGTCTGCCTCTGGCACTCCTTCAACTGGCCGGGATCCGACGTCTTCGGCGTCGGTACTTTCGATCGTCCGTGGCTAAGCGCTGGCCTGGATCCCGCGACCACTTCCCGGGCGAAGCTTGATGCGGCTTTCGAGTTCATCGAGAAGCTTCCAGTCCCGTTCTTCACGTTCCACGATCGGGACGTCGCGCCCGAGGGCCGCACATAGCCGTGGCGGAGGGTCAGGCCCGGATCCGCGTGGCCGAGCCGTTCTGCGACTACCCGCGGGTGGGCGCCTGCTTCAAGAAGCAGCGTCGCGCAGGAGTGTCGAAGGTCGTGGTACCTGACCCGTGGCAAGCCGGCACGGAAGGAGCGGATAGAAGGAGCGGATAGAAGGAGCGGATAGAAGGAGCGCCGCAACAGGTTCTGCGGCGAGGGCGGCGTTCCGATCTCGGTCGTGAACACCAGCCCGAGGTCTTTCCAGGCCTCGCCTGCCCGTCGGCGCTCCTCGGCCTGACGCCGCTTGTGGCGCTTCAGCGCCTCCGTCGGCGGTTTGCCGATGGGCACGGTTCGGCGGGAGCTCCCGTCTTCGGTTCGGTAATGGACCAGCCGCTGACGCCACGGGACAGCGCCCTGATCCGCCGACGCCTGGGCCGTCTGCCGTTACTGCCGGGCCGTTCCGGTCATGCGGATTCCGGTTGATGAGCGGCGCCACGCTCGGCAGGAGCTGGATCGGCTTGTGGAGCCGCGACTCGCCTACGCTCGTCGCCAACATGGTCGAGCTGACAGGCGACGGCGTCGTGGCCCAGATCGACCCAACGGACGGCGGCAGGATCGTCTCGCTCATCATCGGCGACGCCGAGCGGATCTTGTCCAAATCGCGCGCGCGAGCGATCGCGCCGCCGATCTTCTGGGGTTGCTACCCGATGGTCCCCTGGGCGGGCAGACTCGCGAACGGCCGCATCCCGACCGCCGACGGCGAGGTGCGACTCGAACCGAACCTGCCGCCAGCGGCGATCCACGGGCTCGGGTTCGACCTGCCGTGGGCAATCCTCGATCAGAGCGACACGGTCGCGACGATGTCGTGCGAGCTGCGTGGGCGTGGCTGGCCGTTCGGCGGCGAGGCCCGCCAGACCGTGCGGCTGGGTCCGGCGAGCCTTGCTCTCGAGCTCGAGGTTGGTGGGTATACCCGGGCGGGCCCCGCCGGCCTGGGCTGGCATCCGTGGTTCGCGCGCCCGCGGACCGGTGACCTCGAGCTCAGGGTCGATGCGCGAGAGGTCCTCGTGCTCGATGCCGACCAGGTCCCGACCGGCGAGGTGCGCGAGGTGACCGCACGCGAGGATCTGCGGTCCGGACCCTCGCTTGGGGATCGGCGCCTCGATCACGTCTACGTCCACGCCACGGGTCCCGCGGTCCTGCGGTGGCCTGACCTGGAGCTCCGCATCGAGTTCGACCAGGCGCTGAACACCGTCGTCGTCCACACGCCGAGGGAAGCGGTCTGCGTGGAGCCGCAGACGATGTGGCCGAACGCCCCGGTGCTCGCCGCCGGTGGTGTGCCGGACACCGGCCTGCGGACCCTTGAGCCGGGCGAACGCTTGCGCGCACACGAGCGCTGGACCTGGGTCCCTCGCAACGCGCACCTCGCGTGACCCATCCAGGAGGCATCGCGATCCGGTCCGAGACTGCTTCTCGCCACCGGGATCGACCGATGGCGGCCGGCGCATCGGTGGGCGCTCGTCGTCGCCGACCTGCGATAACCTCAGGCGAATCCGACGCGGATCGGTCCGCGGCCCGCGGTAGCGGAGGGCCCTCCAGAAACAGCGGGCTCGCGGTGTTGGAGGATCGGCATGAGCGACGGCTTCTTCACCGAGGTGCCCGGGCGGATCGCGTACGGCGGGCCCGACTCCACCGACCCGCTCGCCTACGCCGTGTATCAGCCCGATCGGCTCGTCGGCGGAAAGCGGATGGCGGACCACCTGCGTATCGCGGTCTGCCTGTGGCACTCGTTCAACTGGCCGGGCTCGGATGTGTTCGGCGTCGGCACGTTCGACCGGCCCTGGCTCGCCGCCGGGCTCGATCCGGACCAGGCCGCCCAAGCCAAGCTCGACGCGGCGTTCGAGTTCATCGACAAGCTCGGCGTCCCGTTCTTCGCGTTCCACGATCGAGATGTCGCGGCGGAAGGTCGCACCTACGCCGAAACGCGCACGAACCTCGAGGCGAGCGTCGACCGGATCGAACGGCACATGGCCCGGACCGGCGCGCGGCTCCTCTGGGGCACCGCGAACCTGTTCGGCCACCCGCGCTACGCCGCCGGCGCCGCGACGAACCCGGACCCGGAGGTGTTCGCGTACGCCGCGGCCCAGGTGAAGACGATGCTCGAGGTCACCCACCGCCTCGGCGGCGCCAACTACGTGCTGTGGGGCGGGCGCGAGGGATACGAGACGCTCCTTAACACCGATCTCGCGAAGGAGGAGGCTCAGCTCGCACACTTCCTGGCACTCGTCGCCGAGCACAAGCACAAGATCGGTTTCACCGGGACCCTGCTCATCGAGCCGAAGCCGCAGGAACCGGCGAAGCACCAGTACGACTACGACGCGGCGACCGTCGTCGGGTTCCTGCAGCGGCACGATCTGGCGCGCGAATACCGCTTGAACCTCGAGGCGAACCACGCGACGCTCGCGGGCCACAGCTTCCATCACGAGGTCGCGAGCGCGATCGCGCTCGGCGCCTTCGGCAGCATCGACGTGAACCGCGGCGACTACCAGAACGGCTGGGACACCGACCAGTTCCCGAACTCCGTCGACGAGCTGGCGCTGGCCCTCCACGAGATCGTCGCCGCCGGGGGACTCACGACGGGCGGCTTCAACTTCGACGCGAAGCTGCGGCGGCAGAGCGTGAGCCGGACCGACCTGTTCCACGCCCACATCGCCGGGATCGACACGCTCGCGCGAGCCCTGCTCGCGGCCACCGACATGGTCGAGCAGCGGACGCTCGCGGCGCCGCGGACCGAGCGCTACGCCGGTTGGTCGAGCGGGCTCGGGGCCGCGATCCTGTCCGGCTCGGTGACGCTTGCCGACCTCGAGCGGCGTGTCGCATCCGGCGCGGTCGATCCACGACCGCGATCCGGGCAGCAGGAGCTGCTCGAGGGTCTGGTCAACCGTCGGATCTGGGCCGCCGACCGGCCGCGGGAACGAGGTCCGAAGACCGGGGGTTGACCGTGACGGCAGCCCCTGTCGGGCGCGAGCGCCGACGGGGTCGTCGCCGACCCTGGCAGGCTACGCCCCCGAGCCACGCAGCTCGGCCAGCTCCTGAGCGGTGATCTTCGTCGGCGGCTTTCCGAGGATGATCATCCCGAGGACCTCGTCGGTCGTGACGTCCTGCTTCTTCACGGTGCCGACGAGCTTCCCGTGGTACATCACGCTGATCCGCTCGGACAGGTCGAACACGTCGTGGATGTCGTGGCTGACGAGGAAGATCCCGATCCCCTCGCGCTTGAGCTGCTCGATCAGGGCGTGTACCTGCGCGGTCTCAGCGGGGCCGAGCGCCGCGGTCGGCTCGTCCATGATCAGCACGCCCGCGTTGAATTGGATCGCCCGCGCGATCGCGACCGCCTGTCGTTGTCCGCCTGAGAGCCGCAGCACGGGCATCTTGAAGTTCTTGAAATTCGGGTTGAGTCTGGTGACGACCGTTCGGGTGGCAGACTCCATGGCAGCGTCGTTGAGCGTGGCCCCCGACGTGAGCTCTCGGCCCAGGAAGACGTTGGCCGGTGCGTCAAGGTTGTCCGCGAGCGCGAGGCTCTGGTAGATGGTCTCGATGCCGAGCCCCTTGGCGTCTCGCGGGTTCGCGATCACGACCGGCTGGCCATTCACGCGGATCTGACCGGCGTCAGGCGGCCGCGCCCCGGACAACGAGCGCATCAGCGTCGACTTCCCCGCCCCGTTCCCGCCGACCAGCCCGACGACCTCGCCAGGGTAGAGATCGATCGACACGCCGTCGACCGCGCGCACGCCGCCGAACGACACCTGGATGTTCCGCATCTCGACGAGCGGGACGCGCTGCGGTGCAACGGCCGGTATCTGGATCGGCTGGCTCAACATGTCGACCCGTTCATCTCGACCGCCGGCGGACGAACGTGTCGAGGCCGACCGCGGCGACGAGGACGACCCCGACGACGATGTCTTGCGTGGGCGAGTCGACGAGGAGGAGCACCATCCCGGACCGCAGCGACTGCATGACCACGGCTCCGAGGATAGCCCCGGGGATCGTGCCGATGCCGCCGCTGAACGACGTACCGCCGATGACCGCCGCGGAGATCACGTCGAGCTCGTTCTGGGTACCGAGACTCGTCACCGCGGCGTTGAGACGAGCCGTCTGGACCGCGGCGCTGACCGCCGCGAGGCTCCCCATCAGCGCGAACGTGAGCATGATCGTCCGGCGCACGTTGATGCCGGCGAGCACCGCGGCATCGGGGTTGCCGCCGATCGCATAGACATAGCGTCCGAAGCGACGTCGCGTCGCGAGGAACGTGACGACCAGC
>DASYVN010000039.1:0-4872 GCA_035937095.1 Candidatus Limnocylindria bacterium
GAGCTCATCGCCCACGCGCACGTCGAAGGTGCCGTCGACGAACGGCACGAGCTCGATCGCGGACAGCCGGTCGCGGAACTCGATCATCAACGAGCGCGCGAGGGCCACGGCCTCGTCCTCGTAGCCGCACTCCGCGCAGTAGGTGATGCGAACACGGACCGCGGTCATGCCGCGGCGGGTGAACGCTCGACGATCTCGCGCAGCGCGCGGATCACCTCGCGGTTCGCCCACGCGACATCGCCCTCGCGACGCTTCGTGATCTCGGCCGTCAACCGTGCGCGCGCCTCCTCGGGAAGCGCGTCCGCGGGAGCGCCAGGCTCACCGAACTCGGGATGCTCGGCATGGATCTGCGTGCGCTGCTGCGCCCGGCGCTCGGTGACGCTCGCAGGGCGCTCGATGAACACCCCGATCTCGCTGAACGTATCGTCGAAGAACGCGAACACCGGGATCGACTCGTACTTGCCCTGGTTCAGGTACCGCTGCATGAGGTCCTTGTTCTGGTCTCGCAGGAAGACCCGCACGTCGAGCGTGCCACTCGCGCGCGCGAGCTTTCCGAGCACGGGCAGGTTGGCGATGACGTCGCCGCACCAGTCCTCGGCCAGGGCGAGCACGTGGATCGGGCCGTGCAACCCACGGAAGCCCTCCAGGTCGGTCGGGTCGATCGTGACCCGGGCCTCGTTCGCCTCCACCCGGTCCCGGTTCCGGGTCATCTGGTCCTTGTATTCCTCGTAGGTGAGACCCGTCGAGTACCGCGCACGGTCAATGGTCATGTCGTTGCCCTCCTGAGACATTGAACACGGATGGCATGGCCGGTGCTTCCCAGCGACCGATGGCCATTTGCAGCCATTGACGGACCCGAGGCGGCCCGGGCGGCCGGGCTCCGTTACGCCGACGACAGCCGGCCGGGGATCGTCGTCGCCGCCTGCACGACGCGTGCTCAGATGCGCGCGAGCGCACCGTCCAGATCGGCGATCCGCTCGATCTCGAGATCCGGCGGCGGGTCGCCGGGATCGACCGGCTCGTTGGCGTAGCTGCCCTGCCGCACGTGAACCGTCAAGGCACCGGGCCGCTGCCGCTCGATACGCCCGAGGATGCGCCGCTTGTCGTCCACGAAGACCGGACGCCCGGGGAACCGCCGGGACAGTTCATCGAGGTGCCGCTCTTTGTGGACGTACACGAGGACGTTCCCCCGCACGGCCGCGCTGAGCCCGGCACGCTCGATCTTCCGCGACTGGAAGACACTGTCGCCGTCGCTGAGGATCGCCGGCGTGAATGATCCCCACAGCCGCGCGATCGTCTCGAGGGCACCGGGATAGACGAACTCCCGGTACGGCAGCTGATCGAGGATCCGCGCCACCCGGTCGGCGTCCGCCGGGGCCTCCGTGCGCAATCGATCGATGGTGGCGGGGAGGTCGACGTAGTCCTCGTCCTTGCGGACGATGTCATAGAGCTCCCAGAAGCGGCTCGCCGCCCTGGCATCCACCGCCGCCGCGATGCGCGCTTCGAGCGCGGCCTTCGCGGCGTCGTTGTCGAGGAGCGTGTTGTCGACGTCGAGGAACACCGGCGGTGACATCACGGAAAGTATCAAGCGCGACAGACAGGACGTTTTCGGTGCGTGCACTTTTTCGCATGGCCACCCAGACGACCTTCGCTCGTGAGGCCCTGCGCGGCGCCGGACTGACGTTCCGTCCTGCGACGTTGGATGACGTCGCCTGGTGCGCGCGGTGCCAGACCCCCCGGGCCGAGCGAGCCTGCGAACGAGGAGCAGCCGCGGCACCGGTGGCAGTTCAACGACCCCGAGCGCATCGACGAGAGCTGGATCATCGAGGAGGGCGGAGAGCCGATCGGCTAAGCCTGCTTGGGCCATCCAGCGTGGTCCAGGTCGCCCCTTCGCGGGGGCCTGCCTGCTCGCCTGGTTCGCCCGCGACGCGCGGCGGCCTGAACGTCTCGGGCGCGCGTTCGAGCTGCTCGAGCCTCATGCCATCAAGGACGGCACGGTCGTGCTCATGGCAGGTTCGCTCGAGGGCTTCGACGACGAGTACGAGGCGCTCGAGTACGAGGCGCGTGTCGCACGCGGCTAGAAGGAGGACCGGCGCAGCAAGGGCTGGGAGCTTGACCTTGTCGCGAACCGGGAGAAGCTGGAGGCGATGACCGCGGCATCGCGCGAGCGGATGCGCGACGAACGCATCGAGATCACGACGATCGATCGCATCGCCGACCCCGACAAGTGGCGCAAGCTGCACGAGATGTGCGAAGCAGCTTCATGAAGTGGATGAGCTCACCGGGTCTCCACGCCGACCGGCTGTGGGTCGCCCGAGAAGGCCAGGCCATCGTCGGGATGTCGGTCCTTGAGTACCCGCCGGGTGTCGGCAACGTCTGGACCGACTACACCGGCACCGCGCGCTCGGTCCGCGGCCGCGGGGTCGCGGGCGCCCTCAAGTGCGAGACCGTGGCGCAGGCGATCGCACTCGGCGTGAAGCACGTGCGCACGAACAACGACGGCGAGAACAAGCCGAACCTCCACCTGAACGAGGACATGGGCTACGAGCGGATCCGCGGGCACATCCAGCTGCTGAAGAGGGTCGTCGAGGGCGCGGCCGCCTAACGCCTCGGCGCCGACTCCGCCTCGCCCAGCACGACGGCCGCCGAGAACGCGTCGAGGACCTCTGGTCCGGACTCGACCGCCATCGCTAGTTGAGCGGCCCGCCGGAGCGAAGTTGAGCGACCTTAGACATCGCCTCGCGGAGGTCCTTCAGCCAGTCGGACTCGTGTTGATCGACCAGCCGGATGCACCAGGCCACGGCTTCGCTCCGGCTGCGGGCCACGCCGGCGTCCACGAGCGAGTCGAGGACCGCGCGCTCCTTCTGCCGGAGGCGGGTCATCACCGGGATCGAGAGATGCGTGAATAGGAACGTCTTCTCCCCGTGCTTCACGCCCCACGAGATCGGCCGCTCGAAGTGGTGCTCGGCCTCGTTCGAGATCTGCATGCGCTTCTCGCGGGTGTCCTCCCGGTGCTGCTTGACGCGGCCGGCCGCGGCGGCCTTCTGGGCGTCCTCGTTGCCCTCGACCTTCGCCTCCTTGAGGATCCCCACGACCACGATCTCCTCGCGGTCCACAGTGACCTCGGGCGTGCCCTGGAACCAGTCCGCTGGCACCCGTCCAGCGACCCAGCCCTTGATCTCGTCTGATTCGCTCACGTTTTCCGTCTCCTTAGATGTTCGTAATCTAGTAATCTACCTTACATCTACCAAAAACGGTTGCAGAACGGCAGCGCCCCGATCAGCGCATCCGGAGACGCGGCCCCGGAACGGCGGCCTTCGACGGCGGAAGCACGCCGAGCAGGTCTCGCGACGCGTTCGTGATGACGTCGACCGCGGCCTCGAACGCGTCCGCATTCCTGGGCGCGGGCTGCTGCATGCCGCTCACTTTCCGCACGAACTGCCGCGCTGCCGCCCGGATCTCGTCCTCGGCGGCGACGCCCTCGATCGTGCGCAGACGCTTGATGCTCCGGCACATGGTGGTGTCCTCCTTTACGCGAGCGGCAGGCGGATGCCGCCTTCAGGCAGGGTGTCCGTCGGCTCGAGGAAACGGATGTGCGGGCCATTGCCGAGCGCGAAGCGCAGCTCGTGACCGTCCATGAACCTGATCCAGGCGTCCCCCTGACCGTGGGCCAGCCGGCCCAGCCAGGACCGGACGTCCTTCGGCTCAGGTCCGTATGACCTGACATCGACTTCGCGAAGGGGGATCGGCTCGTCGCCATCGCCGAGCGTGAGCTCCGCGCCTTCGGGTGTCGCCCGGACCCGCTTCAGCTCGCTGCGCCGGAAGCCGAGGACCTCGTCGTCTCCGACGCGGATGAGCCACCGGCCCTCGGCCGACGCGAAGACCGCGCCGAGCCACGGCCGGAAGCCGGTGATGTCGGGGCCGAATGCCGCCACCTCCTCGAGCGGGAACTCGATCGGGTCGCCCTGCGGGAACGTCAGCCGCGCTCTGGTCATAGCTGGATACTCCCACGGGTTGGACAAGCGCACGCTCACGGGCGCCCTGGCGAAGTACGCGGTCCATCCCGTGGTCGGGCGCGTCGCGGGCCTCGTCCCCTGGTACGCACTGCTCAAGACGCGCGGGCGCGCGAGCGGCCGTCCCCGGCGCACGCCCGTCGGCGACGGCCTGCGCGGCGACGGGTTCTGGATCATGTCCGATCACGGGTTCGCGTCCGGCTACGTCAAGAACATCCAGCGAGACCCTCGGGTGCGAGTGCGCGCGCACGGGCGCTGGCGGTCGGGGATCGCGACCTTGCCGCCCGAAGACGACCGGTCGCGCGGCAACGCGCGCTCGGCCTCGGTGCGAACGCGTTCTTCGTGCGCCTCGTCGGTACGACGCTCCTCACCGTGCGGATCACGCTGGCGCGAGCGCCTGGCATCACGGGCAGTCGTACGTTGTGCGGCCCGCGTCACCCTGGCGACGTCCCATGATCCCGAGAGTACCGTTCCGCGGGTGGAGATCGGCCTCGGGATCGACAGCCGGTTGATGCTCTCCGACAGAGAACAGGACGACATCGCGGCCGAGGCCGCGGCGCTCGGGTACACGAGCCTCTGGACGCCCGCCCGGGAGGACCCCTTCGGGCTCTGCGTCCGGTGGCACGCCGCCAGCGGCCTCGAGACGGGCATCTCCGTGCTTCCGATCCAGCTGTGGAGCGCCGAGCGCCTGATCGTCGGCGCGCGGACCGCGCTCGAGCGCACCGGCGGGCGCTTCGTGCTGGGGGTCGGCGCCGGCAGCGTCCGCGAGCGCCCGATCGCGGCGCTGCGCGAGCTCGCCGGCGTCCTACGCGAGGCCCTGCGAGACGCGCCGCTCTACCTCGGCGCGCTCGGTCCGCAG
>DASYVN010000040.1:0-4287 GCA_035937095.1 Candidatus Limnocylindria bacterium
ACGCCGCCATGCGCGACCACCAGCTGGACGGCCTCGAGCGGCGTGAGGCCGACCCGCGAGACGTACGCCGGCGATCCTTTGGCGATGAGCGTGTCGAAGGCGCTGTCATACGTCGGGACATGGCCGGCCTCGAACAGGGCCTGCGCGAGGTGCGGCCGCCCGAGCGACCCGCCCTTCGCGATCGCCATGACCCGCTCGAGCGAGATCGGGTAGCCGAGCGCGTTCAGCCGCTCCACCATGAGCTCGATTCGGCGGCCGCGGTTCTCGCGGAGCCAGCGCAGCCGGTCTTCGAGCGCGGCGTCGGCGGGATCGAGGAAGTACCCGAGGATGTGGACGTCGCCCCACTCGGATTCCGTATTGAGCTCGGTCGATGGGATGACCCGCACGCCGAGCCGCTCCCCCGCCGCGATGGCCTCGGCGGCGCCCGCGAGCGTGTCGTGGTCGGCGAGCGCCTGGATCTGCACGCCGCGGGTCGCGGCTCGCTCGACCAGGTCGGCGGGCTCGTAGGCCCCGTCGGAGCGGAGCGAGTGCATGTGCAGGTCGATCGGGTAGCCAGTTGTCACGTGGGGCTCACGAGCCGAACGTCCGATCCACGCGCTCGATCGAGCGCGCCCGGCCAGTCGCGTCGTCGGCGTCGATGAGCACGCTGCCGAAGACGACCGGACCGTCGGCGACCTCGAAGCGCTTCGGGAGTCCGGTCCGGAACCGCTCGACGATCGTGTCGGCGCGGATCCCGAGCACCGAATCGCGCGGACCCACCATGCCGGTGTCGCACACGAGCGCGGTCCCCTTCGGCAGGATCCGGGCGTCCGCGGTCGGTACATGGGTGTGGCTGCCGACCACGGCGGTCGCGCGGCCGTCGAGGTGCCACCCCATCGCAAGCTTCTCGCTCGTGGCCTCGGCGTGCCAATCGAGCACGCGGACCGGTGGCACGTCCGTCGCGAGCAGATCGTCCATCGCGCGGAACGGGTCGTCGGCCGGCGCCATGAAAGTACGGCCGATCGCGTTCACGACGAGGGCGCCCTTCGCGACGAGCCACCCGCGGCCCGGGTTGTTCGCCGGAAGATTGAGCGGCCGGAGGACGAAGTCGAGCGCGTCGATCTCGTTCACGAACTGCCGCTGATCCCAGACGTGGTTGCCAGTGGTCACGACGTCGGCCCCCGCAGCGCGCAGCTCGTGCGCGATCTCCGTGGTGAGCCCTGCCCCACCCGCCGCGTTCTCGCCGTTCACGATCGCGAGATCCACGCGGAGCTCCGACCGCAGCTTCGGCAGCAGCGCCGCGACCGCGTCGCGGCCCGGGCGGCCGACGACGTCACCGACGAACAGGATGCGCATTGCCGTTACTTCGCGTAGTCGACGGCGCGCGTCTCCCGGATGACGGTGATCTTGACCTGGCCCGGGTACTGGAGCGTCTCCTGGATCTTCTGGGCCATGTCGCGCGCGAGCCGCGCGGCGTGAAGGTCATCGATCTCGCCCGGCCGCACCATCACCCGGACCTCACGGCCGGCCTGGATGGCGAACGACTTCTCGACACCCGGGAAGCTGTTCGCGACCGCCTCAAGCTCCGTGAGCCGCTGGATGTAGTTAGAGACGATCTCGCTCCGGGCACCGGGCCGGGCCGCGCTGATCGCGTCGGCCGCGGAGATGAGCGTGCCGATCATCGTGATCGGCTCAACGTCGCCGTGATGCCCGACGACGCCGTCGATGACCGTCTGCGGGAAGCCGTAGCGCTTCAGGAGCTCGCCGCCGATGACGGTGTGCGGTCCCTCGACCTCGTGGTCGATCGCCTTGCCGATGTCGTGCAGGAGACCGGCGCGCTTCATGGTCTGCTGGTCGTAGCCGGCCTCCGCCGCGAGCATGCCCGCGACGTGCGCGACCTCGATGGAGTGACGGAGCACGTTCTGGCCGAACGAGGTGCGGAAATGCAACCGTCCGAGGTACTTCACGAGGTCCGGGTGGAGCGCGCCGATGCCGACCTCGTAGACGGCGGCCTCGCCGGCCTCCTTCACCGACTGGTCGATCTCGGTGCGCGCGCGGCCGACGGCCTCCTCGATGCGCGCGGGGTGGATGCGACCATCCACAAGGAGCCGCTCGAGGGCGCGCTTCGCGACCTCGCGGCGGATCGGATCGAACCCCGAGATCACGACGGTCTCGGGCGTGTCGTCGATGATCACGTCGACGCCGGTGAGCATTTCGAGGGCGCGGATATTGCGGCCCTCGCGGCCGATGATCCGGCCTTTCATGTCGTCGCTCGGGAGCGCCACCGCGGTCACGGAGTGCTCGGCGGTGTGCTCAGCGGCGTAGCGCTGGAGGGCAATGGTGAGGATCGAGCGGGCCTTGTCGTCGGCGCGTTCGCGGGCCTCGATCTCGTACTCACGGACCTTGCGGTTGGTGATATCGCGCATCTCCTCCTCGACGCTCTCGAGGAGCAGAGCCCGGGCTTCGTCCTGGCTCAGACCGGCGACGCGGGCGAGCTCGACCCGCTGCTCCTCCTGGAGCTGCCCGATCTTGGCCCGCTCGGCCTCGATCGCGGCCTCCTTCTCGGTGAGCCGGTGCTCCCGACCGGTGATCTCGGCTGTCTGGGCGTCGAGCTGCTCGTCCTTCTTGTCGACGCGGCTCTCGTAGCGCTGGAGCTCGGCGCGTCGCTCGCGGCTCTCCGCTTCAGCGGATTTGGCGACCGTGAGGGCCTCGTCCTTGGCCTCGAGGATGATGTCCTTCTGCTTGGTCCGGGCCTCCGCAAGCAGGCGGTCGGCGGTGGCACGCGCTGCTGTCTCACTGTTGAGGGCGACGCTGCGGCGGACCAGGAGCGCGATCGCGAAGCCGGCGAGCAACCCGACGACGAGGGCAATGACGCCCACGACAAGGTTCTCGGGCATGGCCAGAATCCTTTCCGTGTGCCACGTACGCGAAGCCGGCGCCGTTGTGAGGGCGCAGGCCCTCGTCCGCGGAATCGGCGCTCAGGACGGCGTGCCCCGGGTGCCGGGAGTTCACAAGTGTTAAGTGTGGCGAGAATAGCACCGTGACCATTCCGGAGAGCGAACACCGCCTGGAGGAGCCGCTGCTCACCCAATTGCTTGGCGAGCTCGACGGCTGGCAGCGCGACGGGGCCTCGATCACAAAGACCTACGTCCTGAAGGGCTGGAAGAGCGCCCTCGCCTTCGCCAACAAGGTGGCCGAGGCGGCGACCGCGGCGAACCACCATCCGGACATCCACGTCGA
This sequence comes from Candidatus Limnocylindria bacterium, assembly GCA_035937095.1. GTDB lineage: Bacteria > Chloroflexota > Limnocylindria > P2-11E > P2-11E > UBA4735. The sequence goes on from DASYVN010000040.1 coordinate 3,220, forward strand.
GAACTACAAGACCGTGCGGATCGTCCTGACGACGCACGCGACGGGTGGGACCTCGCGAGCGGACATCGATCTCGCGAAGGCGATAGACGCGCTCGGCTAAGGCCGTCCCCAGTCCTCCGGTCCGCCGCGGCCGGCGAACAGGAGGAACACCCCAACGATCGCGGTGAAACAGCCGGCGAACCATATCCCTAGGCTGAGACCGCTGAGGTTCATGTAGAACACGGGCGCGGCCAAGGGCCAGAACCCGAACCACGACCACACCGAGACCGCGAGGCCGAGGACGATCGCGACGACGCCGGCGCGCCTACTCGTCATCGGACTCGGGCTTCGCGATCACTTCCTCGATCACGTCGTAGCCGAAGCCGCGCGCGGCGAGGTAGTGGTGGATCTTCCGCTTGCGCTCCTTCTCCTCCATCGAGAGCCAGCGCGTCATCGGCCGGTGGATTGCCTCGCGCGCGCGCTTCGTCTCCGAATCGGGATCGGCCTCGCCGAGCACCATGTCGATGGTCTCGCGCGCGACGCCCTTCGCAATCAGCTCGCTCACGATGGCGCGTTGGCCCTTGGGCCGGAACCGCGCGCGCTGCTCGACCCAGTAGCGGGTAAAGGCCTCGTCGTCGATGTAGCGCTGCGCGCGGAGCTGGTCGATAGCCTTGTCCTGCGCCACCTCGTCGAATCGCTTCGTGCGCAGGTGCCGCTTGATCTCCGCGACGCTCCGTGGACGCGAGCCGAGGTAGCGGACGGCCGCGTCGTAGGCATCGCCGGCCGGAGGCGCGTCGCGTGCGGGCCGGCTAGCTTTCCTCATCCGGGCCGGCGGCCGGCAGGGCACCGGACTTCTCGCGGACCTTGGCCTCGACCTCGGCGGCGACGTCGGGGTGGTCGCGGAAGAACTGCTTCGCGTTCTCACGGCCCTGTCCGAGGCGCGTCTCGCCGTAGTTGAACCAGGCGCCGTACTTCGTGACCACGCCGGTGAGGAGACCCATGTCGACGAGGCCGCCCTCGCGCGAGATGCCCTCGACCGCGAGGATCTCGAGCTCGGCGATCCGGAACGGCGGCGCGACCTTGTTCTTC
>DASYVN010000041.1:0-1698 GCA_035937095.1 Candidatus Limnocylindria bacterium
GGCATCGCGCGGGGCGGAGGCTCTCGCGAAGCGTTAGCGAGCTAGCGGCGCGGCGGCTCCCCCACCACGAGCGCGCGCGGATCGGCGGCGTGCACGCCGCAGAGGTCGAGCACGCACAGCGTCATGGCCATCTCGGGCTCGATCCGTCCGGTCTTGATCGCGAGATCCGTCGCGTACAGGACCTCGTACGCGCGGATGACGTCTGCGCGTGACACGCGGCGCGCGAACGCCTGCCACTTCCCGATGGCATACGCCGAGCTGCGGATGGCCCTCGCCGCCTTCTCCGCGTCCGCGCCCGATCGCATCGCGGACGCGAACAGCAGCACCCGGAACTGCCAGAGCAGGAGCGCGAGGATCTGCTGGGCGGCCTGCCCCTCGGTGAGCAGCGTCTCGAGCCGGCGGATTGCGGTCCGCGAGTCCCGCCGCACCACCGCCTGGGTGAGCTCGAAGATGTCCGTCTCGATCGCGCCGCTCACGAGCGCGCGCACATCGGCGCCGGTCACGCGCGCCCGCGCGGCGAACGCGCCGAGCTTCGCGAGCTCTTGGTCGATGCGCTCGCTGTCCGGGCCCACTGCGGCGCCAAGCTCGTTGATGGCGTCGGGCGCGAGCTCGACGCCAAGGAGCGTCGCGCGCGCGGCGATCCATCCGCCGAGGTCGTCGGGCGGCAATCGCAGAATGTGCTCGATCGTCCCGCCGGCCGCCTCCACGACGGACGCGAGATCGGCCGGGGCGGCGTCGGTGGCCTTCGGTTTGGCTGGGCGGCGGCGGGACTGGATCTTCGCCTCGCTCACGAGCACGAGCGTGGCGTCCGCAGGAAAGCCTGTGACGACCGCCATGTCCTGCAACGCTTCGGCGTGCTCGACGACGACGATCCGTTGGTCGTCCGCGGCATCGAAGAGGCCCTGCGACCGGCCGGACAGCTCGATGGCCGACGGCGCGTCCGACCGCGCATCGTGCCGGGTGACGCCGAGACGGGCCCCGAGCTCGGTCGAGCGCTGGGCCCGCAAGTCGGACGGCCGCTCGTCCTTGTTCGTGAGGGCCGCGACGAGCTCCGCGGCACGGAGCCGCGCGCGGTACGGATCCTCGCCGTGGATCAGATAGAGGGAGCGTCTGGCGCGGGAGGCGGACACCCGGTCGAGCCTAGCGGGCGAGACGCGGGATCCCCTGCGCTCGCGGCGGCCCAAGGCCATTCGCGTGCGGATGGACGACGAGGCGCGCGCCATCGGCGCTGACCTCGACCGTTCCGTCGCGGTCCGTGCGGTACGTCGGCACGCTCGCGAGCGCGGCGAGCGTCTCGGTGGTCGGATGCCCGTAGCGGTTGTCGAGGCCGACGGAGATGAGCGCGATCTCGGGATGCACTGCGCCGACGAGCGCGCTCGCATGCGGCGTCGCCGCGCCGTGATGCGGCGGCACGTAGATCGGCACGCAATCCATCGGGCGCGAGGAGCAGATCGGCCTGCGCAGCCTCGGTCGCGTCCCCGCAGAACAGCACGGTCGCGGTGCCCAGCTCGAGGCGGAGCACGAGCGACGGCACATCGACCTGCGGGTCGCCGTTCGAGGCAAGGACCCGGATGCGCGCCGGGCCGAGCCGCACGATCGACCCCGCCCTCACGTCGGCCCGCGCGCCGCTCAGCACGACGGCCGGCAGTGCCACCAGGAGCCAGCGCTTCGGCATCGCGCCAGACCGTGCGCAGGACG
>DASYVN010000042.1:0-6011 GCA_035937095.1 Candidatus Limnocylindria bacterium
GGAGCTTCCTCGTCGCAGTGGATGCGCTCTGGCTCCCCGAGGGGGTGTTCGTCACCGATCCCGTCACGGGCCGGTACGCGAGCCGGCCCGCAGGCGCCGCGTTCGACGCGGCGGCGCTCTTCCGAAGTGACGGTGCCGCGGCGATCCTGCGCGGGCTTCGCGACGTGTCGCTGGTCGGCGCGGAGACGGTCGATGGGACCGACGCATACCACATCCGCGGCACCGCGGATGGCGTGCAGCTGCGCGCGCTGAGCGCGGGCGGCCCGGTCCAGGGTACGCACACGGTCGATGTGTGGGTCGACAAAGGACGGTCACGGGTCCTGCGGGTGAACGACCGCGAGCCGGCCGGAGGCGTGTGGACGCTCGAGCTCTCCGACTTCGGTGGGCCGGTCGAGATCGGTCGACCATAGCCCGCCTCGCACTCGTGGCGGCCTGCGTTCCCGTCTTTGTCGGCGCGCTCGATCTCACCGTGGTCTCGGCGGTCCTGCCGGCCGTGCTGCTCGAGCTGAAGATCCCGATCCAGGAAGGCATCGCTGACGCGTCGTGGACCGTGAGCGGCTATCTCGCCGCCTACGTCTTCGGGATGCTCATCATGGCCGGGGCGTCCGATCGGCTGGGGCGACGCGAGGCGTTCCTCATCGCGCTGGGCATCTTCTCGGTCGGATCGCTCGCGAGCGCGGCGTCCGCCGACGGGTTCGGGCAGTGGATCCGTGGCCTCGAGCGCGCGGTCGACCTTCCGGTGCTCGATCCGAGCATGCCGAAGATCCACGCGCTCGTCGCCGGACGGGTGCTGCAAGGCTTCGGCGCGGGGGCCCTCGTCCCGGTGGCCATGGCCGTGGCCGCCGACCTGTTCGTCGAGGCGCGGGCGGCGGCGATCGGCGCCGTCGCCGCCGTGGATACGGCGGGGTGGGTCCTCGGTCATCTCTACGGCGGGATCGTCGTCCAAGCGTTCCCCTGGCAAGCGCTGTTCTGGGCGAACCTGCCGCTGGCCGCTGTGTCGGCGGCGGTCGCCTGGTCGGCGCTGCGTGCGCTGCCGCGCGGCGATCCGCGGTCGGCATTCGACCGTCTGGGCGCCGTGCTCCTCGGGCTGGCCCTCGCTGGCATCACCTTGGCGTTCGGTGGGAACGAGCTGAGCGGTCCACCGGCGCTCGCGCGTCCGGTCGGGGCTCCCGGCTATGCGCTCCCCGCCGCGCTCGTCGGGATCCTCGCACTCGCCGCGTTCGTCGCCCTCGAGCGTCGCGCCACCGGTCCGCTCGTGGACGTCCGGCTGCTCGCCGAGCGCGGCACTGCGGCGTTCGCTCTGGCGAACGTCGCGGTCGGCTTCTGCGCGATGGTCGGGCTCGTCAGCGTGCCGCTCCTTGTGAACACGATCGGCGCGCGGAGCAGCCGCGAGGGCGCGCTCGCGAGCGGCGAGCTCCTCGCGCTCCTCACCATCCCGCTCGCCCTCGCCGCTGTTCCGGGTGGTGTACTGACCATCAGAGCAGGTCCGCGGCCTGTCGCGGTGGTCGGGTTGGCCCTGGCGGCAGCGGGGTTCGTCCAGATCAGCCGGTGGGATGCCGGCACCGTCCGCGAGGCTGTCGATCTGGTCACCCTGGGGGCCGTCCCGTCGGGAGCCATCGCGCCGATGATCGCCGGTCTCGTGCTTGCGGGAGTCGGGCTCGGGCTCGCCACCGCCCCGCTCGCCGTGGCGCTCATCGATCGCGCGCCGGCGGCGCGGCGGGGGAGCACCTCCGCGTTCGTCATCTCGCTGCGGCTGCTCGGGATGAGCGTGAGCGCCGGGCTGCTGACGAGCTTCGGTCTGCGCAGCCTCGCGGTGATCGCGCAGGGACGGCTCGCCGAGCTCGCATCGCCGGATCCGGTCCGGGCCATCGAGGCGAGCCGGGGGATCGCGACGCAGGTCAGTGCTGAGATGGCCGTGATCGCCGCAGGCGCGGCCGTCGTCGGCCTCGTGGCCGCGGCTTGCGGATCGAACAAGGATGCCCGGTGAGCGCGCCGTCGCACGCTGCTCGACGCCTAGCTGAGCGCGAGGGCGATCGCATCCTCGCGTGAGAGGCGACGCCCCTCCTCGCGCGCATCGTCGAGCCGTTCCGTCGCCTCGCGGACGAGGTCGACGGCGGGAAGCTGCCGGGTGTCGATGATGTTCGCCAGCGTCGCCCCACTCTCGTCGCGCACCTTCTCGCACGCCGCGAACAGCCGGACCGCCCGGTCCAGGTCACCGCCGAGCGCGGCGAGGATCGCGGAATCCATGAGCAGGAACATCACACCCGACAGGTCGCCGGCCGCGGCGAAGATCCGCAGACTCTCTGCGATGCTCGTCCGAGCGTCGTCGAGTCGGCCGTCCTTGATGTTGATCAGCGCGTCCGCCTCCAGCGCCCAGGCGAGCCCGAACCGGTCGTTCAGCTCGCGCATGAGTGCGATGCACTCGTCGAGCACGGGCCGCGCACGCGCTCGATCGTCGAGCTGATACAGCCCGTACGCGTAGCCCGACAGCACCTTCGCGACGCCCGCGCGGTCGCCGAGCTCCCGGTACGCGGCGAGTGCCTCCTCGGCGAGTGCGAGCGCCTGCGGGATGTCGCTCGCGCCGACCTGGTAGGTGAAGGACAGGTTGTACGTCTGCTCCGCGATCTGCACCCGATCGCCCAGGCGTGTTGCGAGGTCGAGCGCTTCCCGGTACCGCCCGCGCGCGCGGAGCATGTCGCCCTGCCAGTAGGCCACTCCTCCCGCGCCATCGAGCGCGCAGAGCCGATCCCGCGCGAGGTCGTCGTGCGGCAGCGCGAGCACCCGCACCGCGATCGCCTCCGCCTCGTTCAAGTGCCCGCGCATGTGCCAGAAGCGCCACAGCGATCCGACAAGCCGCATCGCGAGCGCGCCGTCGTGCGCGATCGCCCACTCCGTCGCGGCTCGCAGGTTGTCGTGATCGCGCGCGAGCCGATCGAGCAGCTCTCGCTGCTTCGGGCCGGTGAGCTCACGTTGGATCCGAGCGGCGACCTCGAGGTAGGCCTCCGCGTGGCGGCGCCGGATCGCCTCCGCCTCGCTCGTGACATCGAGCTGCTCGACCGCGTACTCGCGGATGGTGACAAGCATGAGGAAGCGCGGCTCGCCGGCGACGTCGCGCTGGTGCAGGAGGCTGTGGTCGACCAGACCCATCAGGCCATCGAGGACGTCGCCGCCGCAGACGGCCTCGATGTCCTGGAGCCACCCGCCCCCGGCGAACACGGCCAGCCGGGCGAAGAGCGTGCGCGTCGGCGCGTCGAGGAGGTCGTAGCTCCAGCCGATCGCGCCACGAAGCGTGCGCTGGCGATCGGGTAGGTCGCGCGAGCCGGCGGAGAGGAGGTCGAGCGTGCGGCCGAGCCGGGGCAGGATCGCCTCCGGTGGGAGGATCTTCACCCGTGCCGCGGCGAGCTCGATCGCGAGCGGCAGGCCGTCGAGGCGGGCGCAGATCTCGGCGATCGGTCTGGCGTTCGCGGCCGTGACCTCGAAGTCGGGCTTGATGGCCATCGCGCGCTCGACGAACAGGCGCACCGCCTCGGACTGGGCGAGCACCTCGAGCGCCGCACCGGGATCGGCGAGCGTGAGCGGCGGGACGGGGAACTCCTGCTCGCCGTTGACCCTGAGCGGCGCGCGGCTCGAGGCGATGACCTTGAGCTTGGGCGCCGCGCGCAGGAGCTCGCCGACGAGCGGCGCGGCCGGGAGCAGCTGCTCGAAGTTGTCGATCACGAGCAGGACCGTCTTGTCGCGGAGGTGCTCCGCCACGCGCTCCGCCACGGGCCGGCTGCCGGTGTCGTGCAGCCCGAGCGAGGTCGCGATCGCGGGGCCGACGAGCGCGGTGTCGGTGATCGCAGCGAGCGGGACCCAGTACACGCCGTCGGGGAACGCATCAACGAGGTCGCCCGCGGCCTCGATCGAGAGGCGCGTCTTCCCGGTGCCACTTGGACCGGTCAGGGTCAGGAGCCGCGTGCCGTCGCGAAGGAGCGCGGTGACCTCGTCGATCCGGGTGCGGCCGATGAATGTCGTGAGCTGCGGCGGCAGATTGTTCGGCGCCCGGTCCAGGCTCCGAAGCGGCGGGAAATCGGCGGGCTGGCCGTCGATGACGAGCTGGTGGATCCGCTCGGTGCCCGCGAAGTCCTTGAAGCGGTGCGCGCCGAGGTCGCGGGTCGTGACGCCCGCCGGCAGGGCGTCGCGAACGAGCGACCAGGCCGCTTCGGAGATGATGATCTGGCCGCCGTGCGCCGCCGCGGCGATGCGCGCGGCGCGGTGCACGTCGGTCCCGACGTAGCCTTCCTCGGCAACGTGGGGCGTGCCGGTATGGATACCCATTCGGACGCGGATGGGACCGGCGGCTAGACCTCCGAGGGCCTCGGCCGCCGCCCGGACCGCGCCCTGCGCGGTCGCGAACGCGACGAAGAACGCGTCACCTTGCGTGTCGACCTCGACGCCGCCGTGCGCGGTGAACGTCTCACGCAGGATGCGCCGATGCTCGGCGAGCGCCTGCGCGTAGCCAGCGGCGCCGAGCGCGTGCAAGAGCGTCGTGGAGCCCTCGACGTCGGTGAACAGGAACGTGACCGTGCCGGTTGGAAGTGCGGCGGGCATGTTGCGGTCGCATCGTAGGGCTCGTCGCCACCCAGGAAGAGATCGTCGCAGCCTCGAGGAGCAGTGGCGATTTCTTGATCGCTGCTGCTCGCCATTCGATCAGGCCGCTCATTTCCGTGCGCGAAGCGGAGCGGGTTACGCCAACTGGCGTGGCGAGGGCACCGCAGTGCGTCATGGGCATCGGAGGGACGGGCGGGGTCGCACGGTTCGACCAGGACGCTAGTCCGAGCCACCCAGCGACGCTCGAACTGAGCCGGTTTGGGCAATGATCGCGAGCGCCTCACCGGAAATCGCGCTGTCGTTTCGCGATCGGTCGCGACACGATGGCGACGACCGATGACGATGTCGTCATACTCGGCGGCGGGCACCCCTGTATGAACACGTGGTAGGCGCGGTGTCATGTCGCGCGGCACGCGAGTGGCTGGCTCCGTGACGCCCGGAAGGGAGCGAAGGACGTATGCCAACCGCCACTCTCAGGCCGATCGATCCGGTCGCGGTCATGAGGGCCGAGCAGCAGATGCTCACGCCGCGCAACGAAAAGCGGATGCGCGCGCTGCTCGATGCGCTCTGCGACCCGACCCGCATCAATATCGTGCGGGCCCTCCGCGACACGACGCTCGCCGCGAGCGATCTCGCCCACGTGATCGGCCGCAAGCGCGCCGCAACGAGCCAGCACCTCAGAGTGCTACGCGAGCTCGGCGCCGTCGTCGCGCAGCGCAAGGGCAACGTCGTCCGCTACACCCTATCGACCGACATGCCGGGCTCGATCATCGAGGAGGCGGTGTCCGCCTTTGACCAGCTGCAGCCGAGGACCGCCCCCGCCCAACGGTCAAAGGGGATCGCGATCTCCGATACGCGGCGATGAAGCGGCAACCGATGCCCGGGACCGTCTCGATGTAGCGAGGGCGGTGGGCATCATCTCCGAGCTTCCGGCGCAGGCTACTGACGTGGCGTGCGAGGGTGTTGGTTCGGACCTCGGGCCCGGTATCCAGCGCGGCCGCGATTTCGCGATAGCTGACAACGGTCCCGCTCTTCGCGGCCAGGGTGTACAGGAGGACATGCTCGTACGGCGAAAGCCGTACCTCGCGCGTCCCCTGGGTGATCCGCTGGTCTAGCGCATCGATTTCAAGATCGGCAACCCGAAGACGAGCCACCCGGCGGCCAGGCGGAATTCGATTGCGTGGCAACGCGATCAACATTGGGTCACCGGCGGCGGTTCGGCATGACGAACTGGTCATTTCGAGTTCTTGGGCCGGGTTGCAGCCCGGCCACAGACCCGAAATGTTCTTGCGACAGGGCGCAATTCCTCTGCTCCAGGCTCGACCGGCTGCCGGAGCGGGAAGGTGGCTGACGATCAGCCGGACGATCGGATTTCTCCGCATCGCGGCCAGCCCCACCACGCTCGGTCCGAACGGTTGTCT
>DASYVN010000043.1:0-1984 GCA_035937095.1 Candidatus Limnocylindria bacterium
ACAAGGATCCCGTGACGATCGCGACGGTCCGCGCCGAGCTTGGCCTCGATCAGCCGCTCCCGGTCCAATACGCCGCGTGGCTCTCGCGCGCCGTGCAGGGCGACCTCGGCCGCTCGTTCCAGACGAAGCAACGCGTCCTCGAAGCGATCACCGAGCGCATCCCGGTCACGCTCGAGCTCGGGTTCGCGGCAATCCTCATCTCGGTGAGCGTGGCCCTGGTGGTCGGCATCCTGTCGGCCGTCAAGCGGAACTCGGTGCTCGATCTGCTGACCACGGGCGTGACGCTGGCCGGTGTCTCATTCCCGAACTTCTACCTCGGCCTCCTCCTCATCCTGCTGTTCGCGTACGTCGTCCCCGGACACGTCTTCCCACCCGGCGGGTTCGTCCCGTTCACGACCGATCCCGGCGAGAACCTCCGGCGCCTCGTCCTGCCGGCCATCACCGTCGCCACCGCGAGCCTCGCGGTGAACCTTCGGCAGGTGCGGTCAAGCCTCCTGGATGTGTTCGGCCAGGACTACATACGCACGGCGCGGGCGAAGGGTCTCCGCGAGCGCGCCGTCGTGGTGCGGCACGCGCTGAAGAACGCGCTCATCCCGGTCGTCACGATCATCGGAATCCAGATCGGCGCGATCATCGAGGGCGCGATCATCACGGAGACGATCTTCTTCATCCCCGGCATTGGCCGGCTCGCGGTGCAGGCGATCCCGTCGCAGGACTACCCGATCGTGCAGGGCGTCGTGCTCGTCTCGGCGCTGTCGTTCATGCTGAGCACGCTCGCGGTGGACATCCTGTACGCGTTCCTTGATCCGCGGATCTCGTTCGGCGGTGCCGAAGCATGAGCGGCGCGACGCTGCCCGTCGTCCTTCCGCTGCGGCGCCAGGATCGCGCATCGACGGTCCGCTACTTCCTGCGCAAGAACCCGCGGATGCTCGTGGGAGTCGTCCTTCTCGCCATCCTCCTCTTCGTGGCGGCGTTCGCGCCCCTCATCGCCCCGTACGACCCCATCAAGGTCAACATCACCGACACCCTCCAGCCGCCCAGCCTGGACCATCTGCTCGGCACCGACGACCTCGGCCGCGATGTGTTCTCGCGGGTGCTCTGGGGCTCGCGGATCTCGCTGTCGGTCGGAGTCATCTCCGTAAGCATCGGATTCCTGCTCGGCGTGAGCATCGGTCTGCTTGCCGGCTACCTCGGCGGGACGTTCGACCTGCTCGCGATGCGCGTGATCGACGCGCTCCTCGCGTTCCCGGCCCTGGTCCTCGCCATTGCGATCACGGCCGCGCTCGGCCCGCAGATCCAGAACGCGATGATCGCGATCGGCATCGTCGCCGTGCCCGGATACGCGCGGCTCACCCGTGGCCAGGTGCTGTCCGTCCGCTCGCGCGAGTTCATCGTCGCCGCGCGTACGGTCGGCGTGCCACCGCTCCGCATCGTTCTGCGCCACATCTTCCCGAACATCGCGAACCCGCTCGTCGTGCAGGCGACGCTCGCGACCGCGTTCGCGATCCTGGCCGAGGCGGCGCTTTCGTTCCTCGGCCTCGGACCGCAGCCGCCGTACCCCTCGTGGGGGCAGGACATCAACTACTCGCAGCGGTATCTCGCGAACATGAAGTGGTGGATGAGCGCCGGTCCGGGTATCGCGATCTTCATCGCGGTGTTCACGTTCAACTTCTTGGGTGATGCGCTCCGCGACGCGCTCGACCCGCGGCTACGCCGAAGTGGCTAGCCGGGTTCGGTGCGCGCCGCCCGGCGGAAACCGGCTTGAAAGCGTGCACTTCCGGGCCCTTCTAGTACCTGGGTACTAGCCGAAGCACCCCCGGCAGGGGACTGTGAGGCACCGATGCACAGGCGTACTCCAGTGTCGTGATGCAGGTCAGTCAGGTCGCATACGACCGCTTCGTGCTCGAGCTCCCGGCCGCGGACAGCGAGTGGCGTCCGCTCGCGGACCCGGAGATCGTCGCCGAGACGGCTGCGTGGCTCTGGG
>DASYVN010000044.1:0-4305 GCA_035937095.1 Candidatus Limnocylindria bacterium
CGTCCGATGAATCCGACGCGCGCGCGGCGGCGAACAAGATGGGGGACGAGCTCCTCGCGAACCCGGTCATCGAGCAGTTCGCCGTCGAAGTCGCGGCAGAATGAAGATCGCGGTGCTGCGCTTTCCCGGCACCTGGAGCGAGAACGACTTCGCGCACGCGCTCACGCTGGTCGGCGCGGAGCCGGAGATCCTCTGGCACGCCGATGCGGATCTGCGCGGCTACGACGCGGCCATCGTGCCCGGCGGGTTCACCTACGGCGACTACCTGCGCGCCGGCGCGATCGCGGCCATCTCGCCCGCGGCGGCGGAGCTGCGGCGTGCCGCGGCCGAGGGGATGCCGATCCTCGGGTCGTGCAACGGGTTCCAGATCCTCTGCGAGATCGGGCTCCTGCCGGGCGCGCTCGTCCGCAACCGGCACCTCGAGTTCCGCTGCGACTGGGTGCACCTGCGGATCGAGAGCGACCGCACGCCCTTCAGCGCGGGCCTGCGCGGCGAGATCGTACGCATGCCGATCGCGCACGGCGAGGGCTGCTGGGTGGCCGACGAGCTGACCGTCGCGCGGGTCGAGGCGAACGGCCAGGTGGTCTTCCGCTACACCGACGCCCGGGGCGGCGCGACGCCCGGGGCGAATCCGAACGGAAGTGCCGCCAACATCGCGGGAGTGGCGAATGAGGCCGGGAACGTCGTCGGGCTGATGCCTCACCCCGAGCGTTGCAGCGAGGAATTGCTCGGCGGGACCGATGGCCGGCGTGTTCTGGAGGCATTGACCGCCTCCCGACACATCGGCATAGCACCGGCTTCGGTTCAATAGGCAGATGGATCTCTTCGAGAAGCAGGCCCAGCTCACGCAGCTCTTCCAGACCTCGCCGGTCGACGTCGCCTACGCGAGCGGCAGCGCCTCGGCGCGGAAGCTCGCGGGCAGCTTCAGCGATCTCGACGTCGGACTCCTGCTGCTCGACAAGATCAGGACCACCGAATACTTCGACTACCAGGTGTACTTCGTGAGCGAGCTCTCGAAGACCCTCGAGACCGCCGACCTGGACGTCGTCATCCTCAACAACGCCTCACTCCTCCAGCGGGCGCAGGTTATCAACACGTGGTCGCTGCTCTTCCAGCGCGATCAGCGCCGGCGCGTGCAGTTCGCGGCTCGCACGACGATGGAGTACCTCGAGTTCAAGAAGTACGACGAGCTGCAGTCCAAGGCGCTCGCCGAGCGCGTCCGTGGCGAGCGATTCGCGGTGGACGAGGAGTACGTGCGCACGCGCCTGCTCCGGCTGCGCGAGTACATCGGCCTGCTGCAGGACCTGCGCGGCGTCGACCGGCAGAAGTTCAAGGGCGATCCGAAGCTGTACGGCCTCGCGCAGTGGTATCTGCAGCAGGCCGTCGAGCTCACGTTCGGCACCGGGGCGTACCTCATCGCCGCGCTGGTGCTCCCGCAACCCGAGGCGTATCACGACATCCTCGATTCGATCGCCGCGCACGGCATCATCGACCGGCAGCTGGCGTATCGTTTGGAGCACCTCGCCAACCTGCGCAACCTGCTCGCCTACGACCGCGAGCAGACGGACATCGATGAGGTGTACGGCCACATGCAGACCCGGCTCACGGACCTCGCCGCCTTCGCGGATCAGATCGACGTCTTCCTCGGAGACGGCACGGCCTGATGAGCGTCACCCCGATGACCTCGGGGAGGACGACGGCGCAGCCTACGTTCCGGCTCCCGCGTGAGGCCGGTCTCACCGAGAGCGAAGCAGAGCGTGTCCGCGCGCTCCTCTCCCGCGAGCCCAACGCGCTCGAGTGGGGCATGTTCGGCGCGATGTGGAGCGAGCACTGCGCGTACAAGCACAGCAAGACGCTGCTTCGCACGCTGCCCACCACCGGCGCTCGCGTCGCGCTCGGGCCGGGCGAGAACGCCGGCGCGGTCGACATCGGCGGCGGGCTGCTCTGCGTGTTCAAGGTCGAGAGCCACAACCATCCGTCGGCGGTCGAGCCGTACCAGGGCGCGGCCACCGGCGTGGGCGGGATCCTGCGCGACATCTTCGCGATGGGCGCGCGACCGATCGCGGTCCTCAATGGCCTGTTCTTCGGCCCGCCGGAGCTCGAGCGGACCCGCCGGATGATCCGCGGGGTCGTCGGCGGTATCTCCTTCTATGGCAATTGCGTGGGGATCCCCGACGTGGGCGGGCACGTGACGTTCGCGCCCGGCTACGCCGACAACCCATTGGTCAATGCGATGTGCGTGGGTCTGGTGGAGCGGAAGGACCTCCGTTCGGCGGCGACGGCGAAGCCCGGGAGCACCGTGTACCTCGTGGGCTCGGACACCGGTCGCGACGGGATCGCCGGCGCATCGTTGCTGGCGAGCTTCGAGCTCGGATCGGCTGACGCCGCCAAGCGGCCATCGGTCCAGGTCGGCAATCCGTTCGTCGAGAAGCTGCTACTCGAGGCGACGCTCGAGCTCGTGGCCGCGGACGCGGTCGAGGCGATCCAGGATCTCGGGGCTGCCGGCCTCACCTGCGCGTCGAGCGAGGTCGCGGCCAAGAGCAACGTCGGGATGCGCATCGATGTCGACCGCGTCCCGCGCCGCGCGACCGGCATGGACCCGTACGAGGTGATGCTCAGCGAGTCGCAGGAGCGGATGCTCGTCGTCGCCCGACCTGGCCGCGAGGCGGACATCGAGCGCGTGTTCGCGCGGTGGGAGCTGCATGGCGTGCGCATCGGTGAGGTCGTCGCGCCAGAGAAGGACGGAACGGCGCGCCTCGAGATCCGCAGCGGCGGCGAGCTCGTCGCGTCCCTGCCGCCGAAGGCGCTCGCCGACGATGCGCCTGAGTACGACGTCACTACGTGGGCGGCCGAGCCCGTAGGTGCCGCGCCGACGGCGGCCCCAGTTGGCGAGGAAAATTCGCAGGCCGAAGGCCCGCAAAAAATAGGACTAGAGCTCCTCCAACTACTCGGTTCCCCGGACGTCGCGTCCCGCGCGGTCCTCTATCGCACGTACGACCAGATGGTCGGCACGGACACGGTCGTCGGACCAGGCGCCGATGCCGCGGTCATGCGGATCAAGGGCCGGCTCGATGGCATCGCCATCGCGTTGGACGCGCAGCCGCGCGTCGCGTCGCTCGATCCGTTCACCGGTGCGGCGGCCGCGGTGGCCGAGGCGACGCGCAATCTCGTGTGCGTCGGCGCCGAGCCGCTGGCCATCACCGACTGCCTCAATCTCGGCAATCCCGAGCGTCCCGAGGGCGCCTGGCAGCTCGAGCGCACGATCGCCGGCATCGCCGCGGCCTGCGACGCGCTCGGCGCGCCCGTCGTGTCCGGCAACGTGTCGCTGTACAACGCGACGCGCGGGAGCGACATCTGGCCGACCGCGACGATCGGTGCCGTCGGCCGGATCGCCGACGTCGCCAAGCACATCCCCGCTCGCACCGGCGAGGCCGGCGATCTCGTGCTCCTCGCCGGAAGCGCGCAGGTGTCGCTCGCCGGATCCACGTACGCCGCGATGCGCGGCCAGGTGGACGGCACCGTCCGGATCGATCTCGCGCTCGAGGCGCGCCTGCAGCGGTTCGTGCTCGCGGCCCACGCCCGCGGTGCGATCCGCGCGGCACACGACCGCGCTGAGGGTGGTCTTGGCGTCGCACTCGCGGAGCTCGCGATCCGCGATCGCATCGGCATGCGCGTGACGCTGCCGGCCGTCCGTGGCATCGACAAGCGCGTGATGCTCTTCGGCGAAGGGCCGTCGGGCATCGTGCTGGTCATCCGCACCGCGGACGAGCTCCTGGTGCGTGCGATCGCGACGGAACACGACGTGCCGCTCTGGACCCTCGGCGCGATCGGCGGCGACATCCTGGAGATCGCGCCCGTGCTCGGCACGCCGGTCGAGGCGCTCGCGCGTGCGCATGGCGACGGGCTCGCCCGCGCGCTCGGCCGGGAGTCCTAGCGATGTGCGGGGTGTGCGGCATCTGGTCTCCGGCCACGGCGGATCCGAGCGAGCCCGCGCGGCTCATGTTCTTCGCGCTGTACGCCCTCCAGCACCGCGGGCAGGAGTCCGCGGGCATCGCCGCGACCGACGGCCGCGATCTGCGGGTGGTGCGCCGGATGGGCCTCGTGGGCCAGGTCTTCGCCGAGCAGGATCTCGGTGCGCTGAGCGGCCGGGCCGCGATCGGGCACACCCGCTACTCGACCACCGGATCGTCGCGCATCGAGAACGCGCAGCCGGTGGTCGTCCGCGACGAGCTGCTGGGCGAGTTCGCGCTCGGCCACAACGGCAACTGCATCAACGCCCGCGAACGGCGCGACGAGCTCATCGCG
>DASYVN010000045.1:0-10828 GCA_035937095.1 Candidatus Limnocylindria bacterium
CCAACGCACACGCTCGACGCGGCGGATCCGACGCCTGTCATGGAAGAAGTGACGCACTATTCGAGCGATACAGCCACGCGATCCCGATCCACGATCGGAACGCGCTCCCAAACCCGCTGCACAAACCCGCCTCGAGTCAGCCGCCCGTGAGCGGCCCGAGTGCACTAAACCGCCTTAGCGCCTAGACCGCGATTCGCGCGAAACGCCAGCAGCGACGGACCGATTCGTGTGGGCAGAGAGGGAATCGAACCCCCACAGCCAAAGGCGGCTGATCTACAGTCAGCGGAGCTCACCACCTGCTCGATCTGCCCAAGCGTGGTGCGTGGTGACCCAAGTTTAGGGGCTTTCGACGCCGGACTCCACCGCCCCGACAATCAATGACGTGGACGACCGCAGCATCCGCATCGCGGTGCTCCTCGCCGCGCACGTCATCTTCCTCTCGGCCGCCGCCCTCCGGATCGTCCGCCGCGAACGCCGGCACCTCCTTCGGACCGAGGCGGCGTGGTGGATCCAGTACTACCCGCCGCTCGTGTGGGTCCCGTTCGTGCTCGCCTACTCGCAGGTCGCCTGGCTCCCCTCCCTCGTGCCGGCAGCTGACCTCGCGACGGGCGTGCAGCTCGCGGGCCTTGCGATCGCGAGCGGCAGCGCGCTCTTCGCCGCATGGGGCATGTGGGCCCTCGGTCGGAGCTACGGGATCCGCCTGGATCTCTTCGAGGGCCACACCCTCAAGACCGACGGCGCGTTCGCGCTCGTGCGGCACCCGATGTACCTCGGCATCGTGACGTTCCATCTCGGCGCGTCGCTCGCGCTCGAGAGCGTCGCGCTCCTCGTCCTCACCGCGGTCGTCGTCGTGCCGTTCACCCTCGCGCGGATCGCGGCGGAGGAAGGAGTCCTCCGCGAGGCCTTCGGCCCGTACGGCGAGTATGCCCGCCGCGTCCCCGCGCTCATCCCGATCGTCGGCGCGCGGTAAACACGGCACGGCGACGGCTCATGGCCGTCGCCGTGCGTGTGGAGGCGGGTGGAAGAGCTAGTTCGTCGTCGGGTGGTACGTCGCCCAGAAGGCAGCGGAGGTCAGGCCGCTCGCGCGGATGGCTGCGCCGCACGCCTCGCTCGCGGCGTGCGTGTCGCTGGTGCTCGTGATCGCGGCGTAGAGCTGGAGGCACTTCGCGACGAGCTGCGAGAGCTCGGCGGTGTTCGTCACCGGCTTCGGGGTCGCGGTGGGCTCGGGCTTCGTCGTCGGCTTCGTGGTGCTCGTGAGCTCTTTGCCGAACTTCGCCCAGAACTCCGTCGCGCTCATGCCGCTCGCCTTGATCGCGGCCGCGCACGCGTCGCTCGCGGCCTTGGAATCGCCGGTGCTCGAGATCGCGGTGTAGCGCTGGAGGCACTTCGCGACGAGCGCGTACGTCTCCGTGCTCACCGTGGTCTTCGGTGCGGTCGTCGGGGTCGTCGTCGGCTTGGTCTCGGTCGACGGCCGGGCCGGCGTGCCGTACTTCGCGAAGAAGTCGTTGCTCGAAAGACCGCTTGCCGCGATCGCCTTCTTGCAGGCGTCGCCCGCGCCCGGGTCCTTCGCCGTGTACTTCTCGAAGCAATCCTTGACGAGGGCGGTGATGTTGTTGGCCGCGGTGGTGGTGGCGGTGGTCGGCAGTTTGTTGAAGCCATACTTGGCCGCGAATTCGGCCGAGGTCAGGCCGCTCTGCTCGATCGCGGCCTTGCAGACCGAGCTCGCGCTCTGGCGGTCGCCCGGCGACGCGCTGTCGCCCGCGGCGCGGACCGCCGCGTACTTCGTGACGCATTCCTTGACGACACCGGAGAGCTCCGCCTTGTCAGACGAGGCCATCGACGGCTGCTCAGTCGTCTTCAGCTGCTCGGCGGTCTGCGGCTTCTCGCTCGGCTTGGATGAAGACTCGACGGAGGGCTCCGTCACCGACTTCGTCGTTGGCGTGACGGAGACGATCGCCGCCGGGGTCGCCGACGGCAGCTCGTTATGTGACGGCGCGTTCGAGAACTCCGCGTTCGAGACCATGGCTGCGCTAGCTGCGACGCCCACGACGAGCGCCCCCTTGCTCAGGCTTACGAGCTTGATCAGGTGTGACCACATGTCCTTGCCCCATCCCTTCGACTCGATGTCGATCTTTTGCCCACTCAACGGGAGCGGGCGGGGGTTTCCTCATGGGCCGCTGGTACTACCTCCGCGGAGTGAGGGTGATGGTCGGCATGAGCGTGGTCGGCGACGCGGCCGTGCCGGTCGCGGAGCCGCTGCTCAACGCGCCGGTCGCGGGGTCCGTGTAGTACGCGTAGAGCGTGATCGATTGGCCCGGCGTGATCGACGCCGTGATGCCATACGAGCCGTTCTTCGTCTGGAAGACGCAGCCGGTCGTCGACGTCGGCGGCGTGGCTGACGTCGAGATGCAGGCGTTCGTGACGTTGGTGCCCGCCGCATCGCGCACCGTTCCGGTGATCGTCGTCGACTGCTTCGTGCCCGTGGTCGGCAGCGGCGTCGGCGACGGCGTGCGCAGCGGATCGGTGCGAACGGGACTTGGCGTAGCTGTCGCCGTACGCGTCGCCGTCGGTGGCGGCGACGACGGCAGTTGAACCGCCGGCACCGCCGAGGCCGAGCGCGACGGGGACGGAGACGGTGAGTTTGCCGGAGTCGGCGCCGCCGTCGGCGACGCAACGGCCGACGGCGACGGCAACGGCACCGTCGTGTCGATCTGGGGAACGTTCCCGCCGAGCTGGACGACCGCTGCCGATGCCGCCGCGCGCGCGTTGGCCGCCGCACCCGGGTTGCCCGCGGCCTCCTGGCGCGCGGCCTCCTCGGTCCGCGACCGCACGAGATCGAGCAGATACGCGACGCGATCGTCGTTCGACAGGCGCACGACCGCGCCCGCCTCCTCGAGCGCGACGCGCGTGTCCCACAGCGGGCTGTCGGCGCCGGCGCCGAGCGCGGCCGGGACGAAGCCCGCGACGAGCACGAAGGCGGCGAGCACGAGGGCGAAGCGGCGCAGACCCATGCTCCCGGTCGCCATCCGGCGGCCGCCTGCGGTCCAGGCCGTCTCGAGGCGGCCGCGGATCGCGCGGTCCGAAGCCGTCGGCAGCTCCTCGGTCCCGAGCCAGCGCAGGGCGGAGATCAGCCGGTCGTCGTTCATCGCTGCACCGTCACGCCGGCGAGGGCGAGCTCCCCCGAGCGCTTCAGCTCGCTGCGCAGCCGCTCGAGGCCGCGCTGCTGCAGGTTCCAGATGGCCTTCTCGCCCTTGTCGAGAAGCTTCGCGACGTCGGCCGCGCTGTAGCCCTCGACGAACCGCAGGAGGATGACCTCGCGGTACTCCGGCTTGAGCTTCCGCAGCGCTCCGAGAACGGTGTCCATATCCGAGGCCCGCGCCGCATCCCCTTCGACATCGACCGTGCTTCGCGGCTCGACGGTCATGTCGAACAGTGACGCGCCCTTGTCCTTGCGGGTGCGGTCGATGGCCGCGTTGCGCGCGACCCGATAGAGGAACGCGACGAACGGCAGACCCTGGTCGCGGTAACGCGCCAGCGACTCCATCGCCTTCAGGAAGACCTCGCTCACCAGGTCCTCGGCCTCGTGGGGTGAGCTCGATCGAGCGAGGCAGTACCGGTAGAGCGGCTGGCGGTAGCGCTCGTACAGCTCGCCGAAGGCGCGGGCGTCGCCCGCCTGGGCAGCTCGAACCAGGGCAGCGTCCGCGCTCGTCCCGGACCCCACCCCGATCGCCGTAGCTGTCCCATGCTCAGTCACCTTTGTCGCTGTTTCGGCACGCTAACGGCAGGCTGCGACCGCTCACTCACCCTTCCGGGGGTGCGGTCTGGTATCACACTGCGCGGGTGGACACCGAGGCGCTCGTCGTGCTGGGCATCGTGGACGCGCTGCTCGTCGCCCTCTTCTTCCTGTTCAAGGTGCTGCCCTGGTCCCGACCGGGTCCGTGGCGACTCATCTGGCTAATCGCCGGGATGACCTCGATCCTCTTCATCGCCGCGGAGCTCGTGGCGCTCGGGACGCAGGGGACCGCGCTCTCGCTCGAGCACCAGATCCCATTGTTCGGCGCGATCTTCGCCGTGACCGCCGGTTTCATCCTCACGTATCTGGGCGGGCAGCGCGTGACGGACCACGCGCTCAGCCTGTCGGAAACGGATCAGCTCACCGGCCTCGGCAACCCGCGTGCGTTCGACATGAAGATCGGAGATCTGACCCCGCGCCGGCAGCGCTTCGCGCTCCTGTACCTCGACGTCGACGGTCTGAAGAAGGTGAACGACACCCTCGGCCACGCGGAAGGCGACGTGGCGCTGAAGCATGTCGCCGCTGTCCTACGGGCGTCCATCCGTAGCAGCGATTTCGCCGCGCGGCTCGGTGGCGACGAGTTCGCGCTGCTCCTCCCTGGGGCGGACCCCACGATCGCGAAGACCGTCGCCGAGCGGATCCTGACCCGGCTCGCGGACAGCATCGAGACGGGTCGGGTGGGCGCGTCGATCGGCATCGTGACCGAGGCCCAGCGGTTCACCACGACCGAGGCCGTCCGCGCCGCCGACACCGCGATGTACGCATCGAAGGCCGCCGGCGGCGCGCACATCACCGTCGCCGACGTCTAGCTTCTCCCCCGCACGGGGTGGGCTGAACGGTCCATGAGCGATCACCATGAACCGTGCGTTAGCCGGTCAAAGGCGACGGGAGGTCATGCGTGAATACGTGGCTACAGGACGACGAGGGTCAGGGACTGGTCGAGTACGCGCTCATCATCGCGGTCATCGCGATCGCGGTGATCGTCGCGATGGTGTTCCTCCGTGAGCAGATCCAGAACATCTTCAGTAACATCGGGAACAACCTCACCTAGCCGTCAGGGCAGGCGGTTGAACCAGAGGAGCGAGAGCGCGCTCGCCACGATCGAGAACATCGCCGCGATCAGCGTGAAGAAGACCGTGACCTCGGTCTTCTGATTGCGGAACACGATCGCGGTGGTGAGGTTCTCGTATACCTTCTTGAGGTCTGACTCGCTCGTCGCGAGGAAATACTGCGCATCGGTGTCTTCGGCGATCTGCTTGAGGGTCGACTCGTCGAGTGCCGTACGGATCGAGCGACCCTCGAGGTTCAGCACCGCGCCGGCCGGAGTGCCGACACCGACCGTGTAGACCCGGATCCCCCGCGAGATCGCCTGATCGAGGATCGCGAGCGGCGCCGGGAACTGGTTGTTCTGGCCGTCGGTGAGCAGGATGATCGAGGCCGACGCCTTCGCCGCACCCGGCACCGCGGTCTTGGTCGGCTTCTGCGGCGCGTTCGGGTTCTGCGGCTGCGTGAGAACGGCCGACGGCAGGTCGGTCTCCCCGCCGCCACCCTGATCTTCGACGATGGCGTCGAGCGAGGTGAGGATCGCGCGGCCGATCGCGGTCGCGCGCTGCAGCCGGAGCCGATCGATCGCCGCGATGACGAGATCGTGGTCGAGGGTCGGCGGCTGGACGAGCGAGGCGTCGCTCGCGAACGAGACGACGCCGATCTTCACGTTCTCGCTTTGTTTCAGGACGAACGCCTTCGCCGCCTCTTTGGCGGCGGTGATCCGGTCGGGCTTGATGTCGGTGGCCCGCATGCTCATCGAGACATCGATCGCGAGGATGACGGTGCCCTCCTGGCTCGGCACTTTCACGACGGTGATCGGCCGCGCGAGGGCGAACAGCATGAACGAGAGAGCGATCAAGTAGAGCGCCGGCGGGATATGGCGCCGGATCCCGGGACCGCGGCCGAGGGCCTCTTTCACGAGCGAGAGGCTCGCGTAGCGGAGCGCGTACTTGCGGCGGCGGCGCTGCGACCAGATGTACAGCGCGAGCAGCACGGGGACCGCGATCATGAAGAACAGGCTTGTTGGCCAGAGGAAGGTCATCGCATCACACCGCCACCGCTGCGCGCATTGCCCGTCGCTGTTTCCGCAGGGCCGCGAACCGCAGGACCGCGCCGACGAGGTCCTCCTCGGTCGAGAGCGTCAGGACATCGACCGCACGGCTGCTGAACGCGCTCCGGAGCTCGGCTTCGCGCTTCTGGACGACGGCCTCAAAGCGCTTCCGGAACCTCGCGTCGTGCGTGTCCACGTGCACGCTCTCGCCCGTCTCGGCGTCGTTCATGATGACCATCCCGATATCCGGCAGCTCGCGCTCGCGCGGATCCTCGAGCCGGACGGCGATCACTTCGTGCTTTCGCGCGAGCATCCCGAGCGGGCGCTCCCAGCCGGGCGCGGTGAAGAAGTCGGAGACGAGGAACACCACCGATCGGCGCTTGATCGTGCGGAGGGCATGCTCGATGAGGTCGGACAGCGAGGTGTACGGCGCGCTCTGCAGGCGCGGCAGGTTGATGATGTCGTTCAGCAGCCGCAGGACCTGCAGCTTGCCGCTCCCCGCGGGGATCGTTCGCTCCACCTTGCCCGCGTAGAGCACGGCGCCGATCTTGTTCCCGTGCCGCGTGAGCAGGCGCGCGAGCACGGCGACGAAGTCCACCAGCTGATCGCGCTTGAGCGTGTTGACCGTGCCGAAGTCCACGGACGGCGAGAGGTCGAGGAGGAAGTACGCCGTGACCTCGCGGTCCTCGAGGTACTGGCGCACGTACGGCGTGTCCATGCGCGCAGTGACATTCCAGTCGATGTAGCGGACGTCATCGCCGGGCTCGTACTCACGGATATCGGCGAGGTCGATGCCGTGCCCGCGGAAGAGCGTGCGGTAGTCGCCCTGAAGCAGGCCATCCAGGCGGCGGATGACCGTCCACTCGAGTCGCTTGAGGATCACCTCAGGCCGTTGTGGCGACACGTTCCTGCAACGCCTGCGCGGGTGCGGGGATCTTGTTGAGCACGCGATCGATGATCTGCTCGGGCGACACGCTGTCCGACAGCGCCTCGTACGAGAGCACCAGCCGGTGGCGAAGCACGTCGTGCACGAGGTCCAGGATGTCCTGCGCGAGCACGTACGTCCGGCCGCGCATCAACGCGAGCGCGCGCCCGGTGAGGATGAGGTTGATCGAGGCCCGGGGGCTCGCGCCGTAGGTGATGTACCTCTTGATCTCCGGCAGGCCGTACTCGGCCGGGTGCCGCGTGGCGGTGGACAGCCGCACGACGTACTCCATCAGGACCGGATCGACGAACACCTTGTCGGTCTCGCGCTGCAGCTGGAGCAGCCGCTCGGTCGTCATGACCGGCGACACGATCGCCAGTCCTTGGGCCATGCGCTCGACGACGATGAACTCGTCCATCTCGCTCGGGTAGCCGACGGTCACCTTCATCATGAACCGGTCGACCTGCGCCTCGGGCAGCGCGTAGGTGCCCTCGGTCTCGATCGGGTTCTGCGTCGCCATGACGAGGAACGGGTCGGGGAGCTTGTGGCTCTCGCGGCCGATGGTGACCTGCCGCTCCTGCATCGCCTCGAGGAGCGCGCTCTGGACCTTGGCCGGCGCGCGGTTGATCTCGTCGGCGAGCAGGAGGTTCGTGAACACCGGTCCGAGCGACGTCTGGAACTCGCCGTTCTTCTGGTTGTAGATGCGGGTGCCGACGAGGTCGGCCGGCACCAGGTCGGGCGTGAACTGGATCCGCTTGAAGTCACCGGCCACGGCGCCCGCGACCGTCTTGATCGCGAGGGTCTTCGCGAGACCGGGCACGCCTTCCACCAACAGGTGGCCGCGCGCGAGCAGGCCGACGATGATGCGCTCGAGCATGTGGTCCTGGCCGACGATGACCCGCTTCACCTCGTAAAGGAGGCGGCCCACCTCGGCCTGCCGGTCTGACGCGGAGTGCTGGTCCATCTGTCCCTCCCCTAGTCCGGTGGCAGGCCGACGGCGCCACCCGCCGCCTGGATCGTGACCGCGAACCCGATGCCGGAGAACGAGGCCTGGCCGTTCGGATTCGCCAACCCGCTGACGATACCCACCACGTCGCCGTCGCGATTGAAGAGCGGCCCGCCGGAGTTGCCGGGATTCACCGACGCGTCGAATTGGATGAGCTCGGTCATCGGCTTGTCCGCGCCGGGCGGCTGGATGCTGCGGTGCAGCCCGGAGATCACGCCCGTCGAGAGCGAGCGGCTGAGCCCGAACGGGTTCCCGATGACGATCGCGTCGTCGCCGACGTTCAACGCGTTCGCGTTCCCCATCGTCGCGATCGCCATCTGGTCGGGGTGGCCCATCGCGCGGATCCCGGCGATGTCGTTCTGCGGCTGCCGGGCGAAGATCTGCGCCTCGTACGTCGACCCATCGGCGAACGTCACCGTGATCTTCGACGCGTCCGTCACCACGTGGAGCGCGGTGAGGATGTCGGCCGCGTCGTCGATGATCACGCCGCTGCCGAGGCTCGTCTTGCCGTCGGGGAGATCAGCCCGCACGGTCACGACGGTCTGGGCGAGCTTCGCGTAGAGCTCAGGGATGGTCGGGGTCGGGGTCGGCGCGGTCGTATCGACCGTGCCGAGCTCGTAGCCCTTCGGCAGCGCGGAGAGCGAGAGGAAGATCGCGGCGGCCACGAGGATCGCGGTGATGACCATCTCCACGCGCTCGCGCCGCGATCGAGCGCGCAGCCACGCACCGACACGCTGGCGGCGGGTGAGAGGTGTCGTTTCGGCCAGGGCTGCTTCAGCGGGGGCAATGCCGTACCGCGGGAAGTTGCCATAGGGCCGATCGGATTTGGAGCCTGTCACGGAGAGGTGAGTCTAGGCCGCGCGCCCTAAGGAATGGGTAAGAATCGGACCATGTCCGGCGGCCGATACGCGGTACCGGAGCGACCGGATCATCGTGCGCGTTCCTCATCGAGCATCCGCGAGGCCTGTTCCTCTGATCGCGACGCCGAGCCGCTGCCGGGCATCCGCAGCATCCGACCCCCGCCATTCGCCGGGCCATCGGTCGATTCGTGGAGACGAATGACGGCGGGTCATCCTCGGTGGGCAGGCCGTTTCGTCGATCAGCCGCCGACGATCTGCACCGCGCACCGGTTCGCGATCTCGGTCTTGATCTGATCGGTGATCGCGCCGGAGCCGCTGGCCCGCTGGAAGTCGTCGTACGTCGGGTACAGCTGTTCGTACTTGTTCAGCGTGCACACGCAGAACGCCTGCGCGATCGGCCCGGGGACGGTGTTCGGGTCGATGCCCGAGACGCATGCGTCGACCACGCTGGACTCGGCGCTCGGGGGGTAGCGCCCGAGCGGCGTCTCGGTCGGCGGCGCGGTGAGGTTCGGGAACGCCGGGAGGCTGCCGACCGGCAGGTCCGGCGTCGGCGAGGGCGACGCGCCGGGGCCCGCGAGGGTCGTCGCGAGGGTGCCGACGAGCAGCAGCGCGATCACGAACACGATCGGCACAGCACTCAGCCGCGGGCCGTCGCGCCGCCGGCGGCTCACGCGCGCCACCACGGGATCGGCCGCGCGACGCGACCATCCCGCACCGGCACGCCCTCGTCGCGCAGCAGCCGCGATTGCTCCGGCCAGCGACGCACGAGCCGTCCGTCCGCGGTGACGACCCGATGCGCCGGCACACCGAGGCCGCGCGCGAGCGCGCCACCGACGGCACGAGCGGCGCCTGGCGTGCGCACGCGATCGGCCACCATGGAGTAGCTGGCGACGCGGCCTCGGGGGATCCGGCGCACGACGGTCGCGACCCGCCGCTCGAAGCTCGTCACGCGAAGAGCGGGGTCATCCCACGGCGCTCGAGCAGGTCGTCCATCTCGCGCGCCGACGGCCGCTCCCCGCCGCGGCTCGCCGCGTCGAGCACCTTCGCGAGGAGTCCGATGTCGCTCGCGGCGTTCAGGAACAGCCGCTCGCGGGCGAGGACGAAGCGCACCGCGAGATCGATGTCGGCCTGCTCGGTGAGCGGCTCGTACCACGTGAGCGCGTCAGCCGGTCGTTCGCCCCACGGGCCAAGGGTGATGCTCTTGATCGTCTGGACCGCGATATCGCGCTCGGCGCACGTCGCAAGGAGTGCCTCGGCGGCGGCGTATGCCGGATCCCGCAGCTGCGTGGCGTTGTACGGGAACAGGACCGTGTCGAAGTCGAATCGCGCGAGGCTCTCGCGGTGCCGCGCGGCCACCGTGATGCCATGGCCGGTGACGCCGATGAACCGCACAAGGCCGGCGGCCCGTGCTTCGACGGCCGCGCGGAGCGCGCCGTCGGGACCAAGCGCCATCTCCCATTCCGTTGGGTCGACGAGGTTGTGCAGCTGGATGAGGTCGACGTGGTCGACGCCCAGCCGGTGGAGCGACTGGCGGATCTGGTCGCGCGCGCCGCGATACGTGCGCTCGCCGGTCTTCGTCGCGAGGAAGAACCGATCGCGGCCGTTGCCCCGCAGCCACGGGGCAAGCCGCAGCTCGGAATCTCCGTAGCTCGCGGCGGTGTCGATGTGGTTCAGCCCGTAGCGGTCGACGAGCGCCAGCGCGCGGTCCGCGTCGGCCGCGGTCGCTTTCGAGAGGGCCGCCGCGCCGAAGATCGTGCAGGTGCTCAGGTGCCCCGTCCGGCCGAAGCGCGCGGGCTGGATCACGGTGCCACGATAGGACGCCCGGTTCGGTCGAGCGTCCGGCGGCCGGTTCCAAGGAGTCGGCCAGCGCTACTGTCGATCGATGACGGATCCGGCGAATCGGTGGCTGCGGACAAAGGACGTCACGGGCGACGCGTACGACGCGCGCTACGACCGGCGCGCCGCGGCCGGCGAGAACGTCCACGGCGAGGCCGACTTCGTCATGCGCCTGGCCCCCGGATCGGTCCTCGATGCGGGCTGCGGCACCGGTCGCGTGGCGCGCGAGCTGGCCCGTCGGGGCGTCGACATCGTCGGCCTGGATCTGGACGAGAGCATGCTCGCCACGGCGCGCCGCCGGTCGCCCGCC
>DASYVN010000046.1:0-12109 GCA_035937095.1 Candidatus Limnocylindria bacterium
AAATGGCACATGTACTGGAGCGTCATCGCGACGGGGAACGTGAGGGTCGTCGTCCGGGTCGAGAGCGCTGGAACGGTGAGCTCGTCGGGACGCGACGCGTGCACCGCCTCGGTCCCCGTGCGATGCCGTTCGTGCATCGCCATGTCGCCGAGCATCCACTCGTGATCGATCGGGTCGTCGTTGCGGACGGTGAAGGTGATCGGGACGCCCGCTGGGACCTCGATGTCGGTCGTCGAGTAATGCGAATAGTGGATCGCGATCGTCACCGCCCGCGGCGCCGCCGGTGCACAGGCACCGGCGACGGCCACGAGCAGGAGGAGCGAGAGCGCGTGCTTCACGCGAGGACGGTGCGCCGCTGCTCGCGGATCGCGACGAGGATGAGCGCAGCCATCGCCGCGGCGAGCATCGTGAGCACGATCGGCGTGGGATCGGCGCTGCCGGGCGTCTCGAGGCCCGCGGCCACGCGCGACGGGCTGTGCCCCTGGACGTCGACCGCGAGGTCGTAGCTCAGCGTCGAGGCGTTCGTATCGATCCGCAGCTGGCTGAGCCAGCCGTTCGCCGGCACCCAGCCCATGCCCGCGTCCGAGCGGAGGTCGTCGAGGAGCGGCTTGGACGCGGTCCGGTCGTATGCGAGGGTCAGGCCGTTCGCGCCGCGGGCGAGCGGGAGGATCGCCGGCTTGCGATCGGTGAGCAGGTACACGTCGGCCTGCACCGGGTCGTTGCCCTGCTTGCCGAGTGCGAGGATCCGTAGCGGGACCCACGGGTTCGCCGTCGGGATCGTGATGTGGACCGGCGTGCCGTCACCGACGCGCTGGCCGCGCGCCGCCGCGGCATCGCCGTCGAACGCGGCCGCGAGGAAGATCGGGCTTCGGGTCGCGTAGAAGTCGAGCACCTCGGGGGCGTCGGCCGGCAGGCGGAAGCCGTGCGCGGTCGCCCACTCGCCGACGGCAGCGCCGCCGCCTTTGAGCACGGTGATGTCGAGCGCGTCGATCTTGGTCTCGAGCAGCACCTCGACGCTGTCGGCGGTGTTGCGGGCCGCCGCGGGTGCGGCGGTGAGCACCTTGCTGATCGGCTGGGTCTCGCGGATGAGGCGCTGGAGGGTCCACGAGCCGCCCTTCTCCACGTTCGAGGGAACTCCGGGAAGCGGGGTGAGCGAGCCGAACTTGCCGCCGCCGCCGGCGAACTGGAAGGCCGTGACGTAGTGCTCGATGCCGTCGTGATAGCCGACGAACGTTGTCGTGCGGAGGAGGTTGACCGCGCCGTTCGGGCCGATGAGCCCACCGCACGCGAACGCGGGTGCCGCGAAGGTGAGCATCGAGAGCACGACGCCGAGTACCAGGACGACAGATCGGGGCATCAGAAGCCTCCTTGACCGGAACACCGGTGCTGGGAGGTAGACGCCGGCCGGGGCCGCGCGGTTCCCTAGCTGAAGCGGGCGGTGACCATGGCCCCGACGATGAGCGTTCCCAGGGCCAGCTGCGAGTAGCCGAGGCGCCGGATGCGCTCGCGTATCACCCCGACCTGTGCGGCCGCCGCCGCGTCACCGCCCGCGGCCGTCGGGGCGATCGCGAGGAGCCGCTCGATCGCGGGCTTGAGCGCGCCGCGCAGGATCCCGTACGCGACGAAGGCCATGACCGCGCCGGCAACGATCGCGAGGGCCCATCGCGAGGAGAGGCCCGCGAGCTCCGTGAGACTTGGGGCATGCGGGTTCACGAAGATCTGGAGGATGCCGGTCGCGATCGTGAGCTCGGCCACGCGCATGACGTACCGCACCTGGCGCGGTCCGAGGGCCGCCAGGGCCGGGCCGCGCGCCGGCATCGGCATCGCGGCGAGCGCCGGGAGCTGGACGAGGATCGTGTAGAACCCGCCGCCGATCCAGAGCACGCCGCTCAGCACGTGGGCCCACTGCACGATGATCCGGCCGAGATCCTCCACCTGCCCCGATAATCTAGTCATGGCACGCACCGATTACTACGCGGTCCTCGGCATCACGCGCGAATCGTCCGAGGACGAGATCCGGAGCGCGTACCGGAAGCTCGCGCGCCAGTACCACCCCGACGTGAACAAGGCGGAGGAGGCATCCGTCCGCTTCCGCGAAGTCACGGAGGCGTACGAGGTCCTGGCCGACCCTCAGCGGCGCCAGCGGTACGACATGTTCGGCAGCACCGACGGCGCGGTCGGGTTCGGGATCGACGACCTGTTCAACACGTTCTTCGGCGGCGAGACGCGCCGCCGCGAACGCGGCCCGATGCGCGGTGCCGACCTGCGGATGCAGCTCGAAATCGAGCTCATCGACGCGGTCCGCGGCGGCGAGCGGGGGATCAAGGTCCCGCGTCTCGAACAATGCGACCGATGCAGCGGGGACGGCGCCGAGCCGGGCTCGACGATCACCACATGCACGCAGTGCGGTGGTCGCGGCGAGGTGCGTCAGGTGCAGCAGTCGGTGTTCGGCCGATTCGTGAACGTCTCGACGTGTCCGCGATGCGGTGGCGCGGGAAAGACCGTCGACAAGGTGTGCACCCGCTGCCGCGGCGAAGGCCGTGAGCGCAAGGAACGCGACCTCAACCTCACCATCCCTGCGGGCATCGACGACGGCCAGCAGCTCCGCGTCGCGGGCGAGGGCGAGGCCGGGATGCGCGGCGGTCCGTCCGGCGATCTCTACGTGCTCATCCGGCTCAAGGACCACCCGCGATTCCGCCGCGAGGGCGACGATCTCGTACACGTGCTCCGGATCTCGCCGGCGCAGGCCGCGCTCGGCGACGAGATGGACGTGCCGACGATCGAGGGCGAGCACACGAAGGTGAAGGTCCCCGCCGGGGCGCAGCACGGGCAGTCGGTGCGCCTCAAGGGGAAAGGCGTGGCACACCTCGGCGCGACCGGGCGCGGCGATCAGCTCGTGTACCTCGACGTCGTTATCCCTCGGACGCTCAGCAAGGACCAGAAGCTCCTCTACCAGAAGCTCCACGCCGCATCGGGCATCCCCGAGCAATCCGACGACGATCGCGGCGTGTTCGACCGGATCAAAGACGCCCTCATCTAGGTCATCACCGCGGCCCGCGGCCGCGTCCACCGCAGGCGCTCCGGTGTTCGAGACCACGCAGATCCGGTGGCTCGAGATCGCCGTCCCGGCCCATGCGGAGGCGGTCGAGGCGGTGAGCGAGATCCTCGGGCGCGTCGGCTACAACGGCGTTGCCGTCGAAGAGCCGCTCGAGCGCGGCGCGCTGCATGTCGTCAAGGCATACCTCGTCCACGACCGGGTCAGCCGTATCCGCGTCCGCCGGGTGCGCGACGCGCTCGGCCACCTGCAGGCATTCGGCCTTGGCCCCATCGGCGATCTCAGCGTGCGCGAGATCAAAGAGGAAGCGTGGCTGGAGACCTGGAAGGCGTCGTTCAAGCCCATCCGCGTCGGCGCGTTCCTGGTGCGGCCGACGTGGTCCGACGCCGATCCGGGCGAGGCCATCGTCCTGTCGCTCGATCCGGGCATGGCCTTCGGGACCGGCCTGCATCCGACGACCCAGGCCTGCCTGCGGGCGCTCTCGCGGATCGACCTGGCCGGGAAGCGCGTCGCCGACGTGGGCACGGGCTCCGCGATCCTCGCGATCGCGTGCGCGAAGCGCGGTGCGCGCGAGGTCGTCGCCGTCGATATCGACGAGGTCGCCGTGAAAGAGGCGAAGGAGAACGTCGCACGCAACGGGGTCGGCGTCGCACTCGGCGTAGGCAGCGCGTCAGACCTGGCGGGCGCGTTCGACACCGTGCTCGCGAACATCGTTGCCGCGGTGCTGCAGAAGATCGCGCCGGACCTCGCGGCGCACCTCGGACCGGGCGGCCGCCTGTTGATCGCCGGGATCATCGCCACCGAAGAGGACGAGACCCTCGCGGCATTCGCGGTCCACGGGCTCCGGCCGGTCGCACGCGATCAAGACGGGGACTGGGTCGCGCTCGAGCTGACGCGCTAGAACAGCGGGAATGCATCGGTTCTTCGTCGATACCGCACCTGCCGAACGCGCCTTCCTGTCGGGCGAGCAGGCCCGGCAGATCGCGACGGTGCTCCGGCTGCAAGCCGGCGAGCACATCGTCCTCGTCGCCGAGCTCGTCGAGCACGAGGTCGAGCTGCAGGCCGTCGCCCCAGCGCAGGTCACCGGCAAGGTCGTCGCCCGCCGGCCCGTCGGGACCGAGCTGCCGTTCCGGCTGACGCTCGCGCTGCCCGTGCTGAAGGGCGATCGGAGCGAAGAGGTCATCGAGGCCGCGAGCCAGCTCGGCGTGTCGCGGTTCGTCCCGTTCACGTCGAGCCGCTCGGTCGTGCGCGACCTGTCCGTGAGCAAGCGCGAGCGCTGGCAGAAGATCGCGCGTGAGGCCGCCGAGACGGCGCACCGCGGCGAGATCCCGCGCATCGACGAGCTGGTCCCGTGGGGGGCGCTGTTCGTGCGGCTCGACGGCCGGATCGTCGTCTGCTGGGAGGAGGCGAGCGGCCCGCACCTACTCGACGCGATACGGGATGGCGACGTCTCCCTCGTCGTCGGGCCGGAGGGCGGCCTATCCGCCGATGAGATCGAGACGGCGCGTGGCCACGGTGCCGCGATCGCCTCGCTCGGACGGCGGATCCTACGGGCCGAGACGGCGGCCGCCGCCGCGGTCGCGATGCTCGTCGGCGCGCGCGAACGCAACTAGGTCAGATCCCGACCACCCCGCGCTGCTGCAGCTCGCTGCGATCGAAGAGCGCGCGGTTCGCGACGACGCGCGCGGCCGGCGCGCCCGTTGCGAGATCCTCGCTCAATCCCGCGGTGATCCGCCGCATGACGATGAGCGTGAGGACGACGATCCCGGCGAGGACCGCGGGCGTCACGCCGTCCTGCTCCCAGATGACGGCGGGAAAGACCGCGAACGAAAGGAGCGCGGCGAGCGGAAGCAGGCGGCTCGGGCGCGGCCGCACGGCGATGCGCATCGCGATGGCCGCGACAACCGGCAGCATCATGATCACGAACGCGATCGGATCGACCGCGAGCGCGAAGCCCCAGCCGGCCGAGTTGGCGCGGCCGCCGTCGAAGCCATGGAAGACCGGCCACATCTGCCCGGCGACCGCAGCGATCCCGCAGGCGAGCTGGATCTCGAGGGGCAACCCGAGCGCGCGGGCCACGGTGACGGCGACGAACCCCTTGGCCGCGTCCAGCAGCCCTGCGACAACGGCTTCGCCCCGTCCGACGCTCTTCCAAAGATTGCTCCCGCCGAGCTTGCGCGAGCCGACGGCGCGCAGATCCACGCCCCGGAACCGGGCGACCCAATACGGGAACGAGATCGACCCGCCCAGATAGGAAAGGAGGACGGCAACGGCTGCCACGGGCGTCATTCTGCGGGCGGTACAGATGCGCGTATCTGTACCGTCGGACCGGCCCGGGAGGACGTATCATTCGGGAAGTCGGCGGCCCCTCGGGGTGCGCCGGCATCGTCTTGTATGACCGAAAGCGG
Source organism: Candidatus Limnocylindria bacterium (assembly GCA_035937095.1). GTDB lineage: Bacteria > Chloroflexota > Limnocylindria > P2-11E > P2-11E > UBA4735. Next base: position 5,464 of record DASYVN010000046.1, read on the forward strand.
GGTGACCCTAAAAGACCGCATGTCCGAAGTGATCATCGGCGAAGGCGAGTCGTTCGAGGCTGCCCTGCGCCGGTTCAACAAGAAAATCCAGCAGGCTGGGATCCTCGCGGAGGCCCGCAGGCGCGAGTACTACGAGCGTCCTGCGGCGCGACGCAAGCGCAAGGAAGCCAAGCGTCGCAAGCGCTGACGCCCCGCAGCGGTCCCCGTTGAGAGCCCGCCTCGAGCAGGACCTTCGTGACGCCATGAAGGCCCAGGATGCCGCGCGCCGCGACACCGTGCGCTTCGCACTGGCCGCCATCCACAACGAGGAGGTCGCGAAGCGCGCCGAGCTCGACGACGCCGCGACCCTGGCCGTCCTTCGTAAGCAGACCAAGATGCGCCGCGAATCCATCGAGGCGTTCACCAAGGGCGACCGGCCCGAGCTTGCGGCGAAGGAGACGAAGGAGCTCGAGATCCTCGAGTCCTATCTGCCGAAGCAGCTGGACGAGACGACCGTGCGCGCCGCCGCGCAGCGCGCGATCGCAGAGACCGGCGCGACCGGCCCGAAAGAGCAGGGCAAGGTCATGCAGAAGCTCATGCCGGAGCTCAAGGGCCAGGCCGACGGCGGGATGGTCTCGCGCGTCGTGAGCGAGCTGCTCAGACCAAAGGCGTAATGGCGCAGGCGCAGCAGATCACCATCCTCATCCCCGACCCCGACGAGATGATGTTCGTCGCCGGCCAGAACGAGACGAACATCGACCGCATCGAGCGCGAGTTCGGCGTGAAGATCGTCGCGCGCGGCGCCGAGCTCCGGATCAGCGGCGATCCCGCGTCCGTGGCGCGGGTGGGCGACCTCGTCGGCGCGATGCGTTCGCTGTCGGGACGGGACGACAACCTGCGCAAGCCGGCTCTCGAGCGCCTGATCGGTGACGCGAAGGACGCCCCGGTCGTGACGCCGCAGCAGATGCGGGAGCACGTCGCGACCACGGTCACCGGGAAGCGCATCGCCCCGCAGTCGGAAAATCAGCGCCTCTACGTCGAGGCGATCCGCGCCTACGACCTCGTGTTCGCGACAGGCGTCGCGGGAACGGGAAAGAGTTATTTGGCTGTCGCGATGGGGGTGAACGCGCTGCGCGAGCGCAAGGTCACGAGGCTGATCCTCACCCGGCCCGCCGTCGAGGCGGGCGAGCGCCTCGGGTTCCTGCCAGGCGACCTACAGGAGAAGATCGACCCGTACCTCCGGCCGCTGTACGACGCGCTGTACGAGCTCATGCCTGCGGAGCGCATGGCCCGCGCGCAGGAGCGCGGCGAGATCGAGGTCGCGCCGCTGGCTTACATGAGAGGAAGAACCCTTAATGAGGCGTTCATCATCCTGGACGAGGCCCAGAACACCACGCCGGCGCAGATGAAGATGTTCCTGACCCGCCTCGGCTACGGATCGCAGGCCGTCGTCACCGGCGATATCACCCAGGTCGACCTCGTCGAAGGACAGAAGTCCGGGATGACCGTCGCGCGGGAGATCCTGCGGGGCGTGGACGGCATCTCGTTCGTTGATTTCGACGAGCGTGATGTCGTGCGGCACGAGCTCGTCGCGCGCATCGTGCGCGCGTACGATCGTCATGAAAGGTCGCCCGAATGATCCGGTTCGCGCCTCGCACCCGATCGGTTGCGGACGTCCGCGCCCTGATCCAGGCTGACCCGCGGGTCCGCATGGCCGCATTCGTCATCGCCACCGGGCTGCTCAGCGCGGTCGCGCTGCTGTTCTCTCCGCCGGCGGTCGTCTCCTACGGCCAGACCGGCGTGGTGGCGGATCGCGAGGTCCGCGCTCCGCACTCCACGGCCTTCACGTCGGAGACGCTGAGCCAGATCGAGCGCGACAAGGCCGCGGCGGCGGTCCAGCGCGTGTACGCCGCGGACCCGGCCGTCATCGTGGCCTCGAGCTCGCACCTCCAAGCCGCGCTCACGGGCATCGCCCGCGTGCGCGGCGACGCGACGCTCCCGCGCGACCAGCGGATCGCGGCGCTGACGAAGCTGAGCGAGGTCACGCTCACCGTGCCGTTGGCCACCGACGCGCTCGACATGACCGCGGCCGAATTCGACGCGCTGACCAAGGAGCTCGACACGGCGCTGAAGACGCTCTACCAGCAGGGCATCCGCCCGGAGCAGCTCGACGCGCAACGGGCGGACACGGCGAAGGCGCTGCCGCCGGCCTGGACCGATCGCCAGAAGCGGATCGGCGCCGAGCTCCTCAAGCAGAGCCTGCAAGCGAATCTCAGCTTCGACGCGACCGCGACCGTGACGTTGCAGCAGGCCGCGCGCAACAACGTCGCGCCGGTCCAGGTGCAGGTCACCGCCGGCGAGGTCGTCGTCCGCGAAGGGCAGGTCGTGACGGAGCAGGACCTCGAGAAGCTCCGCGCGCTCGGCCTGGTGAATCCCGGGATCGACTGGAAGAGCGCCATCGGGCTGCTCAGCTGGGCCCTGTTGATCGCCGGCGTGTTGGCGCTCTTCGTCGAGCGCTATGCCCAGGAAGCGTGGTCCGACGACCGCAAGCTCATGGTCGTCGCGCTCTCGCTCGTCGTCATCACGGCCGCCGGTCGCGCACTCATTCCCGGCCACACGGTCGCCGTGTACTTCGTCCCGTTCGCCGCGGTCGCGATGATGCTCACGATCCTCGTCGGCGGGCGTACCGCGCTCGCGACCCAGATCGTCGGCGCGCTGCACGTCGGGATCATGTCCGGGCAGGTCGAGCTCGTCGCTTACGTGCTCGTTCCCGCGCTCCTCGGCATGGCGGCGGTGCGGCAGGCGACCACCGCGCGGGAGTTCGTGGCCGCGGCCCTCTACGTCGCGCTCGGTGATCTCGGCGTCATCGGGACGTTCCTGCTCGTCGGGCGCTCGGCCGACACGCTGGGGGCGCTGCAGCTTGCGGCCGCGGCCCTCATCAGCGGCGTCGCGTCGGGCGTGCTCGCGTTCGGCGCGATCGTCATGCTCGGCCACCTCTTCCGCATCACGACCGTGTTCGAGCTGCGCGAGCTCGCGGACCCGAATCACCCGCTGCTGCGCCAGCTGCTCCTGCGGACGCCCGGGACGTATCACCACTCGCTGCTCGTCGCGAACCTGTCGGAGCGCGCAGCCGAGGTCATCGGCGCCGATCCGCTCGTCGCGCGGGTGGGCGCGTACTACCACGACGTCGGGAAGATGCGGAACCCGCTCGCGTTCATCGAGAATCAGACCGGCACGAACCCGCACGACGAGCTCGACCCGGCGGTGTCGGCGAGCATCGTCTCGGCGCACGTCCGCGACGGCCTCGCGCTCGCCGATCGGTACCGCCTGCCACCGCAGATCCGCGAGATCATCCCGGGGCATCACGGCACGAGCCTCATCCGCTTCTTCCACACGCTCGCGCTGCAGCGCGGCATGGCCGTCGACGAGGCCGCATTCCGCCATCCCGGCCCGAAGCCGCGGAGCAAAGAGGCCGGGATCGTGATGCTGGCGGACGGCACCGAGGCCGCGGTGCGCTCGCTCGAAGAAAAGACGCCCGAACAGATCAGCGAGATGGTCGAGCGCATCGTCGGCGAGAAGGTCGCGGACGGGCAGCTCGACGACTGCGATCTCACGCTGCGCGACGTGCAGCGCGTAAAGGAAGCGTTCCGCGAGCTCCTCGCCGGCGTGTACCACGAGCGGATCCCGTATCCGGAGGACCGCATCGCGCGACTGCCCCCGGCATCGACGCCGCCGACGAGCGCCTCCGGCACCTGAGACTCTCCTTCCGCGGCGAGCCGCCGTGCGATCTGTTGCCCGTTCGACGCGCCATCCGGACCGCCGTGAAGCCGTACGCGCTGCCGGCGGACGCCCGGATCACCGTCGCGTTCGTCGACGACGCCGAGATGCGCGCGCTGAACGGCCGCTACCGCAAGAAGGATCGGACGACCGACGTGCTCTCCTTCGGGCAGTCTGTTGGACGCGCGAAGGGTGAGCGTGCGGTCCGAAAGCTCACCCGTGACGCTGACGATGCGCTCGAGGTCGGTGACATCGTGATCAGCGCGGCGCAGGCCCAGCGGCAGGCGACGCGTCGCAAGCAGCCACTCGTGCGAGAGGTCGCTTTCCTCGCCGCCCATGGCGCCCTCCACCTCCTCGGATTCGAGGACGAGACGCCGGCGGGACACCGCGAAATGGTGCGGCTTGGCACTGCCGCGACCATGGAAGCCGTGGCAGCATCGAGCGGGTGAAACACCCGCGCCCGATCGCCGTTATGGGCTGATGATGCGGTGGCTCACGATCGGCCTGGCGGTCTGCGTGCTGCTCGGGACGGTCGTCGGCCCGGGAGCCGCCTCGACGGTGGACCTCATGGTCCAGGTCGACGGGCTGGTGAAGTCGTTCCCCGGCGACGCCGGCGTGTACATCGCGGACCCGCTCGCCGCGCAGCCGCTGTACACCCACGACGACACCGTCGCGTTCATCACGGCCTCGCTGTACAAGCTTGGGATCCTCGCCCACGTAGAGAGCCTCGTCGAGGCCGGCAGGCTCACGTACACCGACACGATCGAGATCCAGCCCGAGGACATCACTGACGACGGCTCGTACGAGCTGGCCGGGACCGTGATGACGATCGACGAGGCCCTCGAGGCGATGATCACCGTGTCCGACAACGGCACCGCGCTGGCATTCTGGCATTGGCTCGGGCCGGGCAACATCAATGCCACGATGCAAGGGCTCGGGCTCGGCGACTTCCACATCGCGAACGACGACAACGACGACAACACCGCGACGGCTCGGGTCATCGGTCAATACCTCACGCTCCTCGCGCAGCGCAAGCTCGTGTCCGCCGCCGCATCCGACCGCATGCTCGCGCGCCTCGAGCGGCAGCAGGTCAACGACCGGCTTCCGTCGGAGCTGCCGGCCGGCACGGTCGTCGCGCACAAGACGGGCAACCTCGGTTTCGCCACGCATGACGCCGGCATCATCTACACGCCGTCCGGCCCGCGCGTCGTCGTCGGCCTGACCGCGAATACCGACGAGGAGGAGGCCGTGCAGTTCCTCGGCGGGCTCGGTGCCCTCGTGTACGCCGCCGTCCTCGAGCCGCCGGCGAACGCCCGGTACCGGCTCCCCAGCGCCGCGCTCGCGTACGACGCCGGCTCGGCGCAGACGCAGCGGATCCAGGTCACGAACTCCGGTACGAAGGCGTGGACAGCGAGCGGCACCGGCAGCGTCAAGCTCATCTGGGAGATCCGTGACGCGACGAAGACGCTCGTCTCGTCGGCGCCAGCGCCGATCCCATTGCCGGCGCTCGCACCGGCCGCCACCACGGCGGTGAACCTCGGGTTCACCGCGCCGACCACGATCGGCGACTACACCCTGACCGTCGGCCTCACGGACGCGAACGGCAACGCGCTCGCCGCGGCGGGCGCGGCGACGGGCTCATTCACCTTCCACGTGCACGTGGCATTCCTCGTCACGTCGATCGCCCGCGTGCCCCAGCTCGTGCATCGCAGCGAGGCGTCGCTCCTCATCGTGCAGTACTCCAACCTGCCGGCGGCCGGGAGCGACCCACACACGTACACGTTGTTCTGGCGGGCGATCGACCCCGGAACGAACAAGAGCATCGCGTCTGGCAGCTCGCCGCTCGGTGCGAGCGCCGGCACGGGCAGCGGGACGTTCTTCTCCGCATTCAACGCGCCGCCGCTGCGCGGAACGTACAAGCTCGCGATCGAGCTGCGCGAATCTGGAAAGACCGTGAGCGATACCCAGAGCGTCACGGTCGAGATCGCCGGGCCGCGCAGCTATCCCGACGATCGCGACAGCGCGGCCCAGCCGGCTCCGCGCGTCACGCCCTCGCCTCGGCCGAGCGGCACGAGCCCAGCCCCGCGGCCTTCCCCGAGTGGGACGCCGCGTGGACGCACCCCGGCACCCACACCCACGCCCTGATCAGCGCCAGCGGCTGAGGATGTTCTCCCGCTGGAACGCGACCCGCGCGAGGAAGAAGACGAGGACGTCGCACACGAGCAGGAAGATCGCGGTGCCCACGAACGACTCGTTGTTCAGGACGACGCGTCCGGTCACCTGCAGGATGCCGATGCCCACGACGGGCACGACGACCAGGCCGCCGATCTGCTGGGCGACGCGCACGTCGTTCACGCGCGTCGAGATGAGGATGCCAAGGTTCACCGACAGGAGCGTGAGCAGCGGGACCATCACGACGATCGCGAGGATCCAGCGCGGCGCGGTCACCGCGCGCACCGCGGCGGCGCTGCCGAGCACGCTCACCGCGCTCAGGTAGATCCCGTACGCGAGCCACGTGACGATCACGGCGGGGATCGCCGACGCGAGGCTCTTTGCCAGGAGGAGCTCGCCGACCCGCACCGGCGCCGCGAGCAGCGGCTCGAGCGTGCGCGCGGACTTCTCCCCGATGACCGAGTAGATCGCGATCGTGAGCGGCACGACGGTCGGGATCAGCATGAACAGGATGAGGAAGTACGTCGCGATGAGCCCCTGCACCGCCTCCTTCGGATCGAGCCCGACGACCGCGGGCGCCGCGGCGTAGATCGCCTGCACGTCGCGCTCGCTGGGCGGGTTCACCGCCGCGGCCGCCACCGCGAGGATCCCCGCGAGGAGGATGACGACCGGCGGCAGCAGGGTCAGGCTCACGAGCAGCCGATTGCCGAGCGACTCG
>DASYVN010000047.1:0-4955 GCA_035937095.1 Candidatus Limnocylindria bacterium
GTGGACGCGCCTCCTGCGAGCGCACGGCTTCGCCGACGTGCGCAGCGACCGCTACTTCCCGCGCGCCGCGGTGCGCGGCTGGGAGTCGCTGAGCAATCTCACCGGCGGCCTCGCGTACGAGCTTTTCGGCGCGCGGCGGGCGACACGACAGATCCAGCACCGGCTCGGCCTCTCGCGGCGCAGCCCGCCCCAGGTCGCGACCGCCATCGCGCGCACCACCGAGCTCGTCGCGCGGCGCGCACTCGCGGCGGACGTGCGACCGGGCGAACCCAGCGGGGGCCTGCTCATCATCGCGGCACGCGCGTAGCGTGCTCATCTGCGGCGCAGGCCGAGGACGCTGAGGAAGAAGCTCGCGAGCACGATCTCGCTCCCGAGCGCGAGGGCTGTCCCGGACACGACGACCAAACGCAGCGTGTTCGTGGGATCGAGCTCGCCGAATGACGCCGCGCTCCAGATCCCGAGCGCGATGAGCGATCCGGCGAAGCCGATCACGAGGAGGATCGTGCCGACGACGAGTCCGGTCTCGAGCGTGATGTACCGGAAGGCGCGATCGAGGCGCGGATCCGCCAGGAGCAGCCCTTCGCTGATCGCGAAGATCTTCGTGAAGAACGCGAAGAGGATCGTCTGGAAGCCGATGATGACCGCGGCCGCCGCGTACACGAGCGTGTGCACACGCGCGCTCGGCAGGACGAGCGCGCCGACGATGAGTCCGACGAGGACGAGCGCTGTCCCCGGGTAGAGGAACAGCCAGCGCGGGCTGTAGAGGAGGAGGAAGCGGAGATGGCGCCACCCGTCGCGCCAGGTCCGCAAGTGCGGCGGCCGGCCCCGACGATCGGGCCGGAGCGTCGTCGGCACCTCGCCGATGCGCAGCTTGGCGAGGCTCGCACGAACGATCATCTCGGAGGCGAACTCCATCCCGGTGGTGCGAAGGTGCAGCCCGGTTATCGCGTCTCGGCGGAAGCCGCGCATTCCGGAATGGAAGTCGCCGACCGGGCTGCCGAAGAACAACCGCCCCAGCCCCGAGAGGACCGGGTTGCCGAGATATCGGTGCAGCGCCGTCATCGCGCCCGGCTCGATCGCCCCCTCGAAGCGATTGCCAATCACAAGGTCGTAGCCCTCGCGCAGCTTCTTGAGGTAGCGGCCGGCTTCGGCGAAGTCGTACGACAGGTCCGCGTCGCCCATCACGACGTAGCGGCCGCGCGCCGCCTCGATCCCGACGAGCAGCGCGGCACCGTACCCGCGCTCGGGCACCGGGACCACACGGGCCCCACGGGCGGCGGCGATCCCGCGCGAGCCGTCGGTCGAGCCGTTGTCGGCGACGAGAACCTCTCCCTCGACCGCGAGCTCGCGCAGCGCGGCCTGCGCGGCGTCGACGCACGCGGCCACGGTCGCTGCCTCGTTCAGGCAGGGCATGAGGATCGTGAGCTCCAGGCCACTCACGCCGCCGCCCAGCGCGCCGCCAGCCGCGCGTCGAGGCGTCCGATCTGGCGCCGCGTGGCCGCGATCGCTGCGAGGACGAGACCGCCGATCACCAGGAGCGGCGTCTTGACCGGTGTCGACCGGTACTCGGCCACGACCGTGTGGCGGCCCGCGGGTAGCGTCACCCCGATCACGCTCGGCGAGACCATGAACGCATCGACCGGGACGCCGTCGCTCGTCACGTGCCAGTTCGGGTGATACGTGACCGAGAGCACGAGCGTCGCTCCGGTCGGGCAGCTCGCGACGACCGTCACGCGGCTTTGCTCGATGCGTTCGGAGCCGATCGTGCCGCCACTATCGCATCCTGGGGCGCCGGCGCCGGTGGCGCCCGCCGGCGCCGCGGGAAAATCGATGCGCACGACCTTGCCGGCCGCCGGCAGCGGTCCGAGCAGCCAGCCGCGCATGACCGGCAGCAGCTCGGGCTGCGAAGGCACGCGGACGGTGTCGGCGACCGTCGCGTACCGCGCCGCGGGATTCGCCGGGGCTGAGTACAGCGTGTACAGCGGCGTGTGGCGTAGGGGCACCAGGAAGTCGGGCAGCTGGCGCCTCGATGGCGCGATCACGTACGTCACGCCGAAGGCCGCGTAGTGTGCCGCGTTCGTCGGGTCGAAGTCGAACACGAGGTCGGAGTTGAGCGACGGCCCCTGGTACGGCTGCGACCACGACGGGATCTCGCGGAAGGCGAACAGGTTGTACAGCCGCACGCTGCGGAAGGCGAGCCCGAAGTCGAGCTCCTCGCCCCAGTCCTTGCGCTGCCCTGCGTAGACGCGGCCCGGGGGCAGCGCGGCGAGCGTGTCGAAGACGGCCTTCGCGTCCGTATCCCGATCGATTGCCGCTTTCGTCTGCTCGAGCCACGTCGCGTTCAGCGCGTAGTTGTCCGCGCGCTCCCGCATCGCGACGACGAGCACGAACGCCAGGCCGGCAGTCACCGCGGCCATCCGCACGGCGCCGCGCCATGGGGCCACGAGCGCCCACAACCACGCGCCACCCGCGCCGATGAGGAGGATCGCGGCGAGGTGGACCCCGCCGATGAAGCGGTGGAAGAACAGCGCGTTGTGGAACGGGAAAAGGTCGACGATCCCGCCGAGGGTGGGCCGGCCGAAGTACAGCACGAGCCAGACGACGAAGAGGCCGAGGGCGATCAGTGCGGGCCGTGAGCGCGTCACGATCGCGGCGACGATACCGACGGCGAGTAGGAGCGTGAGCACCGGAAAGCGATCGCCGTCGAGCAGCTGGCCGGTCACGAGCCATTGGAGGATTGGACCGGCGCCGAACGAGTCGTACTTGTACGTCTCGAGGTACGGCGACACGTTCAGCCAGTATCCCGACGCTGCCGCCGGTACGATCATGTACGCGGCGACGAGCCCGGCAGCGACGCCCGTGACACCGAGCCGCAGCGCGCGCAGCGGGAGCAGCCGCCACGCCGCACACAGCGCGACGACGACCGCGCTGATGGCCATCATGTACGCGTAGAGCAACTGGGATAGCACCAAGGCGCTCAACGCGACGATGGCCGCGAGATATCCGCGACCGCGGTCCATCACATCATGCAAGAGCGCGAGCGTGACGAACGCCAGGTGCATCGCGAAGAGCTGCGTGAACACGCCGTAGCCCCGCCAGACGTAGCTGTCGTAGTCGAAACCAAGCCGTCCGCCCGAGGACAGCAGGGACGCCGCCGCCGCGCCGATCGCGCTCGCGACCGCGGTGAATCCCATGCGGCGCATGGACCAGAACACGGTCACGGGCAGCGTGACGAGCAGAAGATACCGGACCGCGTTGAAGACCGTGACGATGTCGACGCTTCCCAGCAGCAGGCGATACCCGGCCACGACAGCGAGGTGGGGCAGGTGCTGGTAGTAGACGAACTGCGGGAATCCGAGCTCGAGATCGGGCACCCAGAAATCGACCGGATCCTCTCCGTGGCTGAGTGCTTCCTCCGCGCGCCGAACGAACAAGAGATGGGCGGCGTCGTCGTTCACGTTGGGGATCGGGGTCAGCTCGGGGAGAAGCTCGATCGCGTTGAATAGCATCGGGATGGCGACGAGAAGCGAGATGACGGCGACCTCGGCGCGAATGAGGGAGCGCGACGCGAGCGGGCGCGGCGAAAGCGCGCTCCGGATCAGCGGGTCGGTGTCGGCGTCGCCGGCTTGGCCGTGGGGGTTGGCGACGGCGGCTGCGGCAGCGTCGGGTCGAGCTGGATGCCGCGCGCGATCTCGGCGTCGCCTTCGGCGGTCTTGCCCTGCACCCGCAGCAGGATGCCGAGGTTGTAGTGCGCGGCGGCGTTGTTCGGCTCGACAGAGATGTCCTTGTGGTACAGATCGATCGCCTCTTGGACACTGTTGAAGGCCTGCCGCACCACTCCGAGGCCGAACAGCGCCGGGCCGTAGTTCGGATCGATCTCGAGCGCCGAGCGGTAATAGCCCTCCGCGATCGCGAGCCGGTTCTGGATCCGGGCGATCTGGCCGAGGTTGTACAAGGCGAACTTGTTCTTCGGGTCGTTGAATAGGACCTCGAAATAGTCCTTGGTCGCCTCGTCGAGCTTGTTGGCGTTATGCGCGGCGATGCCACGGGCGAGCGCGTCGGCGGCTGGGTCCGTAGGCTTCGCCGCGCCGCCACCGCCACACGCCGCGGCCGCGACGAGGATCAGGGGCAGGAGCGCGGCGCGGAGCGTGCGCCCGTGTAGGTTCATCGAACGCCGACTCTAAACGACCGCCTTTCTCGTCCGGCTCCGTCTTTCGGGGGATGGGTGAGCAGGCCGATCCCGACGTCTCCCGCCGATGGGTGAGGTGCGAGATCCGGCCAGACCCTAGCGTGAGTCTTCGTGGTGGGAAGCAAGGACACGGGCATCAACGATGGCCTCGCCGGCCAGGGCGATCTGGCGTCTCGGATCGCCATGCGAGCGCCTTCCGCGCCCGCCCCAGCCGCTCCGGAGACCATCCACCGGGTCGATGGACCGATCGAGTCCACTCGTGCCCACCGCGGCCGCCCGCTCATGATCGGAGCGGATGAGCCGCCGCCGGCCCGCCCGATGAGGATCGGGCTCGAGGAGGTCTCGATCCCTGCGACCCGCGAGGCGCCGGCGATCGGCGAGATGGACCTCGTGGTCACGCCCCTCGCCACACCGGACGACTGGCATCACTTCGAGCTCGCGCTCCGGCGCGTGCCGGGCGTCGGCGCTCTTCGCATCGAGTACTACCGGGCCGGGATCCTGAAGCTCCGCCTCCAGTGGACCGGGCCGCAGCGGTTCGCCCACGCCGTCGCGAACGTGCCTGGCTACCGCGTCGGCATCCTCGGCGAGGACCGCAGCACGGTTCAGATCCGCGTCGTGCGGGCCTAGGCCGCCACTCGGCCAACCGCGGCGTCACGGGCTGCGCGGTGTTCTCCGCTGCATAGTTGATGTTCAAGTTGCCGTTCTGGATCGCCAAGACCGTCGCGACGAACTTGCCGCCGCCGATGGTCGACGGGTTGCCGTCGAT
>DASYVN010000048.1:0-9987 GCA_035937095.1 Candidatus Limnocylindria bacterium
ACATGAGCCTCGACTACCTCGCGAAGCCGCTCATCACGATCGAGGATGACGAGACGATGAAGATGCTGGAGGTGGCAAGCTAGAGTGCGCGCTCAGAGGATCGCGCGGTGGTTCTCATACACCACGCCCGCGGACGTGGCCTAAAATGCGCTTATCCGCCCAGGTGGTGAAACGGTAAACACAACAGTCTGAGGGGCTGTCGCCCGAAAGGGTTTGCGGGTTCAATTCCCGCCCTGGGCACCGATCAGCGGATCACAGGACCCGCCTCGACCATCTCCCACTTCTGAACCGCAGGGAGAGAGGATCACGGCGCGGACGCAGTAGTCCACGAGGATCGCCAGCCAGATCCCGGCGAGGCCGAGCCCGAGCGGGAACGCGAATAGCACCGCGAGGGGCAGCCGCACGACGAACCAGTTCACGACCGTTGTGACGAGGGTGAACCGGGTCTCGCCGGATCCGCGGAGCGCGCCGCCCAGCGTGAAGTTCACGGCCTGTGCCAGCTGCGCGAGACCGATGACGATGAGCGCGCCGACGCCCGCGGTGATGATCGACTGGTCGTTCGTGAAGATCCCGATGAAGGTACGTGGGTAGAGTGCGAGGACCGCGCCCGCCGCGCTCGTCCAGATGATCGCCATGCGCGTTGCGGCCCAGCCGAACCGCATCGCGCGTTGCGAATCGCGCATCCCGGTCATGGCTCCGGCCACTACTCGCGAAGGCTGGACTACCTCCTATCCGTATCCACCATCGCCTGCTGCGCGTGCGTCGTCTCGAGACGGACCCGGAGCGCGATCTGAGGTCACGTCAAGCCCGAAGAACACCAGGCCGGTGACGGCGCCCGTCGCGTCCTTCGTCGGTTGGATGGTCATCGTGAGGGTGCGATCGACGGCGCCCCCGTCCGGATCGCTCCACCGGATCGGGAGACCTTCGCGCTGCAAACGGTCACCGAGCCGGTAGATCGCGTCTACGAACGGGATGAGCGCGGCCTCGGCAGGGGTCAGGACGTCACGCAAGCTCAGGCCGAGCCAGCCGTCGCGATCGCCGAACAGCTCGGTGAAGGTGCGATTGACCGCGCGGAACACATGCTCGGGACCGGTCGTGATCGCCATCGCCATCGGCGCGAGATCGAAGAGGTACTCGAGGGGCAGATCGCTCGCGCGCTGACCGGTGATCCGGATGGCGAGGGCGGACCGCGCTAGCCCAGTCCGGCTTTCGACGCCGAAGCGCGCGAGCAGCTTCGACACCTGCTGTTTTGCCGCCTGCTCGCTCGTGCCGAGCTTCGTTGCGATCTCCTTGTTCGAGGCCCCTGTCGAGACGAGGTCCAGAACCAGACGCTGTCGCGGGGTGAGGCTGAGCCAGAAGTCGGCGAACCGACGACCGGGCTGCGATCGTCGACGTTCCGCCGAGGGAGCCATCAGCTCTAGCGGGCGCTTCGCGCCGACTGGCCAGCCGCCACGGACTTCCGACGCACAGTGACTCGCCGGCTACCGGTCGGACGAGGCACGCGTTCGCTATACGTTTGTAGACCTTTCACTCTGCGAGGCGAACAGTACCTTTTGACCGTGTGGGTGGATAGCGGCCGGAAGCTATGGGCACGCCCGCGCGCCGCTGCGCCGACTCGTCTGCTGCCACGACTAGCTGAGAGTCCATGGCGGACCGCGGTCCTGGTCACGCTCCTCGTCGCACTGCCGCTCCTGGTCCTCGACACGGTGTCGACGGCCGCGGCCCGGGACGGACTTCGGGCAAGGACCCTCTCCAATCAGCACCGCGCCGCGGACCAGGCCGGCATGTTCGTCGCCTCGGAGATCGATCAGCTGCGCAACGGCCTGGTCACCGCGGCCGCGGACCCCGGTCTGGCGGCCGCCGTCGGGAGTGGACACGGCTCGGTCATCGAACGCTATCTCGTGCCGTTCCGTGCGCTCATGCCCAAAGAGGTCATGCGGGTGTTCGTGCTCGATCGGTCGGGCACGAACCTCGCGATCGAGCCGCCGGCGCCGGACACGCTAGGCAAGGACTTCTCCGGGCGCGACTACTTCAAGGGAGTGAGCCGCGGGAGCTGGCAGCCGTACGTCTCCGAGGCGTTCGTCACCGTCCTACAGGGTGCACCGCCGTCGGTGGCGATCGTCGTGCCGGTCCGGGATCCGACGGGTGCGCCGGTGGGCGTCCTCGGCGTAGCCCTCGACCTCGGTGCTGCGAGCGACTGGTTCGCGCGGCTGCGCGCCGCCTTCACCGACGTCTACCTGGTCGACGACCGCGGCCGGCTGATCACCCGCGCGAGCGGCATCGGCGACGATGCGTTGCTCGATCTCTCCGCCGATCCCACGATCGCCGCGTCGCTGCGCGGCGAGAGCGTCGCGCGCGAGACCAACTTCCTCGGGTCCAGGCGCCTGGTGGCGTCGGCGACGGTACCGGGGGTGGCCTGGCACCTCGTCGTCACGGACGATCCCGCCGAACTCGACGCGGCCGTGCTGCCACTGATCACCGGCCTCGGCTCGGTGTCCCTCGCGTTCCTTGCACTGACGCTCGGTGCGGCGGTGCTCCTCGCGCGGGGCTTCCGGCGGCTCGCCCGGCATCGCGCAGCGCTCGCCGTCGCGAACACGGAGCTCGCCGCGGCGAGCCAGGCGAAGTCGGAGTTCCTCGCGAGCATGAGCCACGAGCTGCGCACGCCGCTCAACGCGATCCTCGGCTTCTCCGAGCTGCTCGACGAGCAGCTCGGCGCACAGATCGCCGAGCGTCAGCGCAAGTACCTGCGGAACATCCACGAGGCGGGTGATCACTTACTGGCTCTGGTGAACGACATCCTCGACCTGTCCAAGGTCGAGGCCGGTCGGGTCGAGCTCCGCCCCGAGCTCATCGCGCTCACGACGCTGGTCGAGGCGGTGTCGTCGGCGATCCAGCCGGCCGCGGATGCCCGGGGGGTGACGATCGCGGTCGGCGTGTCGGATAACACGCCGCTGTGGCTGGACCCCGGCCGGGTCCGCCAGATCCTGCTCAACCTCATGTCCAACGCGGTGAAGTTCACGCCACCCCGGGGAACGGTCGACCTCGAGGCGCGGCTCGATGGTCGCGACCTGGTCCTGCGCGTCGCGGACACAGGCATCGGCATCCCCGCCGACCAACAGGACCGCGTGTTCCGCATCTTCGAGCGCCCGAACGAAGGACGGTCCGACGCCGGTGGCACCGGACTCGGCCTGGCCCTCACGAAGCGTCTCGTCGAGCTGCACGGCGGCACGATCGAGTTCACCAGCGTGGCGGACGAGGGAACGACCTTCACCGTGTGGCTGCCGAACGTGTCGGGCGTCGTGCTCGCGGGCGAGCGGCTCCTGATCGTCGAGGACGAGCGACGGGACGTCGAGCTCATCGTCGCGATCGCTGCCGGAAACGGCCTGAGGAGCGAGGTCGTGACGACCGTCGCGGCCGCGGCTGCGTCCATCGCCGCGGATCCGCCCATCGGCATCGTGCTCGATCTGCGGCTGCCGGATGGCCGCGGCGAAGTCGTCCTTCAGCTGGCGCGAACAGCGTCGCCGCCCATCCCGGTCATCGTCGTTTCGGTCGAGGACGACGACGGCAGGGTCCGCGCGCTCGGCGCCGACGATCACATCACGAAGCCGATCGATCGGACGCGGCTGTCCGGTTGGATGGCCCTCATCGGTGCACGCCGCCAGCCGGCGGAGCGGAGCGCCTGATGCGGGTCCTGCTCGTCGACGACAACGCGATGAACGTGGAGCTCTTCCGGGACGTCTTGGAGTCGGACGGGCACGAGGTGACGGTCGAGAACGACGGACTGATGGCTCACGACCGCGCGCTCGCCGAGCCGTTCGACGTCCTCCTCGTCGACATCCAGCTACCGGGCATGGATGGCTTCACGATGTGCCGTTCGTTGCGCGCGTCCGGTGTGGCCGGACCGATCCTTGCGCTCAGCTCCGCTGCGATGCCCGAGCACATCAGCCGTGGCGCCGAGGCCGGTTTCGACGAGTACCTCACCAAGCCGATCGCGCCCTCCGCGCTCCGGGCAGCCGTTCGCCGCCACACGCCGTCATGAGCGCGATCCGGCCACAGCGCGCGCCCGTCGTTCTCGTCGTGGACGATGTGGCGGCGAACCGCGAGCTGCTCGAGGGCCATCTGGCGGCGCTGGGCTACGACGTGCGCGAAGCCGCCGACGGCCAGGCTGCGCTCGACGCGATCGACGCGGCCGAGCCGGACCTCGTGCTCCTCGACATCGAGATGCCGAAGGTGAACGGCCTCGAGGTCTGCCGGCGCATCAAGGCGCATCCCATCCGGCGGCTCGTTCCGGTGGTCCTGATCACCGCGCGATCTGACCGCGCGACCCGATTAGCGGGCCTGCAGGCCGGCGCCGACGACTTCCTGGCCAAGCCGTTCGATTCCCAGGAGCTGCTCGTGCGCACGAAGGTGCTGCTCCGGGACCGATCGCTCAACGTGAAGCTGGACGCCGCGGAGAACGTGCTCCTCGCGATGGCCCGAGCGGTCGAGGCCCGCGACCTGTACACGGTCCATCACGCCGAGCGCGTCGGGACGTACGCGAGCCAGATCGCCAAAGCGCACGGGTTCGACGCGGAGGACATCGACATCGTGTATCGCGGCGGGGTGCTGCACGATCTCGGCAAGATCGGCATCCGCGATGCGATCCTGCTCAAGCCCGGTCCGCTCACGCCGGAGGAGTTCACGGTCATGAAGGGGCACTCCGTCGAGGGCGAACGCATCTGCGGCCCGCTCCGGAGCACCGAGCACTACGTGCCGATCGTCCGGCATCACCACGAGCGCTGGGACGGCACCGGCTATCCCGACGGGCTGTCCGGCGACTCGATCCCGAGCGGCGCGCGCATCGTCGCGGTCGCGGACGCGTGGGACGCCATGGTCACGGATCGCCCGTACCGGGCCGGCCTGCCGCATGTCGAAGCGTTACGCCGGCTTCGCGAGGGCGCCGGCACGCAATGGGACGAGCGTTTCGTCCGCCACTTCGTGCGGCTGGTCGAAGAGCGCGCGCTCGAGGCGGCCAGCTGATCGATCACGCGCGCCAGGCGCAACGGCGCGACTCACCGCGACTGCCTACACGGAGCCCGGCCAGTCCGATCACTTGCACGGCGCTGTTCGGCGTGCTACTCGACGGTTCGATCAATCGTGTGGCTGCGGCGCGACACAGCCCGCGCAAATAACGGTGCAGATGGCTGATCGTCATCGCATCCTGGTCATCGAGGATGACGGGCCGACGCGTGAGCTGCTGGCTGAGGTGCTTTCGGAAGATGGCCACCAAGTCGTCCTGGAGTCGAGTGGCGTCGCCGGCCGGGAGCGCGCGATCAACGAGCCCTTCGATCTGATCCTGTCCGACATCGGCCTCCTCGACCTGGACGGCATCGCCCTGGCCCAGCAGATCCGCGCAGCCGGTGTGCGGATACCGATGCTCGCCCTGAGCGGACATACCGACGAGGTCGACCGCCAGCGGGGCCGCGCCGCGGGGTTCGATGACTACCTGTTCAAGCCGATTAAGGCCAGCGCCCTGCGGGCCGAGATCGCCCGGCAGCTGGAGCGCACGAAGACGCCCGCTACGACCGTCACCGCGAGGTGGGTCCAGCGCGGCCCGCCGGTGACTGACCGCGCCGACCCGACTGCGACCGCCGATCCGCATCCGGCCCAGGTGGTCGCCGCACCGCCGGCACCGCGCCGCCGCGGCGTGCTGGGCGGACTGGTGGTGATCGCGATGGGCATTCCGTTCATCCTCCAACCCCTCGGGGTGCCGAATGCGGCCTCGTATCTGTTCGTCGCGATGGGTGGCGCGTTCCTCATCTCGTATCTCCGCGGACACCAGTACGTCTATCTCATTCCGATGGTGACGCTGACCTCGTTCGGCATCGCGCTGCTGCTTCCGACCTGGCTGGTGCTGCGTCCGGAGGCGATCGCGCCCGGATTTGTGGGCGTCATCGCGCTGGGGTTCCTCGCCGCCTTTGGCTTGGCGCCGGAGCGGCGCTGGCCGTTGGTCCCCGCAGGGCTGCTCGGAGTCGTCTCGGCGACCAGGCTCATCACGGGCTCGTCGCCGATCCCGGCACCCCTGGAGCCGTTCCTCGTGCCGATCGTGCTTGTTAGCGTCGGGCTCTATCTGCTGATCGAGCCGCAGAGCTGAGGATCGTGCGTCGCGTTGCCCCGTTGGTGGTCGTCCTCGCGGTACTTCTCGCCGTCCTCACCTGGTTCGCGCCTCAGCTGCCGTCTGCTCGATCGGGCTGCGCGGCCGAGTCGTCGACGCCGCTGTTCTGCGCGACGGTTCCGACCAGCGCGCCCGAGACCTCGGGGCCGATATCCGCCGCCGATCAGTTACGCCCGTGCGCGCAGCCCGCAGCGTTCGGGCCGTCCTTCTGTCTCGCCCTGCCAACCGCCGGTCCGTCCGTCGATCGCGGCGAGCTGCTCGTCCGACGGCAGGATGCCTGCGCCCAGCTCGAGGCGGCGGAGGCCCCTGATTTCTGTCTCGTCGTGCCCGCGAGTGGTGCCTCGACGGCAGCGCTGCAGCGCGAGGTCGCGCTCGCCCTCCTGCGCCAGCGCCTCGGGACGGAGTTCCGGCGCACGACCGCTAGCGGCGTGCAGCTTTGGACCGAGATCGGCGTCTCCGGTCCGATCGTGGACGGCGCGCTGCGCCTTGTCATTGCGGATTCCGTTGCCGTACAAGAGTACTTCGGTCGCAGCTATCAGCAGCCGCCCGCGGTGTTCCTCTTCACGTCGCGGCAGTCCTTCAGCCTGGCGATGCAGCGACACTTCGGTGTCGATCCCGCGGTGGCGGCGCAGCTGTCGCAGCAGCTCCTTGGCGTGCTGCTGACCGGATCAGATGCGGTCGCGATCAACGGCGAAGGCATCGTCACCAGCGCCCGGCCGGTCGTGTATCGCCACGAACTCGCACATGTGCTGCTCCACCAGCTTGCAGGCGATGACATCCCGGCATGGCTCGATGAGGGATTGGCCACCCGAGTGTCGGCCGTCGACCCCGCGATCGTCGATCCTGCGCGAGCGGGCGCGATCGCGTTCCTTCGGACCGATCGACGCGCGCTCACGATCTTCACCGATCGTCGGGACTGGCAGACCGTCAACGCCTCGTTCGGCGGGCGCGCCTACGGCGTGGCCGCCGAAGCGGTGCTCGAGATCGAACGCAGGGTCGGTCGGAGCGGTGTGACCGCCCTGCTCGAAGCGCTTGGGCAGGGGGCGTCTCTCGAGGAGGGCTTTCATGCCCTGGCGGGCGAGACTCTTGACGACTTCATTGCTCGCCTGCCGTCGATCGTCTGCGCCCGCTGCCAGCAAGATGCGTCCAGCCGCCCGGGCGCGTGGGCTTGGCCTGCGCTGTCCTTCGTGGCGGCATGACGCGTTCGCCCGCCGCTTCCAGCCCTCGAGCCGCGGCATCGCTGCCGCACCGTGCCGACGTGTTCGAACTCAAGCCGACTACTACAACAGCGCGATATGGATTGCGTGCGACGGGGCTCGGAAGAGCAGGCGTTTTCACTTCCGCCTGAAGGTAAAGAAAGACCCAACGCGCCTAACGAACTTGTCATTGCTGATGACGTTTAGGCAAGCCCGCCGAAAAACGCAATTAGCTGGGACAGACATTGTCATCTTCCAAGATGCGCAGGCTCACCCCGGATCTCGCTCCGGAGGAAAGCAACGAATTGCTCCGCGATGAAGTGCTCCTGCCGTCGTTTCGGTTCGTCGTGTTCGATGGGCTTCATTCCTCCGGTTTGGCGAACTCGAGGGGCTGAGGAGCGCGAGCGGCGCCGCTCTCGTCGCCGGCTTCGCGGCCTCGGTCACGCCACCGCGACGCCGTCGCCGGGAACGACCTCGCCGATCGGCCACGCCTCGACGCCGTGACCTTCGCGCGCGCGGTCCCAGGCGCCGGCATGTGCGGCAGGGACGCCGATCAGCAGTCCACCGGATGTCTGCGGGTCGAGCATGAGCCGCCGCGTCGCGCCATCGAGCTTCTCGTCGAAGCGCACGTGTCCCTCGCCCACGAAGTACGCCGTGTTCCGTTCCAGGCCACCGAAGGTGACACCGCGATCCGCGTGCGATCGCGCGCCGGGCAGAAGCGGCACGGCGGCGGCGTCGATCCGGATCCCGACCTTCGAGCGTTCGGCCATCTCATGCGCGTGCCCCACCAGAGCAAAGCCCGTGACGTCGGTCGCGGCGTGCAGGCCGGCCTCGACCGCGGCGCGCGCCGCCGCGCGGTTGAGCGCGACCATCGAGGCCACCACCGACGCCAGGTCCTCGGGCGCGAGGTCGCCGTTCTTGTGGGCGGTCGTGAGGACGCCGGTCCCAAGCCGCTTGGTCAGCCAGAGCGCGTCGCCGCCGCGCAGGGCGCCCTTCGTTAGGATCCGTTCCGGGTGCACGCGACCGGTCACCGCGAGCCCGAACTTCGGCTCGCGATCGATGACCGTGTGCCCGCCGGCGATGACCCCACCGCCCTCCGCGATCTTGTCGACGGCGCCCTGCATGAGCCGCTCGAGCGGGTCGAAGGAGAGATCGTCCGGCCACGCAACGATGTTCAGGGCGAACAGGACCTCGCCGCCCATCGCGTACACGTCCGACATCGCGTTCGCCGCGGCGATCGCGCCGGCGGCGTAGGCGTCGTCCACGATGGGCGGAAAGAAGTCGACGGTCTCGATGATCGCCGCGTCGTCGGCAACGCGATACACCGCCGCGTCGTCGGATGTCTTGAGCCCGACGAGCAGCTCCGCTGGCTCGCGCTGCGTGGCGAGGGGGCGCAGGACCTGCGCCAGTGGGCCGGGGCCCAGCTTCGCTCCTCAGCCGGCGCAGGACGAGAGGGACGTGAGCCGGATCTCCTCACGCGTGAACACGCGTTGAGGATAGGGCTGCGAGCGGGTCAGAGCCCCGTCGGGTTAGGGGATAAGGCGTTGGGAAGTGCGCGACCCGCGGTGTCTTGTTCATGCTTGGGGTGAGTGGTGTCGCGGTCTTTCCGAGGTGTCCAAGCGGTAAAGCGGGGTCTCTTGATCCTCGATCGAAGGTTGGAAGGTGGATCGGTCAGCGCTGCAGCTGGCGCTTTATTTCCACAGCTGGCAGGCGCTCGCGACGCTCGGCTCAGCTCGTGCCGCACGGCTCATGGCACGAGTGGTCGCGGCCACAGGCGCTGCCATGGGCGCCTTGCCGCGATGAGTACATTCTCCGCATGCTACGAACGCACCTGAGCGTCTACTACCTCGCCGGCTAGCTCGTCGTCGCGGGCGTCGCGCTCATCGCGACCGGGCAATTCGCGATGCGTCTGCTGCTCTCGAACGGCGAGTACGGTGACGCGCTGCCGCGCCTCCTCGGCGTCGTGCTCCTGGCGCTCGGCATCCTGATCGTGCAGATCATCCGGCACCGGCTCGAGGTGCTCTACCCGACGACGCTCGTGGTCCGCGGCTTCATCCTCGCCGTGCTCGCCGGCTTGTTCGTCTCCACACGCGACCCGTTCTTCCCGTGCTTATCGGCATCGTCGGCTTCGGCGTCCTGCTGACTGGCACGAGATACGTCCTCGACCGGCGAGGCTCGTCAGCCGTGAGAGGTGCAGTGAAACTCTGATTGGCCTAGCTCGTCGTTGCCGCGAGTCGGAGGCTGGAGCTGAGACGGCCATTGTGGGTATACAGTGCGCGCGACGTCATCTCCGCGACAAAGGGGAGGCCGAACATGGCTGGCAAGTACACCGACTGCGCCCAGGGGCATTCGAGCGTCCGAATCAGCGGCAAGGACGACAACGAGTTCGTCGCGAACGTCCAAGCGCACCTCAAATCGATTCACTCCGCCATGCCGCTGCAGACCCGTGAGCAGATCCTCGCGATGGCCAAGACCGGCTAGCCATTTCCCGCGGGAACGGTTCGAGGCCTTCACGGAGAACCCCGGTGCTTAGCGACGAGGCGAAGATCGAGGGGGACGGCTCGTCAACCGGATCTCACGGCAGGAACCCGCACCGAGCGCGAGCGGCAAGACGCTGGTTGTACCGACCACGCGGGG
>DASYVN010000049.1:0-27601 GCA_035937095.1 Candidatus Limnocylindria bacterium
GCCGGCGGTCTTCAACTTCCAGTACTTCGACGAAACAAAGGCGATGGTCGCGAAGATCCCCGAATCGAAGGTCGCGGTGATCTTGGGCGGCTCGTTCATCGGCTACGAGCTCACCGAGGCGTTCGCCTTCCGCAAGCTCGAGACGCACTGGCTCATGCGCGGCCCCTGGTTCCTGCGCCGGGCCCTGGATGAGGCGGGCGGCAAGATCGTGACGCTGCTCGCCGAGGACGCCGGCGTGCATCTGCACTACGAGGAAGCCATCGCGAAGGTGGAGCAGTCGAACGGCACCGTGAAGGTGACCGGGACCGCGGGCTTCACGGCGAACGCGGACATCGTCGGTGTGGGCCTCGGGCTCACGATGAACGTCGACATCTTCAAGGACACCGGCCTGGAGACCAAAGTCGGCGTCCGGACGAACGAGTTCCTCGAGACGAACATGCCCGCCGTGTGGGCCGCGGGCGACGTCGCCGAGTTCTACGACGTCGTGTCCCAGCGCCACCACCGCATGGGCACGTGGGATAACTCGCTGAACCACGGCCGACACGTCGCCAAGAACATGCTCGGCGCGAAGCAGCCGTATGTCGAGGTGCCGACGTACGCCTCCGGGATGTTCGACTCGAACATCTCGGTCATGGGTGTGACGACCGAGGAGGAGCCGGATGCCGAAGCGATCGTCGAGGTCGACTTCGACGGCCGCAACTACAAGCGCCTGTTCTTCCTCGGCGACAAGCTCGTGGGCGCGATGCTCATCGGCAAGATGAAGGGCCGCAAGAAGGTCCTCGAGCTCATCTCCAGCCGTACGCCGATCGACCGGCGCGAGATGGTCCTCGAGATGCTCGCGATGCCCGAGGTCCCCGCGAGGCCGGCACCGCCCGCCTAGTGCTCCAGCGGGTGTCGTTCTCGGTCGCGGGGACGGAGATCGAGGGCATCCTGCATCTCCCAGACGGCGAGACGGTCGGCGGCGTCGCGGTCCTCCCGGGGCGCGGCGGCACGATGGAGGACGCCACGTTCCTTGGCGACAGCCTCGCGGCCGCGGGCATCGCGGCGGTGCGGTTCACGTTCCGGATCGACGGCGACGCGCTGGCCGGCCTCGCCGATGCCGCAGGCGCGGTCCGGCTCCTGCGCGCGCATCCGGCCATCCCGCAGCGCGTCGGCCTGCTCGGGTGGTCGTTCGGCGGAGCGGTCGCGGCGATAACCGCCGGGCGCGACTCGCGGATCCGGGCCGCGGTGCTGATCGCGACGCCGGCCGCTCGTGACTATTTCGGGACGGCCAAGCCGCTCGCCGAGATCACGCGAACGCGGGCGAAAGTGCTGCTCGTGCGGCCCGCCGAGGACGAGGTGGTCCCGGCCGGCGACGCCGATCGCTACGCGGCCGTCCTCACCCAGGCCCGAGTGGCCCATCGCCTGGTGACGATCGCGGCCGCGGACCACAACTTCACGCAGCCCGCCCAGCGCGCCGAGATGCTGCGCGCCGTCACGACCTGGCTGCGCGAGGTGCTCGCGGCCTGAAGCGTTGCCGGCGAGGCGGTCCGCCCCCGCGCAGCGTCGTAGGCTCGGGAGCGTGTTCGAGCGTCTCGGCGGCGAAGACTTCTGTTACCTGACGACCACCGGCCGCACGAGCGGGAAGCCGCACGAGATCGAAATCTGGTTCGCCATTCGCGACGGCGCCCTGTACATGCTGAGCGGCGGGGGTGACTCCGCGGATTGGGTCAAGAACCTCAGGAAGCGGCCGGCGGTGAGGGTGCGCATCAATTCGCAGACCGCGTCGGCCAGGGCACGGGTCGTCCGGCCGAACACGAAGGAGGACGCCGCGGCGCGCGAGCTCCTCGACGGGAAGTACATGGGCTGGCGCGACGGGAAGAAGCTCTCGAGCTGGGCGCGAGACGCGCTGCCCATCGCGATCGACCTCTAGTCGGGATCGAGGCGCCCAATCAGCATCACAAATGGATCCCGTATTTCTTCTGGAGCTCGGTCGACCACTCGTCCTCAGGCACGATCGCGTACCGCTGAGCGATCGCGTAGAACTGCTCGTCGAACTCCGGGCCCCGGCCGCGCAGCACCGGCTCGATCTCATCGAAGTATCGCTCGAATCCGGACGGGCACACGATCTCCGCGACCTTCGACGGCTCGGGCCCGAGGTTCCAGATCGCGTGCGGTAAGCCGCGCGGCTTGACGAGATACGAGCCGGCGGGGGCTTCGAACTCGAGCGCTCCGACCCTCGCCCAGATCGAGCCGCTCAGCACGATCGAGATCTCGTCCTCGTTCGCATGGCGATGCGGCTTGACCAGGACGAGCGGCTGGATGACGTGCTCGACGATCGACAAGGCGCCGCCGACCTGATCTCCGTCGACCTTGTGCACCACCTGAAGGTCGTGCAGCTGCACGGCCCTCCCGGCACCCGGTCCGACGAGGTACGGATTGTCAGCCACGGCTAGGACACCTTCGGGAAGTCGCCGTGCGCCGCGAGGTATCGCACGACCCCGCCGGCCGAGAGGATCTCCTGGGCGAACGGCGCGAGCGGCCGGATCACCGCGTCGCCCCGGGGCGTACGGAGAACCGCCGCGCCCAGATCGAGCGTCACCTCGTCCCCGTCCTTCGCCAGCGCGACCGCGTCCGCGGACTCGACGACCGGGATGCCCAGGTTGATGCAGTTGCGGAAGAAGATGCGCGCGAAATTCCTTGCCACGACGCCGCCGATCCCGAGCTTCTTCAGGGCGGCGACCGCGTACTCGCGCGAGCTCCCGCAGCCGAAGTTCTCGCCGCCGACCAGGATGTCGCCCGGCCGCACTTCCTTCGCGAAGCCGGGACGGGCGTCGCAGAAGGCGTAGTTCTGGAACTTGTCCTGGCCGACCATGAACGGCGCGAAGCGTCCGGGGACCATCTGGTCGGTATCGAGGTCGTCCCCGAACACCCACGCGCGCGGCATCAGTCCTGTCCACTCTCGCGGCTTCGCCGCGAAGACGCGCTGACGGCTGGCGGATTCGCTCCTCGCGGCACAGCCGCTCGTCGCTCAGTCAATCTTCCTGGTCCATGCCGACGACCTGCGGACCGTGGCGCTCGGGCATCGCCATCACGAGCTCGCGCGAGCGGTCGCCCGAGCGCTCCGACGCCGCGCCACGGTCGCCGCGCTCGCTGCGGCGCCGTGCGACGAGCGCGTCGAAGTCCGCGTCGTTCGCCTCGAGATACGGACGCGGGTCGTCGATGACCCCGGTGAGCGCCGCGACCGCGGCGACGTACGGTGAGCCGAGGTAGATCGACGCGTCCGGGGAACCCATCCGGCCCTTGTAGTTGCGGTTCGCCGTCGAGAAGCAGACCTCCTCAGCCGCGAGCACGCCCCCGGTGCGCCCGAGGCACGGGCCGCAGCCGGAGCTCCCGATGACCGCGCCCGCCGCCGACAGGATGCCGAGGGTGCCGTCGGCCATCGCGTCCTCGAACTGCCGCCGCGACGCCGGGACCACTTCGAGCCGGACGCGCGGCGAGACGCGACGGCCGCGCAGCACAGCGGCAGCCTGCTGCATGTCGACGAGGCGCCCGTTCGTGCACGACCCGAGGAACACGATGTCCACGGGTATCCCGATGGCCTGGCTGACGTCCGAGACCTGGTCCACCCGCGGCGGGATCGCGATCTGGGGCTCGAGCGTCGACAGGTCGACGTGCACCGTCCGCAGGTACGAGGCCTCCGGGTCGGGACGCAGCCAGGCCGGCGCCTCCGGGGTGCCGACGACGATGCCGGCCTTCGCGCCCATCTCGGTCGTCATGCCGGCGAGCGTGATGCGATCGCCCTGCGGCAGGTCGCCCACGCCGTGGAACTCGACGCAGGCGTACCGCGCCCCGTCGGTGCCGATCTCGCGGACGACGCGCATGATCGCGTCCTTCATCGTGATGCCCTTGCGAAGGGTCCCGGCGAACGTCACCTTGATGGACTCCGGCACGCGCAACCACGTCCGCCCGAGGGCGAGGGCGACCGCGACATCGGTCGCACCCATCCCCGCACCGAAGGAGCCGACCGCACCGTACGAGTTGCTGTGCGAGTCGCTGCCCACGATCACTGTGCCGGGCTCGCAGTACCCCTCCTCGACCATGATCTGATGACAGACGCCCTCACCGGCGTCATAGAACGTCTGGATGCCCTGGACCCGTACCCACTCGCGGAGGACGCGATGCGAGTCGGCGACCACGGGCGTCGGCGCGGGCGCGGCGTGATCGACGAAGACGCCGACCTTGCTCGCGTCCCACACCTTCTCTTTGCCGAGGTCACGCAGGCCGGCCATGACCGCGTCGATCACCGAGTCGTGGACCATGACCCGGGAGATCGGGACGATCACGAGATCGCCTGCGCGCACGTCACGGCCTGACTGCCGCGACAGGATCAGCTCCGCGAGTGACTTAGGCAACGACCCATTCTCGCAGCAGCGAATCGAGCTGGTCCATCGAGAGCGGGCCGGCGTCGGCGAGGGCCTTGATCTTCCTCGTGATCTCCCGAAGCTCGTCCTTACCGAAGGTGAGCCCGAGCTCCTCCGCGCGCTTGCCGACGGCGTTGTGCCCGGTGAGCCGGTGGGCGATGTTCATCGTGCGCGTCAGACCGAAGTCGGCCGGGTCGAGGATCTCGTAGCTGTGCGGGTTCACGTAGATGGCCTTCGTGTGCATGCCGGCCTTGTGGTGGAACGCGAACTTGCCGGTCACGAACTCGTCGAACGGGATCTCGATCTTCACCAACGACGCGACGAGCTCGTCGAGCTCCTTGAGCTTCGGCAGGTCGTACTTCTTCTTGATCGCCCCAGGATCGTCGGCGTACATGCGCGCGACGAACCCGCCGAGCGGCGTGATGCCGTTGCGCTCGCCGATCCCGAGCACGCTCGTGTCGATGTGCGTCGCGCCGCCCTCGAGGATGCTGTAGCTGTTGGCGATCGCGCAGCCCGCGTCGTTGTGGCCGTGGAACTCGATGTCGCAGCTGATGTGGTGGCGGAGCTCCACCGCCAGGGCGTAGCACTGCCGAGGGGTCGCGATGCCGACGGTGTCCGCGACGCCGACCCGGTCCACCCCCATCCGGTCGACCGCCTGGTAGACCCTGAGGAGGTCGCCCTCCGCGGACCGGAAGCTGTCCTCGCTCGAGAAGCGGACCTCCTTGCCGTGGTCCTTGATGAACTCGATGACCCGGCTCGCCTCGACGATGATCTCGTCCACGCTTTTCCCGTGCGAGAACTCGCGTAGGTAGGATGACGTACCGAAGAGGATGTCGATGCCGGTGACGCCTGATTCCACGGCGACGCGGGCATCATCCATGTGGCACCGCACATGGGTCAGGACCTTTGCATGGAGCCCGAGGCTCGCGACCGTCCGGAGGTCCTGGCAGGACTGCGGCGACGCGACCGGCGAGGTGAGCTCGATGTACTCCACGCCGAACTCGTCGAGCAGCTTCGCGATGGTGATCTTCTCGTCGGTCGTGAAATGGGCGTTCGAGAACTGCTCGCCTTCGCGGAGCGTGGAATCGATGATCGCGAATCGCTCGATCGGCACGCCGTCCCTCCCTCGGTGGGCAAAGAAAAAGGCCGGTCGCACCAACGCGCACCAGCCCTCCGACGTCGAATCGAAGCCCTGCTGCGGTCAGCGCTCCGCGGCGGAGTGCCCTCTCCGTCGCGACAGCCCGCGCCCTTCCGGAACGCGGACCAGCTGGCGATCCCGAGTCGGATCGCCGGCTCCGGCGGAACACCCCTGATCACCGTGTCGGCGGAAGCTCGTTCCTCGACGGCGCTACAGGTGCCCGCACCTCTGGCCGGCATCGCGTATTCAGTTGTTGCGCCGAGTCTACCGAATCGGCGCGACGAATCACATCAGGGTTTCGGGGCGACGGTGCGGCGCAGGGCCCAGCTCGGCTTCTTGCTGATGTCCTCGAGCCGGACGTGGGTGTAGGCGTGGACCGCGAGCTCGTGCGCCGATCGCTCGGCACTTGCAGCAAGCAGAGAATTCATGGAGCCTTGCTCCGTAACCGCGAAGCGGACGTCGCAGCCGCCATAGCGGCACGGGAAACCACCGGATCGCATGCGCTCACATCCTTCGGGCAGCCCGGCGCCCGTCAGGAAGGACCGTAACATGCGCACTCCCGCATTCCTCCAGACACGCGTCGAGCGTCTCGAGCGCGCACACGACATCGGCGGCATCATCGCGATCCTCGCCGATCACGCCGACAAGACGTACGAGCGCGCGCACGCCGCGAAGGCCCTCGCCGACCTCGCCGGCGGGCTCGGCGAGTCCCGCGAGCACGCGGTCGCGATCCTGCTCCAGGCGGCCGACGAGCCGAGCGAGGTGCGGAAATGGGCGCTCCTCGCGCTGGCCGAGCTGCACGAGCCAATGGCGCTGCCGGCATTCCGCCGAGCCGCGCAGGACCGCGACTGGATGATCCGGATCTTCGCCGCCCACGGCTTCGACCGGCTCCGGGACCACGATTCGCTCATCGAGGTCGTCAGACTGCTCGCGGACCGCGAGTCGGGCGTTCGCGAGGCCGCCGCGGCGGCGCTCGCGAGCATCGGCGACAGCCGGGTGCGACCGCTGCTCGAACGCGCAGCGGTCACGGACCCGTACCCGTGGGTCCGCGAGGCCGCGCGGGAGGCCCTCGTCGTGCTCGGGGGTTAGCGGACCGCCGCCGGGAGCGCGAAGTCCGCGTCGGTGACGTTCGTGCTGAAGGCGGTGGCCTCCATGGTCACGGTCGAGCCGGATGCGGTGATCGTCGTCTTCAGCGGTACGCCATTCGACGAGTAGCACGTGCTGACGTCGCCAAAGGCGGCCGCCGCGATCGATTTCACGCTGTAGCACTGGGCCTGCTGGCCCGCGATCGACTGGCTACCGGTGAACGACGCGTTGAACTTGGACGGGTCGCCCTGGAGCTGGAGCGCGAAGTCGGCTGCTGGGTTCTGACCGAGCGCTGCCTGCTGCGCGCTCTTCTGGCAGAACGAGCTGCCACCCGCGTTGGTGCAGAGGAACGTGCCGTCAGCGAGCGAGAAGATGGAGATCGACGCGCCGGGGCCCGCCGAGAAGTCGAACCGGGTGTTCGGAGCCTTGTAGTACCAGGTCTGCTCGGAGGCGGTCGTCTGCCCGCCCACGGTGACCGACCAGGTGTAGGTCGCCTTGTACGTCGTCGCCTTGCCAGCCTTGAGCACGTCGGCGATGTTCGGCCCGGCCGCGGTCGTTGCCGTGGTCGTCTGGGTCGAGGCCGCAACGGTCGTGGCCGGTGCATTCGTGGCCCCGGGTGCCTGCGCCGCGGGCGCTGCCGCGCCGCCGCATGCGACGAGCAGTGTCGTCGCCACCATAAAACCGATAAGAAGCCGCATCCTTGTCCCCTCGCCTTCCTTCGCGAAAGCCTAGCCCCATGGCACTCGGTCTGCCGGGGTCCGAGCGGTGGACGATCGCCCCTGCGTTCTCGTCGTGAACGACGACACCGCATTCCGCCAACTCATGGAGCAGCTGCCGGAAGACGAGGGCCATCCGTTCGGCGTGGTCCGGTCATCGTGGCCAGTGCGAACCTGCAGGCCCTGTCCGGGTGTAACGCCGAGCTGGCCGAAGAGCCCATTTACGTGATCGCGAAGCCGTTCGTCATGGCGCCGCGGCCCCATGACGAACCGGTAATGACGCCCCTGTGCGGCTCCGCGACCATCGCGCCATAGGGCGGCGGGCCGCGGGGACCGGTCGGCTGGAGGCACGATGGCAATTGAACACGAAACCAAGCCGCGCAGCGATTGGGTTGGAAAGCCATGCGTGTTGCTCGTCGAGGATGAGCCCACGCTCAGCAAGCTCGTGGGCAAGCTCCTGGACCAGGAAGGCTACGAGCACGTGTCCATCGCCGATCACAAGCAGATCGCCGAGGCGATCGTTCGCTGGCGGCCGCAGTGCATCATCCTCGACAGCGATCCCGGTTCCACAGGTCATGAGCGCTCCTGGGCTGACGCTGCCGCGATCCGCCGGGCCCATCCCGACCTACCGGTGCTCATGTTCACCGCGGATCCGGCCTCCATGGCCGAGGCCCGGGCCGGCACGACCGCGCGGAGCAAGGCCGCAGGCTACGCGGGCGTGATCGACAAGCCATTCCTCGTGGTCGAGTTCCTCGCCACGCTGAAGCACGCCGTTGACGCACCGCAAACCTCATCCGCGCGGGACGGCAAGGGGATCTCTGCCGAGGCGATCACCGTGTTCCCGGAGCTAAGCGGGCCGGCGTCGGTGAACTGGTCCGCCGCCGACTTCCTCAGCATGGCCGTCCACGAGCTGCGCACGCCCCTGACGTCCATCGACGGCCAGACCCAGCTCGCCCAGCGATTCATCTTGAAGGATCCCGTGCGCGCGGCCGACGCGCTGGCTCGCGTCCGTGAGCAAAGCAAGCGCATGAACCGCTTGATCGGGGATCTGCTCGACCACGCCAGGGTGAGCGTTGGCGCGCTCAGCCTTGAGGTGGCGACGTTCGACCTCGGCGTCGCGATCGCGATCACCATCGGGCTGCATGAGCACGAGGACACCGCCCGGATCACCTTCCCCACGCCACGGCCGATCCGGGTCCAAGGCGATCCCGAGCGGATCGCACAGGTCCTTGGCAACCTTCTCGACAACGCGCTCAAGTACAGCGCGCCAGGTTCGCCGATCAACGTCTCGCTGACGGTCGTCGGCACCGAGGCGCAGATCCGGGTGACGGATCGCGGCATCGGGGTGCCGGACGACGAGCGCGACCGGATCTTCGCTCCGTTCTACCGGACCTCGCGCACACGGGACATCTCCGGTACGGGCCTCGGCCTCCATATCAGCCAGCGGATCACCGATCAGCATCACGGCCGGCTGTGGCTGGATTCGAGCAGTGGCGCCGGCAGCGTCTTCGTGCTTGCGCTACCCCTCGCTGGGAGCGCGACCGCGATCGGTGCGACCGGCCCAACGGGACCGCGCCGCTAAGGGCGAGGCCGCGCGCGCGGACACGGAGGCGACCGCGACCGTCGCCTGAGCACGGCTACGCTCGCGCGGTGATGCCAGCGACGATGCGGGACGTGCCTGGACGCACCCAACGGTCGTCAGTTAGGTCGTCAAACCCCTGCGCTTCGCCGCCCCGCGGCAAGCTTCACCCAAGACTGTCCTCAGTGCGAGCCGCGCGACGGTTTCTCACTCTTTGCAGCGTCCGTGATTCGGCAGTCTCGAACCCATGAGCCGCTTCCCGCTTTGGCAGCTGGCCGGCGTCGTCGTGGCCGGTCTGCTCCTCGCCGCCGCGCTCCTGCCGATCATCGAACGCGTAGGCGAGGCTCCCGCCGTCGGTGTCGCCACGGCGTCACTCGCGCGCGCGCCCAGCGCCCCGAGCGTGGCCGCGTCGTCCGCGGCAGCGACCACGCCGCGTGTCCTCCCCGATCACCAGCGGATCTACCTGCCGCGCGCGGGTCTCCCGCCCGTGAGCGTGCACGTCGACGGCATCGCGATCCAGCCGACGCCCGAGCAACGGATCCGCTCCCGCCTCGACGCGTTGAACCCGGCGAAATACGCGAGCTTCCCCGGCCCGCTCGGCGCGTTCAACCCGTTCCCGCTCGCCGATCCGAGCCAGCTCCACGTCACCACGGTGGCCATCCACGGAGATCTGGCGCTCGTCGACTACGCACTCCCGGACGGCGGCTGGCGGGTGACGACCGCGGACCAGGCGATCGGCCTGCGGCAGGAGCTCGTGTACACGGCCACCGAGGAGCCTGGCATCCGGCGCGTGCAGATCACGGTCAATGGCGGCAAGCCGAGCCCGCTCCCGCTCGATGGGCCGCTCACGCGCGAGCAGGTCTTCGGATACGCCAGCGAGGGCAGCCTTCGGTCGGTGCGTGGCTTCGGCGAGCGTGGCGGGCCGCAACGCGCGGCCCGCGCGACCCACTCGGTCGATGAGGTCGCGCCGGGACTGACGCGCTTCGTGGTGGAGATCGATCAGCCCGCGGGCCAGCCGACGCGGATGTACCCCGATTGGAACGTCAACGTCTCGAGCAATCCCGAGACGTTCAGCCCGGACGGCGGGAAGTGGCAGCTGACCGTCGAGATCTACGGGGGGGTCGACGCGAAGCAGGGCGTCGAGGTGGTCGATCGATCGCCGCTGCGCTCCGTCACGACCGGAGTCGGATTCGGCGGCACGCCGCTCGTCTACGTGCTCGCGCTCGACGACCTGCGCCCGTGGCGAACGGCGCTGCTCTTCGATCCCGTGCGGGTCGTCGTCGACATCGGCGGCCATCCGTCCGCGGTGGCACCGACGACGGCGGTGTACGGGCCGCGGCCGGGGGACGTGGTGAGCTGGATGTTCTCGGTGAGCGGGGTCGCCAGCGCGTTCGAGGCGCACGTCGATTGGCGCGTTCGCGACCCGAGCGGCCGGATCGTCTCGAGCTACGGGACCACCGGTACGAACGGTGAGGCGGGTGGCGTTTACGAGACCATCGCGAGCGTCCCCGAGAGCTTCGTCGGCCGCGCGACGCTCGAGGTCTTCCAGACCAGTGGCAAGGACGGCAGCGATGCGGAGGTCGTGAGGGTCCCGATCGAGATCCGGCCGACGGGCGGTATCGCGAGCCCACCAGCGATCCCGACAGCTCTGTTCCATGCCACAGGCGGGCCGTACCGCGACGAGTCCGACGCGGTGCGCCAGAGCACCTACCTGTTGCGGGGGAGCCCGACGTACGAGGTCCAGCGGACGACGTACGCCCTCCTCGCGCAGCAGCAGGGCATCCGGACCTATCAGATCGATCCGGGGCGCGAGATCTACCTTGTGCGCGTCGACGCACCGATGGAACTGCCGCTCAAGTGTTCGACCTTCGTGAAGGTCGTCGACGCGCCGAACGGCTACGAGCGAGGGACCCTCTGCGGCGACGTTCCCTGGCCGTCCTTGCGGCGTTAGCCCTCGTCCTCCGCGACGCTCATCAGATCGAGCCAGCCACTGAAGGGTCCGGCCGCCACCGCGACCAGGCGCGCGAGCAGCTACGCGCCGGGGGCTCGGTACTGGACTTGCTTGGCCTTGCGCAGGGCATCCATCGTTTCGTCGACGGTCAGGAGGACTGTCGTCTCCAACGAGCTAAGCGCACCGCCGCCACTGATCGCCAGCGCAACCGCGGCCATGGACACGTTGTCGGGGGCCTCCCATAGGTTGTAGCCGTCGTGTGTGCCGAAGGCGTACCAGAACCCGTGGAGCTTCCCACCGACCGACTCGATGTACGACTGAGCGGCCTTTCGGCGGTCCTCTGGCTTGCCGATCAGCCTGGCCCAAGTCTCCGGCGTGTAGCTGAACTTCGATAGATAGAGCGGCATCGTCCCTCCCTCTCGTTCGCCGACCCACGCGAGTCGCCGTAGGCGTCGAAGTATGACCCGCCCGATCGCTCACCACGAACGCTCCGCTTCCTCGCGAGCGCGAATGCTGCGCTTGCGTCGCATGCTCAGGCATCTTCGGGCGTGACTCTCAACTCGGCTCTCAGATCATGGCGTTTCTCGAGAAACGCCTGATGCGTCGGCGGGAATCGAACCCTCGATGAGCGTTTTGCAGACCCTTC
Organism: Candidatus Limnocylindria bacterium; assembly: GCA_035937095.1. Classification (GTDB taxonomy): domain Bacteria; phylum Chloroflexota; class Limnocylindria; order P2-11E; family P2-11E; genus UBA4735. Next base: position 11,520 of record DASYVN010000049.1, read on the forward strand.
GCCCATGTTCAAGCGTTCAGGTCGAGAAACCTAGGAAATTCGAACAAATCGCGCTCCTCGGCTGACCACCTCGACCCGCAGACTCTCGTCTTAGCGCGGAGTCAGCTTGTCCTCGCCGTGCCTGCTACTCGCCTCAAGGTTGCCCAAAAAAAACCTTCGGCCGGCCGATGGGTCGTCAAGAACTTGCGACGCTGAGAGGGCGAGGAAAGGAATCGAGATAACGCATGCGTGCCTCCTCATGGGATAACGAGGAACTCAGCAGCTACAAGGCCTGCGCCTACCGGGCCCCTGAGATCCTGGGATGCCGAACCACAGTCCCACGAAGCCGCCGGACGACCACGACGGTTCGGTCATGTACGGGGGTATCCAACGTTTTCGCGGATAGGCCGCGGGAGCACGGGCTCAACAGGGGTCGGCTGGCCCCGAGCGAGAGTCGAACCTGAGCCTGACTACGAGATTCAATCGTTGACCGAGCTCGCCCGCTTGTGGGGCGGCACGAACGTAGCGTGCCACCCAGGTCCCTAAACCCTGTTCGCGCCGCCGCCGCGGGAGTTCCGGGGACGCGAAACGAACTATCGCGCCGGCCTCGGCGGGTAGGAGGCTTGGTCGTAACCCCAATCTCCCACATCGATGCGGGCGACGGTCTCGCCAGCTCGGACGGTTACCGGAATAAGAGAGTGGTCGCCCGTTCGCGAGTTGTTGCACTCCGGCGGTAGGGATGCGCCCGCAAGCGATGGCTGCACGCACCGCACGACGAACTGCGAGTACAGACCGGGTTGATCCTTCGCGGGCAGGTCGCTGTTCCGCCAGGCAAGGACGTAATAGGTGCCCGGCGCCACGCCGGTGATTGAGTAGGTCGCTCGATCGGACGGGCCTTGCCCCTCCGCAAACCGTGGTCTCTCCACGGAGAACGCTCGTTGGTCTGCGACGCTCATCGCGTACACGGTCATTGCCGGGATGAAGCCGGCCTGATACCCAATCGTCCCAGTGATCACCCCGGCGGCGGCTGGCGTGGGTGTTGACGGTGCCGTGGTAGCGGGCGGAGCAGTCGGTGTCGGCGTGGCGAGCGAAGCCGTCGGCGTCGGCGTGGCGTTCGGAACCGCGCTAGCGGCGCAGGCGCCGAGCGTCAACGCCAAGGCAAGCGATGCGACGGCGCGCGCCGTGATCCAGTACTTCATGAAGCCACCTCTCTGTTGGCGGGCACGAGCGCCCGCTGGTCGCGTTGGCCTTCTACCTCGCATCACGATCCCATGACCCCCCCCCACCGACAGACCCCACGGCGCTCGGCGACATCCTGCGACACGCCGCGAGCTTTGTAGTCATCAGTCTGCTGGCTAAGGTCATGAATTCGGCCCAAGAACTCAGGCGACATCGATTTTGCAGACCCTTTGCCGCCCATGTTTGCGTCTTCAGGTCGAGAAACCGAGTGAATTCGAAGAAATGGCGCACCTCGGCTGACCATCTCGACCCCGCAGACTCTTGTCTTGTTACTGAGTCGGCTTACGCGTGCCGTGCCGACGACTCGCCTCAAGATTGCGCAGAGCAACTGCGACGACCCGAACCCGAGTACGCACCCACCGACGTCACGACCTTGCCTTGGATGGGTCGACACTGAGCTGTGTGGCTCAGCCGGCAGCATCACCGCATGGGTAGTGCGTGGCGGGAATCGGCTCGGAAGAAGTGTCTAGGACACGAGCCACGACCTGCGACTGATCCGCAGTCCATGCTTGAGCGCATTACACATACGAACACGCCATCCTCCCCAGTCGTCACCCAGCGCCGTCAGATCGCGCACATCGTCGCGCGGGAGAGCGCCGAGACGCTTGTCGGCCGCCCCGCCGGCTTCCGCGTCGAGGTCCTGCGCCGGCTCATCGGGCCGGTCGCGCACCATGTCGCCGGCCGCTTCGTGACGTACGATCGCGCGCTCGGCGACGCCGGGCTGCGCCACGGCTCGGCGTGGATCGTCGACGACGCGACCGGCGGGCTCGCCGTCGAGGGGCGCGAGCACGTGCCGGCCCGAGGGCCACTTCTCATCGTGGCCAACCATCCGGGACTCTCGGACGCGGTGGCTCTCCTTGCGGCGCTCGGCCGCGACGACGCCTGGATCGTGGCGGCTAACTATCCGTTCTTGCGCGCTCTCCGCCTCGCGAGTCGGCGCTTCCTCTTCGTGTCGGAAGATCGTGCCGACCGCCTGTCGGCCTTCCGCCGCATCGTCTCGGCGCTCCGCCGCGGCGAGACCGTCGTGGTCTTCCCCGCCGGCGGCCTCGAGCTCGATCCGGCCCTGTCGCGCGTCGCGGCCCTCGCCTCCCTGGCGACGTGGTCCCGCAGCATCGAGCTCCTGGCGCGGCTGGCCCGCGACACGCTCGTGGTCCCCGCGGCTGTCCGCGGCGTCGTGTCGCCCTCCGCCTTCGACCATCCGCTGGCCAAGCGCCGCGGCGTGCTCAAAGAGCGTCAGCGCATGGCAACCCTGCTGCAGCTCGCGCTGCCCGCGTACCGGGCGAACCGCGTGCGCATCGCCTTCGGCGTGCCAATCGCACCCGGCCGAACGCGCGACGTCCACGCCGCGGTCCTCGATGCCATGCACGCGCTCATCGGTACGGCGTGACGATCGTCCTCGCGACCCTGATCGCCCTCGTCCTCGTGATACCTCTCGATCTTGCGATCGAAGCGTTCGCGCGGCAGGCCTTCGCGGTGTCGCCGGACTTCGAACCGTTCCAAGGGACCGTCGCGCTCTACACCGCCGGCGGCGTGATCCTCGCGGGCGTCGTCTTCGCCGTGCTGCGCCCCTTCGCGCGCGACACCGATCGGATGTACGTCCGCCTCGCCATCGTCGCGCTCGTGCTCTCGTGGATCCCTGATGTCGCGCTCCTCGTCATCCACGATCCGGGAGCGACCGTTCCCGCGGTGGCCTCGCTCATGGTCATGCACGCCGTCACCGCCGCGATCGTGGTGACGCTGCTCGTCCGGATCGCGCGACGGTCGTGAGCTACCGGGAGATCGTGAGCTCCACCGCTTCGGCGGCCGCGTCGAGGCCGTCCGGCTCAGGCTTCTCGACCTTCACCCGGACCTCGGTGACCCGGTCGAAACGCTGAAGGAGTCCACGCGCGACGTCGGACGTCATCCGTTCAAGGAGCGCCCGCGGGCGGCTGGCGACCTCAGCCCGCACAAAGGACGCGACCTCGGCGATGTCGAGGGCGGCCGCGAGGTCGTCTCGGATGACCACGTCCGCGATGTCCACCGACAGCGCGACGTCGACCAGGTAGTCGGACGCTTGCTGCTGATCGGCGAGCGTGGGCCCCTGCCGGCCGCGACACCGCAGGCCCCGGATGATGATGCGACCGGGCATCTCGTTCACGACCGCGCCAGCCTCCCCGCAACTGGAATGGCACGTGGCATACAAGTGGCACGGTATCTGTTTGGATGGATAACGTGCTGGTCGCCTTGCCCACCGATGTCTCCCGCGCCGACGCCTCGCTGCCCACGCGCTGGGGCGACTTCCGGTTGAGCGTCTTCCGTTTCGACGGCACCGAGGTCGTCGCGATCGCGCGGGGCGACCTGGACGGCGCGGCACCCGTCCTTGTCCGCCTCCACTCCGAATGCCTCACCGGGGACGTACTCGGCTCGCTGCGCTGCGACTGCGGTGACCAGCTGCGGTCCGCGCTCGCGATGATCGGAGGCGCGGAGCGTGGCGTCCTCCTCTACCTCGACCACGAGGGGCGAGGCATCGGCCTCTTCGACAAGGTGCGCGCGTACGGCCTGCAGGATGGCGGGCTGGACACGGTCGACGCGAACGTCGAGCTCGGCCTTCCGGTCGACGCCCGCGATTACTCCGCGGCCGCAGCGGTGCTGCACGAGCTCGGCATCCGGTCGGTGCGCCTCATCACCAACAACCCCGCCAAGATCCTCGGGCTCGAGATGCACGGCGTCGATGTGACCGAGCGCGTCCCGCTCGAGACGCTGCCCAACGACGTGAACGCGCCCTATCTCCGCACGAAGGCGTCCCGGATGGGCCACCTGCTCGACGGGCTGCCGGATCCGCGTCAACTGGACGCGGCGCTGTTCCCAGCAGGCCGTCCGCTGGTGACGGTGCATTACGCGCAGACGATCGACGGGCGCATCGCGTCGCGCACCGGCGACGCGCGGTGGATCAGTGGCGAGCGATCCCTGCGCCTCGCGCACGAGCTACGCGCGGCGCACGACGCCGTGCTCGTCGGGATCGGCACGGTCCTCGCCGACGACCCGATGCTGACCGTGCGTCTGGTCCCGGGCGACTCGCCGGTGCGCGTCGTGGTCGACAGCCGGCTGCGCATCCCGGTGGACGCGAACGTTCTCAGAGCGGCGGACGCGCGCACGATCATCGCGACGACACCGCTGGCATCCGACGAGCGCGCCGCGGCGATCCAGGCGCGCGGCGCGACGGTGCTCCGCACGAAGGCCGACGCCGGCGGCCACGTGGACCTGCGCGACCTGCTCGTCCGCCTGCGCGCTGACGGCATCCGGAGCCTGCTGATCGAGGGCGGCCGCGGGATCATCACCACGGCGCTGCGCGAGCGACTGGTCGATCGGCTCACGGTCTGCATCGCGCCGAAGGTGATCGGAGAGGGGATCGCGGCGGTGGGCGATCTGCACATCGACCGGCTCCGCGACGCGATGACGTTCGAGCGGGCGGGTTTCATCGCCTGCGGCGGCGACGTCGTCTTCTATGGCGAGCCCGCGGCCCGGGCGGAATGAGCGTGGCCGCGGCGGTCTGGTTCCCGCGCGCGCGGTCGGTGGAGCTGCGGACCGAGGAGCTCGCCGAGACCGGCCCGGACGAGGTGCGCGTGCGCGCGGTGCTGTCCGCGATCTCTCACGGCACGGAGATGCTCGTGTACCGCGGCGAGGTCGATGCCGACCTCGCACTCGACCTTCCGACGCTCGCTGGTGGCTACCGCTTTCCGCTCAAGTACGGGTATGCGAGCGTCGGCCGCGTGGTCGGGCTCGGGCGGGACGTGCGCGGCCTGCGCGAGGGCGACCTCGTGTTCGCGTTGCATCCGCATCAGGACGAATACGTCGTCGCGGCGTCGCTCGTGCATCGCCTGCCGGACCGCATCGCACCCGAGCAGGGTGTATTCCTCGCCAATCTCGAGACCGCGATCAACGTCGTGCTGGACGCCAAGCCCCGACTCGGCGAGGTCGTCGCGATCTTCGGGCAGGGAGTCGTCGGACTCCTCGTGACGCAGCTGCTGCGTCGCTCGGGCGCGCGCATCGTCGCGGTCGAGCCCTCGGCGCACCGGCGCTCGTTCGCCGAACGCTGCGGCGCGGAGGCCGCGATCGCCCCGGGCGACGGGCCTCTCTTGCGCACGCTGACCGGTGGGCGCGGCGCCGACATCGCCATCGACGCAAGCGGCAGCCCCGCCGCCCTCCAGGAAGCGATCGACTCCGTCGCGCTCGAGGGCACCGTGGTCGTCTGCTCGTGGTACGGCGAGAAGCCGGTGCCCCTCGACCTCGGCGGCCGTTTCCACCGCGGCCGCGTGCGTCTGGTCAGCTCGCAGGTCGGGCGGATCGATCCGTCCCTTGCGCCGCGCTGGGACCGCGAGCGACGGCTCGGGCTGGCGATGGAGCTGCTCGGGGAGCTGGTCCTCGCGGAGCTCATCACGCACCGCATCCCCTTCGCGCGGGCGGCGGAAGCGTACGCGCTCCTCGACGGCCCGGACAGCGAGACCGTCCAGGTGGTGCTCGACTACGCCTGACGTCGCGCTCGTCACGGCCGGCGATCCGGCGCGGCGCACCGGGGGCAACCTGTACAACCGGCACATGCTCGCGGCCATGCGGCGCGACGGCGTTCGCGTGGCGACCGTCGTGCTCCGCGGTCCGCGCGATGCGGCGCAGCTCGGTGAGCTGCGGGCGCCGGTCGTGCTGGTCGACACCATCGCCGCCTCGCTCGCGGCGCGACACCTCGCGCACCTCCGGGCGCACGGATCCGAGGTCGTAGCGCTCGCGCACATGCGGTTCGGCGCGATGGCCCTCGCGCGTCGCGCGGATCGCGTCATCGCGGTAAGTCACGCGCTCGCGGACGAGCTCGTCGCCGGCGGGATCGACCCGCGGCGGATCGTCGTCATCGCGCCCGGCCGCGACGGCGTCGCCGCCCAGCCGCGCGCGAACCGCGGCCGGAGGATCCTCTGTGTCGGGAACTGGACGCCCACGAAGGGGATCCACACGCTCGTCGCGGCCGTGGCGCGGGTGCCCGACGTCACACTGGATCTCGTCGGCGACGCGCCCGACGCGGCATACGCCGCGCGCGTGCGCCGCGCGATCGCAGCTCGCGGGCTTGCGGCACGGGTGCGCGTCCATGGTCCGCTCGGCCGGGCCGCGGTGCGACGCCGGTACGCCGCCGCATCGATCTTCGCGTTGCCGTCGACCCGCGAGGCCTATCCGATCGTGTACGCGGAGGCGCTCTCGCACGGCCTTCCCGTCGTGGGGTGCGACATCCCAGCGGTCCGCGAGGTCGTCGGCGGCGCGGCCATCCTTGTCGCACCCGGACGTGTCGCGCCCCTTGCGGCCGCGCTGAAGAGGCTGATCACAGACGAGCGCTCGCGCCGCGACCTCGCGCGCCAATCGCTGCTCCGCGCGCGCCGGCTGCCGACCTGGGCTGAGAGCGAGGCGCGGTTCGTTCGTGCGGTGAGAGAGGGATCAGCCCGCGGCCTTCGGAGCGCCATCCGTTGACCGCGCAACTCGCCGCGGTCCGGATGACTACTGCCGAAGCAGATCTCGCGTGGCGGGGTTGCTCAGCGCTAGCGCTGCAGGTCTCCGCCCCCATCCGGCCCGACGAGGTCCGCGGGCTCCTCCTGCACGACTTCCACGAATCCGATCGAAACGAGCGGGGACATCTTGTGGTCCGCAGCTCGAAGACCGAAGCGGGGACCGATCGGGTCATCCCGCTCGACCGGGAAGCCGAGGACGGAATCCGCGCGTACCTGCGCTTCGAGCGGCCGCCTCACGCAGGCGAACAGCCCGCGGACTTCAACGATCGAGAGCCGATCTTCCTCACGCAGACGGGCACCGGTGTCACCTACAACGGCTGGACGAAGCGCAACCAGCTCCTCCGCCGCTCTTGAAGCCGTACATGTGACCAGCGGCGCAGAATGTATCTAGCCTTTTGTCCGTGTACTCCCTCGCCGTCCAGCAGAAAACGCCATTCTCAAGCCCGGCAGCCTTCTGCGCAGTTTCAGCCGGACGAGTTCCGGGATGCCCGCTACCAAGCGTTCGAGTTCTTCTGGCGTCGGGGTCGCGACAGCAGTCGCGAAAGTAGCGTGAGTCTTAGTAGGCTTTGGCAACGTACGCGACGAGCCGATTCTCGGGAAAGTCGATGTCGGGTACGCCGCCATCATCTCGCACCAAGCAACGCACGCTTTGGCCGCGTTCGGCCAGCCGCCGTTCTCCGTCGGTGCCGACCGAAGCCCACGGAATCTGCCGGAAACCAAGACCGTCAATCTCGTCCGGGGATTCGGCTCGGCTCGTCATGGAACTTTGCCGTTCTTCAGCTTGTGCGAGAAGCGACCGCTGTATATCCGTCAGCAGGTCTAGAACTATCGGCACGAGACCGTGGGCGCTCGCGGTCCGTTTGCCCAATTCGTCGCGTCGAATGACTGTGACGGTGCCGTCGGCGAGCTCCCGTGGCCCGAGTTCTATCCGGCAAGGGACGCCTCTTAGCTCCCAATCGACGCTCCGGCGACCGAATGATGTGTCCATACGGGAATCCACCTCTGCCCTAACGCCGCCTTGTCTAAGGTCAGAGCACATCGTCTGTGCAGTGGCAAGGAGTTCCTGAGCCACCGGGATCAACACGACCTGTATCGGAGCGATCACAGGAGGAAGTCGAAGACCTCTATCATCGCCGTGAGTCATGATCACGGCGCCCACGATTCGCGTGGATACGCCGAATGACATCGTGCTGCAACGGTGCAGCTGACCGTCGACCCCGGTGTAGCGAATGTTGAACACCTCAGCGAAATTCTCGCCCATGTTGTGACTCGTACCCATCTGAAGGGCCTTGCCGTCGCGCATCAGTCCTTCAAGCGTGTACGTATATTGAGCGCCAGCGAACTTCTCCCGGTCAGTCTTTCGTCCCAGGATTGCCGGTATCGAGAGCGCGCGATGAACGAAATCGCCGTACACGTCGGTCAGCACCCGCAGGGTGTGTCGTTGGGCGTCCTCGAATGAACCGTGTGCTGTGTGCCCTTCCTGCCAGAGAAATTCCGTCGTCCGGAGGAACAGTCGCGGGCGTAACTCCCACCGAACTGCGTTGCCCCACTGATTTAGCAACATCGGCAGGTCTCGGTGACTTTTGATCCACCGCGACATTGCCTCGCCGATAATCGTCTCGGAAGTAGGCCGCACCACCAGCGGCTCGGCCAACTTCTCGCCGCCCGCGTGGGTCACCAGCGCGAGTTCTGGGCTGAAGCCTTCTACGTGATTGGCTTCGCGAACAAAGAACGAGTGCGGGATGAACAGTGGAAAGTAGGCGTTGGCGTGCCCGGATGCCTTTATTCTTGAGTCAAGCTCAGCCTGGATCCGCTCCCAAATCGCGTAGCCCCAGGGACGGATGATCATCGTCCCGCGAGCAGGCCCGTTCTCGGCCAACTGCGCTTTCTCTATCACATCTTGGTACCAACGCGCGAAGTCGTTGACCTGGCTTGCTAGAACTGGACTCATCTATCCTCCGAAAAGTGCCGACGATGACGCCAGTGAAACGCTGATGGTACGGACATGAGTCGTCGGCTTAGCGAGGCGTGAGCACAACGATGAGGGCAGCCTTGGCCTGCACCGGGTAGGACATCGCGGCCGGGCCGTCGAACCAGACCTGGACGCGCATCCCAGCACGGACACCTGTCGGAGCGCCAGTCCGGATCTCGCCTGTGATCAGGGGAAGGCCGCTCCAACGCGTCGTGCCGTCGGCGCGCACAACCGCCTTCGCGGTGCCCGAGGAGTCAGTCGGGACCTCTTCGATGCGAAGCGACAATCCTCCGGCGATCGCGGTGACCTGTGTGATCTCGCCGGCGATGTCGGGCGGCTGAGGAGGCGCGTCGCCGCGCGTGCAGGTCAGCGTGAGCACGAGTGCTACGAGCAGCAGCTGGCGCATCCACCCATGATGACGCTCGCCCTCCTCGGTTGGTTCCGGGCCACGCTGAGGCGTCGGCGGGAATCGAACCCGCGATGAGGGTTTTGCAGACCCTTGCCTTGCCACTTGGTGACGACGCCCGGGGAACTGCGATTTTACCGGGCTAGCACGCCCGGTGCATGCTTACGCGCGCGATGCTCCCGATCGGCGACGACGACAACCCGACCCCGACGTTCCCCATCGTCAACCTCGTGCTCATCGCGATCAACGTGGCCGTCTTCCTCTACCAGCTCGTGAGCCCCGACTTCACGAACGGCTTCAGCACCGTCCCGGCGGAGATCACCACCGGGCGCGACCTCATCGGCCAGTTTCTCATCCCGCTGCCAGACGGCACCGCCGCGATCATCGATGAAGCCCGCGGGCCATCGCCGATCTGGCTCACGCTGCTCACCTCGATGTTCATGCACGGCGGCTGGACCCACCTCGGCGGCAACATGTTGTTCCTGTTCATCTTCGGCGACAACGTGGAGAAGGCGTTCGGCCACGCGCGGTATCTCGGGTTCTACCTGGTCTGCGGCCTCGTGGCGTCGCTCGCGCAGGTGTACTCCGGTCCGGACTCGATCCTCCCGAGCCTCGGCGCGTCCGGCGCGATCGCCGGCGTGCTCGCCGGGTACCTCGTGCTCTTCCCGTCGAACCGCGTGCGCGTGCTGCTCGGGTACTTCGTCACGACCGTCCCGGCCGTGGCGGTGATCGGCCTCTGGGCGCTCATCCAGTTCTTCAATGGCTTCGCCGCGACGTCGGTGAGCGCGCAGACCGGCGGCGTGGCGTACATGGCCCACATCGGGGGGTTCGTCGCTGGCCTCGTCCTGGCCTTCGTGCTCAAGCCGTTCGCCGACCGCGGCATCGGCCCGCACGTCGTCGGCTACCCGCGCCGCGGGGCATTCAGCTAGATGATCGAGGCCAAGCGCTCCACGTCGGCTGCGGTGTCGGAGCGGCCGTCCAGCCGGTAGGCCTCACCGAGTAGCCGGCATTTGTCGCGCGCCACATCGCGGCGCCCGAGCCCGCAGTCCACCTCGATGAGCAGCCGCTGGGCGTCGCGGTCCGGATAGCCGGCCCCGATGTACTCGAGCAAGAGGTCGGAGGCGGCTTCGAGCTTGTGCATCGAGAGCAGGCGCCGTGCCGCGTCGAGCGCCACATCGGTCGCGCGCGGATCGCGCGCACCGATGAGGACCGTCGCGCGCATCGCGATGACCGCGGCCTGCTGCTCGGGCGTGGTACCGGGCGTGAGCGTGGCCAGGGTCGTCTCCACGTCGACCGCGGGGCGGGCCTTCCAGGCGGCCTGCGAGGCTTTGCGCTGCGCTTCCTTCGTACGCGGTGCGATCCGGGCCGCGAGGTCGACGGGCGCTTCGTCGAATGCGTCGACGGATGTGACCGTGCGCGCGCCCGCCATGACCATCGCGCTCGGCGCACCGACCGGCCGCGTCCGCGGCAGATCGGCGATCACGATCCGCTGCGGAGCGGGCGGCTCGGCCGGCACGAGCCGCCGGACTTCCGGCGGCATCGGAGGGGGCGGGCTGACCTGTTGAGAGACCGCGCGCGCGGCCGGGGCGGCCGGACGGGGCCGCGCCGGAGCCGCGCCGCCGGGGACGAGCCGGTCCACGATGCGGAGGAGGCCGGGGAGATCGCCCAGGGTCTCACGCGCATACGTGAGCTCGAGCCACGCGCGTCGACTGTCTCCTTCGATAAGCGCGTAGTCCACGAATCGCTCGTACTCGGCGCATGCCGCGACCTGATCGCCGGCGTTCGCATGCGCCGCGGCGAGCCGCCGGTGCGCGGCAAGGTCGCCAGGGGCGATCGCGACGGCCTCGGCGAGGAGGACGATCGCCTCGGCACGCTCCCCCTTTCGCGCGAGGCTGGCCGCACCGTCACGGAGGGCAAGCAGGGCAGCGGGGATGTCCTCGAGCGCGACCTGGGTCATCGCGAGGCCGCGGTACGACTCGGCGTCGCCGTATTTCTGGGCGAGCTGGCGGTACACCTCTTCGGCCTGCCGGAGCTTCCCGGCCGCGCGGAGCCTTACTGCGCTGTCGAGCGCGGCCCGAGGCGCGCCCCCAGCCTTCAGCGGGCGCGCGCTGGACGTGGCCGCCTGGGCAGTGGCACCGAGCCCTGCGACCCGCACGCCGAATTCCGTCGCCCGTTCGGCGTCCATGATCCGCGCGGCCGAGACCCGCGCGCGCTCGGACAGCGCCGGCAGGTGCGAGGGCGTGATGGTGTCCGCGGTGCATTCGAGCGCGCGGAGCTCCTTGGACAGGAAGTGCTGCGCGGCGGGCCCGAGGTATTGCTTGGCGACGAGCAGCACCTGCTCGCCGAGGAGATTCACTCCTCGCCCGCTTCGTCGGCGAAGGCGTAGAACCGCAGCGCGTTCAGCAGCCGGTCGAACGCCGATGCGACCTCACGGGTGATGTCGTCGCCGCGGCGGGTCTCGAAGCGCGCGGTCCGGAGATCGACGTCGCCGGTCGACACGCTCGTGGCGATACCCACGAGCTGGCGCAGCGGCCGCACGAGCGACCGCGTGAGCAGGATCCCTACGACGAACGAGAGCAGGAGACCGATGACGACGACGCTCGCGGCATTGAACGTCGCGTCGTCCGCGGCCTTGGTGTACGTGGCGAGCGGGACCGCGAGGACGTAGGCCCAGGGCTTCGCGGTGAGCCGGGTCGCGACGCCGCGCTGCTCGGCCGTGCCGGCGCCGTACGCGAACGGCGTGAAGCCGATCTTCAGCGGGTCAAGCGCGGACTTGAGGGTCGGGAGCGGATCGATGACCAGCTTGTCCGGGGTGAGCGTGCCGAAGCGCTTGTCCGCCGCGAGCTTCGTGGCGACGTCCGGCGCGATCGGCGCGATCGGCTTGTAGATGAGGCTCTCAGCCTGCGCGCGATGATCCTTCGTCTCGGAGACCGCGAGGCGGATCCCGTAGTCGTCCAGCAGGAAGCTGTGCGCGCCGGCGCCCACGGAGTTCGCGTCGGCCTCGACCACGCTCCAGATGGCGGTGAGATTCAGTCGGGAGCGCACGACCGCCAGGACGGAGCCATCGGCAGCCTTCACCGGTGCGGAGAAGAAGAGGGCCGGCTTGTTCGTGATCACCGAGTAGCTCGGGTCGCTGATGTACGAGAAGCCCGTCGTGCTCGGCGTGAGGAAGTACTGCCGGAACTTCACGTCCGTGCCCTCGTCCGTGAGGATGGATGCCGCCGCGATCCTGCCGGTCATGTCGACGACGGCGACCGACTCGTACTCGGCCGACCGCGCGGCCGCGGCCTTCAGCGCCTCGCGGGCCGAGTCCTTCGTCTCCGGATCGGCCGTCGTCGCGTAGCGCACGACGTCGGGCAGGCGGCTCACGAGGACGATGTCGTCCAAGCGGTTCTGGAGGTATGCGTCGAGCGCGGCCGCCGTCGAGGTCGATCGCTGCTGGATATTGGTGACACCGAGGTCGGTGAGATCGGTGCGGGTCTTCTGGATCGAGACGACGCTCACGAGCGCGATCGGCACGACGCCGACCACGAGCAGCGCTGCCAGGACCTTGTGCCAAAAACGCACGCCGCGCTGCTGCTTTCGTCCCACGCGCTTTTGCGCTGCCATGTCCGCCCTCCGCCCCTCGCCCGCAAGGGCGTACGCCGAGTGTCGCTAGACGAAAGCGGAACTCCTAGTCACAGCGCATGAGCACGTCGTACCGAGGATGGCGTAGTACCTTCGGCCGGATCCTTACCGGGCGAGGGCCGGCCGGGTCGAGCGGCGGGAATCGCGGATCAGGCCGCGTAACAGCTTCTTGCTCTGCTCGACCTCGACCCGATCCGCGTCGGTCAGCCCGGCGTTGCCCGGATCGGGGCGCCACCAGCACTCGAAGCCCCACACCCGCTCCGTTGTCTGGGGCTCGACCGGGGCCGGCGACGCCGCGCCCGGTCGCACGATGCGGAGACGGGGCACGCCGTAGCCCGCGCGGCGCGGGTCGCCCGTCTCGAGATCGAAGAACCCTTCGAACAGGGCGGCAGCGCCGGTGCGATCGGGCTCGCCGTCGCGACAGTCCATGACGATCACGCACGGCGCCCCGGACCGGAGGTCGTCGGGCGAGCGAGGCTGCTCGGACAGGCCGCGACGCCGCTGCGGGCGCTCGCGCCGCGCGAGGCCCCGCGCGGGCTGCGGCGGCTTGGGCTCGGCCGGCGTCCGCGTGGGCCGCCCGCGCTCCGGACCGCCACCACCGCGACGGCGGCCGCCGCGCGATCGGCGGCGGCGCGGATCGTTCTCCATGGCCTTCGAGTCTCGCACGACGCGCGCCGTACCATTGGTCCGAGGGCACGTGCAGGACAAACCGATCCACGACGTCTTCGACGAGTTCAAACACCAGTTGCCCGACATCGACCCTGCGGAAACGCAGGAGTGGGTGGATTCGCTGGACGCCCTCGTCGGCGCGGGCGGCCCGGAGCGCGCCCGATTCGTCCTGTACAAGCTCCTCAAGCGGGCTCGCCAGCTCCAGATCGGCATCCCGCCGCTCACCCAGACCCGGTACATCAACACCATCTCGCCTGAGCAGGAGCCGTTCTTCCCGGGCGACGAGGCCATGGAGCTGCGGATCCGCCGGCTCATTCGCTGGAACGCCGCGGCGATGGTGCTGCGGGCGAACCACGACTTCGCGGGCATCGGCGGCCACCTTGCGACGTACGCGTCGGCGGCGAGCCTGTACGAGGTCGGGTTCAACCACTTCTTCCGCGGGAAGGACGACGGCGGCGCCGGGGACCAGATCTTCTTCCAGGGACATGCCTCACCGGGCATCTACGCCCGCGCCTACCTCGAGGGGCGTCTGACCGAGGACCAGCTCGCCCACTTCCGCCGGGAGGTCGTGCCGGGCCAGGGCCTCTCCTCCTATCCGCACCCGCGGCTCATGCCCGACTTCTGGGAGTTCCCGACGGTCTCGATGGGCCTCGGCCCGCTCGCGGCGATCTATCAGGCGCGCTTCAACCGCTACCTGCACAACCGCGGCATCGTCGACACGAGCCGCTCGCGGGTGTGGGCGTTCCTCGGTGACGGTGAGTGCGACGAGCCCGAGTCGCTCGGCGCCCTGCACGTTGCCGCGCGCGAGGGCCTCGACAACCTCACCTTCGTCGTGAACTGCAACCTGCAGCGGCTCGACGGTCCGGTCCGCGGCAACGGGAAGATCGTCCAGGAGCTCGAAGCGGTGTTCCGGGGATCCGGATGGAACGTCATCAAGGTCCTCTGGGGCCGCGAGTGGGACGAGCTGCTCGCGCGCGACGTCGACGGCGTCCTCGTCAACAAGATGAACGAGTGGCTCGACGGAGAGTCGCAGCGGATGACCGTCGCCGACGGCGCGTACGTCCGCGAGCATTTCTTCGGTCCCGACCCGCGCCTCAAGAAGATCGTCGAGCACCTTTCCGATGACCAGCTCCGCACGCTCCGCCGTGGCGGTCACGACTATCGCAAGCTGTACGCCGCGTACTCGGCGGCGGTCGCGCACAAGGACGCGCCGACGGTCGTGCTCGCGCAGACGGTGAAGGGGTGGACGCTCGGGCCGAACGTCGAGGCCCGCAACATCACGCATCAGGCGAAGAAGCTTTCGGTCGAGGAGCTGAAGATCTTCCGCGACCGGCTGGAGCTCCCGATCCCCGACGACCAGCTCGAAACGGCGCCGTTCTATCACCCGGGCATGGCGAGCGAGCCGATCCAGTACATGCTCGAACGCCGTCGGGCCCTCGGCGGCCCGGTGCCGAAGCGCGTCGTCCGCGCGAGACCGCTCGCGGTCCCGGACCCCGGCGTGTTCGCGGAGTTCCCGAAGGGCAGCGGCACGGCGGCGGCGTCGACGACGATGGCGTTCACCCGCCTCCTGCGGAATCTGCTGCGGGACAAGACCGTCGGCAAGCACATCGTCCCGATCATCCCGGACGAGGCCCGCACCTTCGGCATGGACCCACTGTTCAAGGAGGTCGGGATCTACTCCCCGCTGGGCCAGCGGTACGAGCCGATCGACGCGGAGACGCTCCTGCCCTACCGCGAGGCCAAGGACGGCCAGGTCCTCGAGGAAGGGATCACCGAAGCGGGCTCGATGGCATCGTTCACCGCCGCCGGGACGGCATTCGCGACGCACGGCGTCCACATGATCCCGTTCTACATCTTCTATTCGATGTTCGGCCTCCAGCGGACCGGCGATCAGGTCTGGGCGTTCGGCGACACCCGCGGCCGGGGATTCCTGCTTGGCGCGACCGCCGGCCGCACGACGCTCAATGGCGAAGGGCTCCAGCACGAGGATGGGCATAGCCATCTGCTCGCGACGGTGATCCCGAACATCCGGGCCTACGACCCGGCGTTCGCGTACGAGACCGCGGTCATCGTCGAGGATGGCCTGAAGCGGATGCTCACCGATGGCGAGGACGTCTTCTACTACCTCACCCTGTACAACGAGAACTACCCGATGCCGCCGATGCCCGACGGCGTGCGCGACGGGATCCTCCGCGGCATCTACAAGTTCCGTGCGGGTCACGGGGGCAGCCGCCGGACGGTCGCGCTTCTCGGATCGGGCTCGATCATGCAGCAGGTTTTGCGGGCCCAGGAGCTCCTCGCCGACAAATACGACGTGTCCGCCGACGTGTGGAGCGTGACCTCGTATCAGCTGCTGCGGAACGAGGGCCTCGAGGCCGAACGCTGGAATCGCCTCCACCCGGAGGCCGAGCCGCGGGTTCCGTACATCACGCAGGTCCTTCGGGACGCAGGTCCGGTCATCGCCGCCTCGGACTACTTGAAGTCGCTCCCCGACCAGATCGGCCGCTGGAGCCCGCAGCCGTTCATTCCCCTCGGGACCGACGGGTTCGGCCGCTCCGACACGCGGGAGGCGCTCCGGCGGTTCTTCGAGGTGGACCCGGAGAGCATCGCTGTGGCGTCGTTGCACGGTTTGACGCAGCACGAGCAGTACGCGCCGGCCGACGTGGCA
>DASYVN010000050.1:0-6124 GCA_035937095.1 Candidatus Limnocylindria bacterium
AGACCGTTCGCTGGACGTACGACGACGGTCCGATGAAGGGCAAGGGCTTCGAGCACCGGTTCTCGAACGACGGCACCGTCAGCTGGAAAGAGAGCGGCGACGCGAAGCCGTCCGCCGATTCGAGCGCGAAGTACCAGGTCGCGCGGATCAACGACGACGCCTATGTGTTCTCGTACCTCTCGGGGTCGGGCTTCACGCTCACCACGGTCGTCGATGAGAAGGCCGGCACGGTCGTGAGCTTCGCGTCGAACGAGAAGCAGTTGATGATCCAGCACGGGCGTCTCGACACGAAAAGGCGCGCCGCCTGAGCGGGCGAACCGCTCCGCGTCTGAGCTGAGCGGTAGATCGCTACAGCCCAGCCAGAAGGACAGTGAGACCGCCGGCCAAACGCACCGAACCCGCCACAAGCGGCACTGCGAGCGCGGCGTAGCCGACGAGCGGCGGGAACCTTCGCCAGTAGGCGACGGCCGCGATCGCGACCGCTGCTGCGATCACGACCGCCGGCAGGGGATCCGCGCCGGCCGCGAGGCCGGCGAAGACGGCGATCACGAGCAGCGCGGCGGGCAGGAGAGCGAGCCAGCCAAGACCCTCGATCACCCGCGCCGGTGTGCCTCGGCCAGCTGCCACCGCTCGCAGGCGCTCGAGGAGCCAGGCGGTCGCGATTCCGAACACGACGAACAGCGCGGCGAACATCGCGACGTTCACCGGTGCCGAGCCGAAGCGGGCGAAATCGACGTTCGACGGGTCGAGGGTGGTGAAGCCCACCGCAGCGAAGAGTCCGATGCCGAAGATCACACCATTCCACGGTCTGGATCGTCGCAGCCATGGCTCGGACCCCGCGTACAGAACGCCCCCCGCCACGCCGGTGGCGACGCCCACGAAGAGGATGAGCGCGATCGTCCCCTCAAGCGTGATGTCGCCGACCCGGTTCCCGTTCGAGGTGCGAACGCCGACCATCCCCGGCCCGGCCATGAAGCCGCTCACGCGCATCACGACGCGTCCCAGCGGGCCGCCAACGACGATTCCGGCGATCAGCCCGGCAAGCGTCGCCAACCCAACGTGACGTCCCAGTGCAACAAGGAGAGGCACGGTGGGACTCTAGCGCCAAGGGCGAGCGCCTCCAGCGGCCAGCTGCCCGGGCGGTGAGTCAGCCGATCAGATCAGGTTCGAGCGCCGCGAGCGACGGCGCGCCAACGAGGGCCATCGCGAGATCGAGCTCGGCGCGCAGGAGCTCGACGACCCGCCGCACTCCGTCCGCCCCGCCCGTGGCCAGCCCGTACAGCTGCGGGCGGCCGATCGCGACGGCGTCAGCGCCGAGTGCGAGGGCCTTGATGATGTCCGTGCCGCGGCGGATGCCGCCGTCGAGCACGATCGGGCACGAGCCACCGACGGCGGCGACAACGTCAGCGAGCGCGTCGAGCGTCGCGATCGCGCCGTCGAGCTGGCGCCCGCCGTGGTTGGAGACCCAGATCGCGTCGACGCCGAGATCAAGCGCCCGCTTCGCGTCGTCGCCCCGCACGATGCCCTTCAACAGGAGCGGCAGGCCGCCCGCGGCCGCGCGGATCCACGTCAAGTCGTCCCACGTGAGATTCGCGCTCGCGATCGGGCTCGCCCACCCGCGCGAGCGCTCCTCGCCCGCCGGCGCCCACGCCGCCTCGTAGGCGTGGGCCATCCCGACGCCTTCCGGAAGGGTGAACACGTTCCGCAGGTCGCGCTCACGCCGCCCGAGCAGCGGCACGTCGACGGTGAGCGCGATCGCGCGATGCCCCGTCGCGACCGCGTGCCGGACGAGCGCTTCGCTCGCCTCGCGCTGACCGAGGTGGTACAGCTGGAACCAGCGCAGCGCGCCCGGCGCGGCGGCCGCGATCTCCTCGAGGGGCGTGCTCGTCGCCGTCGACACCGTGTACACGGCGTCGGCGGCCGCGGCGCCGCGAGCAGTCGCCCGCTCGCCGTCCGGATGGGCGACGCGATGGAGCGCCGTCGGTGCGAGCAGGATCGGGTGCGCAAGCTCGAGGCCGAGCAATCGCGTTCGCAGGTCGCGTGTCGTCACATCCACGAGCGCGCGGTTCCGCAGCGTGCGCCTGGCGAATGCCGCTCGGTTCCCGCTGACGCTGCGCTCGTCCTCGGCGCCACCCGCGATGAAGTCGTACGTCATCGACGGCAGCGTCTCGCGGGCGACCGCCTCGAACTCGTCGAGGTTAAGCGGCTCCACGGTCAGATCCGCGACAGCCAGGGGATGCGCGGCGCGATGGCGAACACCCCGTCGCTCAGCGCGGCGATGCGCTCGAGCCCGCCGCCCGCGACCGGGTTGTACGACGTGATCACGACGCTCGCCCCACTTGCGGGTTCACTCTAGTCAGCCGCGACGATGAAGCGATGAGCCGCCGCGGTTGGATCCTGTTCGCCGCGATGGCCGGCATCTGGGGCGTCCCGTATCTGCTCATCAAGGTCACGGTGGCCGAGTTGACGCCCGCGACGCTCGTCCTGCTTCGCACCACCGTCGCAGGGGCGATCCTCGTGCCCCTTGCGATCGCGCGCCGAGAGATCCGGCCGTTGGTGCCGCGCTGGTCCTGGGTCCTTGCGTATACGTTCGTCGAGGTCGCCGCGCCTTGGATCATCCTGTCCGACGCGGAGCGCCGGCTGTCGAGCTCGTTGGCCGGACTGCTCATCTCCAGTGTCCCGCTGGTGGGCTCCGTGCTCGTCTGGATCATCGGCGGTGACGACCGGCCAGATCTGCGGCGGATCATCGGCCTGATCGTCGGTTTCGCCGGCGTGGCCCTTGTCGTTGGCCTCGATGTCGCGACGGATGACCTGGTCGCGGTGGGGGAGGTCGGGCTCGTCGTCATCGGCTACGCGATCGGGCCGATGATCATCAGCCGCCGGCTGCAGGGCGCGCCGCCGGTCGGGGTCGTGGCCGCCTCGCTCGCGGTCACCGCGCTCGTCTATGCGCCGATCGGCATCGCCCAGCTGCCGTCGGCGATGCCCTCGGCCCAGGTGCTGTTGTCCGTGGTGTTCCTCGGAGTGGTCTGCACCGCGGTCGCGGTCCCGCTGTTCTTCGCGCTCGTCGGTGAGGTCGGCCCGATCCGCGCGACGATCATCACGTACTTCAACCCGGCCGTTGCCCTCGTCCTCGGTGTGCTCCTGCTCAACGAGCCGTTCACGATCGGCATCGCCCTCGGCTTCGCGCTGATCGCAGGGGGCTCCCTCGTCGCGACGCGGCGGCCTTGGGGAATGGCCGAACGCGCAGGCGTGTTACCGCAAGGAAGCTCATGAGCGATCCGACGACCCCGACCCCTCGCATGCCGGCGCTCTATCTCGGACACGGTGCGCCGCCCCTCGTCGACGACCCGGTCTGGCCGGGCCAGCTCGCGCGGTGGTCGGCCGACCTGCCGAAGCCGGCGTCCATCCTCGTCGTCTCCGCGCACTGGGAGAACGCTCCGCTCACCATCGGCGCGACGACACCGGTGCCACTCCTCTACGACTTCTACGGGTTCCCGCAGAAGTACTACGACGTGACCTACGCCGCGCCGGGCGCACCCGAGCTCGCGCGGCGCGTGCGCCAGCTCCTTCCGGGGCAGCCCATCGCCGAAGAGCCGACCCGTGGGCTCGACCATGGCGCGTACGTGCCGCTGACGGTCATGTACCCGGAGGCCGACGTCCCGGTCCTGCAGATCTCGATGCCGAGCCTCGACTCGAAGGAGCTGCTCGAGCTGGGAAAGAAGCTGGCCCCGCTCCGTGACGAGGGCGTGCTCATCATGGGCAGCGGGTTCATGACCCACGGCCTTCCGTTCCTCGAGGACTTCCGGCCGGACGCGATTCCGCCCGCCTGGTCGAAGGAGTTCGACCTGTGGAGCGCCGAGACGCTCGCGAAGGGCGACGTCGACACGCTCGTCGATTACAAGCGGCGCGCGCCAGGTGTCCGCTACGCCCACCCGACCGTCGATCACTTCGTGCCGCTCTTCGTGGCGCTCGGTGCGAGCCTCGATGGGAAGGAGTCGCCCGAGACCGTGATCGACGGCTACTTCCTCGGCCTCTCCAAGCGCTCCGTCCAGTTCGACTAGGTGTCGTTCGAGGTGGTTTCTGAGACTCCGGTGACGCGGCTAATTTGCCGCGCATGGACGAGATCAAGACCGGATACGGCCACGAGCGTCGCCCCGACCGCCGCTGGCTGCGGCACACGTATCAAGAGGGACCAGGCTTCCGATTCCTCGCGACCCGAGGCGGTCATCCACCGGGACCGCGACCGGCTCGCGATCTTGCGCTGGTCCGGCTGCGGGCACGGTGCGTCCGCGTCGCGCGGGACGACGGCGTCGCGGCGGCCCTCGCCCTCGGTCTGTGCAGCCGAGCGAGCCTGTTCCGGTGGCAGGCTGCGTCCGCACGGAACGGCCTCGCTGGGCTGATCCCCGAGCGACGTGGACCCCGCCAGCCGACGCTGGTCCATCCCGCCTGGATCGAACTGGTGGTGATCACCGTCCGGCTGCACACGTACTGGAACTCCAAGCGCATCGCGGCTGAGCTGCGCCGCCGGGAGATCGCCACGGTGAGCGAGTTCTGGATCGAGACGCTGTTCGACCGGCTCGGCACGGCCCGGCCGTCCCGGCCGCACCTGCCCTCCGATATCCGGTCCGAGCGGGCCACCCCGAATGAGCTCTGGCCCATCGATATCAAGGGCCCGTTCTTCATCCAGCTCGAGCGCAAGCGATACCTCAAGACCTGGATCATCGGCTTGGTCGACGACCACTCGCGCTTCGTGCTGGGCCTGCGGATCCAGACGACGATCGCCGCGGCGCCGATCCTCGCCTGGCTGCGCGACTGCATCGAGCTATGCGGTCAGCCGATCGCGCTCATGAGCGACAACGGCACCCCGTTCGTGACCTGGATGCCGGGCGTGCTGACCCAATTCGGCAAGACCCTCCGCGAGCTCGAGATTCGCCACATCCGGACTCAGGTGAATTCGCCGTGGACCAACGGCAAGGTCGAGCGGTTCTGGGGCGTGCTGCAGCAGGAGGTCCTCGATCGCGAGATCTTCCGCTCCCTCAGCGACGCCGAGGCGGCCCTCGCGCGGTACGCGAACTATTTCAACTATCACCGGCTGCATGGCGAGCTCGGCTGGCTGACCCCGGCCGAACGCTTCGACGGCACACCGTTCGCCGACCGCGGTTTCGAGCACGTGCCCGCGCTCAGCCACCTCGAAGCCTGGCTCGCCGAACTCATGGCCGCGGCCTGAGTCTCAACGATGACCTCGAACGACAGCTAGCTGAAGTCCTCCTAGACCTTGGTCACAGACCAGCGACGTAGCCACGGGTCCGGTGAGGGCCCACCTAGGCCACGCACCGGACGCTCGGCTTGGTAGTCGGCCAGCCACAGGGCGATCGCATAGCGGCGCCGCTCGTCGCTGGTGAAGCGGACGCCCTCGTACTCGCCGGGAGTGATGACTACGCAATCAATCGAAGCCATCCACGTTTGTCTTGAACGAGCCAAGGGTTATCACTCGCGCGCTCTTGACCCCCATCCGGGCTACAGGAGCGGAGGCGCGCTTGATGCGCGGATTGATGCCGGCCGGCTAGCGCCGCGCTCGTACCAGTCCAGCACGCGCATAGCGCGCAAGGTGTTCCAGTGGCTGGGCCGGCCTTCGCGCTCGTCCATGTCGAGCTCGAGATCGCGGACGCGGGCGTCGACCAGTTCGCTCTCGTGTGGGTTCTCGAGTGGCAATCGGCCTTCGGCGTCACGCTTGGAGCGGACCAGGTCGATGGCGTCGGCTACGCGCGCATCGGGCGTCACGCCCGCTGCGCGCAGGTAATCGAGCCCGCGCAACGCGTCGTAGTGGTAGCCGGTCGGAAACGAGAACCGTGTGAAGGCCGTATCGATCAGCTCGCCGCTCGACAGCCGGCGCAGCATCCGGCGTTCGAGCAGGTATTCCTGCCCTCGCTCAAGCGCCGCGGTCACCTCGGCCGAGCCGCCGGTGGCTCGCTCGTGCTCCAGAAGGCCCTCGAGGACGTTGATCGTTGTGTGGAACGATCCGCGGGTCGAGCCATTCTCCTGCTCGCAATTCCACCCGCCATCGGCCATCTGCTCGCCGAGCAGCCGCTCGACGATGCCTGCCACGTCCTGGCCGAAGTACGAG
>DASYVN010000051.1:0-14176 GCA_035937095.1 Candidatus Limnocylindria bacterium
ACGCGCGAGGAAGCGCGCCTTGCGCTGAAGACGCTTATCTGGCGAACGACGACGACGAGCGGCGATCGGGCCGAGCTCAACCTCCTCGGCGGCGAGAGCGCGCTCTGGTCGCGCGTGTCGGCGGACGACGAGACCTGCACGAGCCGCCGCTGCGCCGCGACGCGCGGCGGCTGCTACCTCGAGCGCGCGCGGAGCGCGGCCGCCGAGGCGGGCGTCGTCGTCGTGAACCACGCGCTGCTGCTTCACGACGCGCGCGGCGGCGGGAACCTGCTGCCGGAAGCGGACCACGTCGTCGTGGACGAGGCGCATCACCTGGAGGACGTCGCGTCCGACGCGTTCGGCTTCAAGCTCGAGACCTGGCGCACGCGGCGCGATCTCCAGCGGATCGCCCACTCGCCCCTCGTGATCGCCGCGCTCAAGGACGAGGATGCGTCGCGCGTCGAGGCGGCGCAGACGCTGCGCGAGGAAGTGGCCCGCGCGGCCGTGACCTCGGACGAGACCTTCGCCGCGCTCAGCACGCTCCTACCTGAGGGCCCCCCAGATCGCCTGCGCATCACCGCCGGCTTCCGCGCGAGCGACGATCGCTGGCTCCCCATCGAGCTCGCGGCCGAGCGCATGGCCGATGCGCTCGCGGGGATCCGGTCGTCTGGCGACCGCCTGGCGGCGCGCGGCGGCGATGAGGACGAGCTCGTGGAGCACGAGAGCGCGATGAAGGAGCTCATCGGCGAGCAGGGCGCCATCGAGCACGGCATCCATCAGCCGAAGCCCGGCGAGATCGCCTGGCTCGAGCGCTCCAAGGACGGGTTCGGCCTGTACGTCGCGCCGGCCCACGTCGGCGGTGCGCTGCGGCGCACCCTGGTGGATCGTCACCGCTCGATCGTCATGACCTCCGCGACGCTCGGCGTCGCCGGGACGATGACCTTCACGATGGATCGCCTCGGGGTGAGCGACGTCGCGGGGACGCTGCGGGTGGGGTCGCCGTTCGACCATGCCCGCCAGGCTGTCCTCATCGTGCCGTCCGACATTTCCCTCCCGCACGACGAGCCATTCGCCGAGGAGGCCGCGGCGATCATCAGCGACGTCGCGCGCGCGCTCACCGGGCGCAGCCTCGTCCTGTTCACCTCGCACGCGGCGATGCGCGCGGTCGGGTCGCACCTGGCAGGCCTGGAGGACACCGGCATCGCGGTACTCACGCAGGGCGTAGACGGATCCCGGCGCGCGATTCTCGAACGGTTCGCCGCGGGCGGCTCAGTGCTCCTTGGGACGCAGTCGTTCTGGGAAGGGGTCGACCTTCCGGGCGACCAGCTCCGCTGCGTGATCATCGCGAAGCTTCCGTTCCCCGTGCCGGACGATCCGCTCATCCAGGGGCGCTCGGAGCGGTACGACGATCCGTTCCGCGAGTACCAGCTGCCGCTCGCGGCACTGCGGCTGCGTCAGGGCTACGGCCGGCTCATCCGCACGAAGACCGATCGCGGCGCAGTCGTCCTGCTGGACCGGCGGGTGATCCTCCAGGATTACGGCCCGACGTTCCTCGCATCGCTACCCGCCGTTCGGGTCCACCGCATCCCGAGCGATGGCATCGGGATCGCCGTCGCGGAGCATTGCGCGCGCGGATAGTTGTCGGGTGGAGGCAAACTCCGCGGAGCTCATCCGGGCCTGGCTCGACACGCTGCCGCGTGAGACCCGCGAGCGGCTCTTCGTGCTCCTCGACGACCTCTGCGCCGGGATGGACGTATCGCGCCACAACCAATTCGGTTTCCTGCGTCTGCGGGCCGAGTTCGAGACGTCCGGCGAGCTGCTCGGCTGCACGATCGCCGAGCTCCGCGACGCCATCGGCACGACCCTCGGCGACGTGTCCGCGCTCCGCCCGGCCCGACCGGCGAGCCGCTCGAGGAGTTGCGGACCGAGGTGGAGTCGCACGGCCATCCCGACTTCCGCTAGGTGGAAGTGGCCGGTATCCGGGCGGTGTCCGAACGACTTGCGGGTGCTATAGCCCCAGCAGGGGACTTGTCTGAGAGTGGGGTGTTCCTAAGATTCTTCTGGTGGCGGATGCCTATCCGTCGAGCTAGGGAAGAAAGGAGACTACTAAATGCTTTCATTCTTCCGTGACGACGAAGGCCAGGGCCTGGTCGAGTACGCACTCATCATTGCTGTTATCGCCATCGCCGTCATCGTCGCCATGATCTTCCTCCGTGGTCAGCTCCAGAACATTTTCAGCAACATCGGCAACAACCTCACCTAAGCCTTCGCCGTACGGAAAGAGCCTGGGCTTCATCGCCCGGGCTTTTTCTTGCTCAAACCCCGCGCCCGCCTCCGCTTCGCTTCGCGCTCAGGGGCCCCTGCCCCTGCTCGCGGGGACCCCTACGGCTCAGTCGGGGCTAAGCGCTCCTTCGCCTAATGGGTTCGCCCCCCACGCGGGCACTGTCCGCTCTTGTTACACTTTTCGTGGATCGGGCACCGACAGGTCCCGATACTTCGCACGCTTCACGAGATCCCTGCGTCGGCCCGCCAGGGCGCGATGTCAGCCGTGAGGCGGAGGCATCAAGGGAGAACGCGTTGGCCGTCGTCACGATGAAGCAGCTCTTGGAGTCGGGTGTCCATTTCGGACATCAGGCTCGCCGGTGGAACCCGAAGATGAAACGCTTCATCTTCATGGAGCGCAACGGGATCCATATCATCGATCTCCAGCAGACCCTGGTCCGCGTCGAAGAGGCGTACGCGTTCGTGCGCGATCTCGCCTCCGACGGCGGCCAGATCCTCTTCGTCGGCACGAAGAAGCAGGCCCAGGAATCCATCGCCGAAGAGGCGAAGCGCGCGAACATGCACTACATCAACCAGCGCTGGCTCGGCGGGTTCCTGACGAACTTCGTCACGATCCAGAAGCGGATCCAGCGGCTGAACGAGCTCATCGAGCGCAAGGAGCGCGGCGACTTCCTCACCATGCCCAAGAAGGACGCCCAGCGCCTCGACGACGAGCTCCAGCATCTCGACCGGTACTTCCAGGGCGTGCGCGAGCTGCGCCGACCGCCGAGCGCGCTGTTCGTCGTCGACCCGCATCGCGAGCACATCGCGGTCGAAGAGGCGCGCCGCCTCGAGATCCCGATCGTCGCGATGGTCGACACGAACTGCGACCCGGACCTCATCGACGTGATCATCCCGGCGAACGACGACGCGATCCGCGCGGTGAAGCTCATCTGCCAGAAGATGGCGGACGCGATCATCGAGGGCCGCACGCAACTCGATGCGTCGTCGAAGGAAGCGAGCCCGGAAGACATGGGCTACGCGCCGGCGACGGCCCCGGGCGGGTACGCCGAGGTCGGCATGCCGCGCGCGAAGCGCACCCCGCGGGTGTACGAGCCCGAAGAGGACGAGTACCCGATCGGCGGGTACGAGGAGGAGCCGGCCGCCGAGGCCGGTGAGGCCGCGCCGGACGGTGACGAAGCGCTCGCCGCTCCGGTGGCGGACGCAGCAGGGACCACAGAGGAGAAGTAGCAGATGGCATCGGCAACCGACGTCCAGCGCCTTCGGTCGGAGACCGGCGCGGGCGTGATGGACAGCAAGAAGGCCCTCGAGGCCGCGAAGGGCGACTTCGAGAAGGCGAAGACGATCCTCAAGGAGAAGGGTCTCGCGTCCGCTGCGAAGCGCGGCGATCGCGAGACGCGGGAAGGCGTCGTCGAGGCCTACATCCACAGCGGTGGCCGCATCGGTGCGCTCGTCGAGCTGTCGAGCGAGACCGACTTCGTCGCGCGCAACCCGGAGTTCCGCGCGCTCGCGAGGGCGATCGCGATGCAGGTCGCGGCGATGAGGCCGAAGCACGTGAGCTGGGAGCTCCTGAAGGACGACGAGATCAAAGCGCTCCTTGAGGAGCACGGGGACGAGAAGACCGCCAAGGCGGCGGCGGTGCTGATGCACCAGCCGTACATCAAGGATCAGGGGAAGACCATCGGCGACCTCGTGACGCAGCTCGCGGCCGCGACCGGCGAGAACATCAAGATCCGCCGGATCGCGCGCTTCGAGCTCGGCGAGGCCGCGTGACCGCCACCCCGAAGTACCACCGCGTCCTGCTGAAGCTCTCGGGTGAGGCGCTGCTCGGCGATCGTCAGTTCGGCATCTCGCCGCAGTACACGGCGTACCTCGCCGAGGAGATCCGCAAGGTCCAAGCGCTCGGGGTGCAGGTCGCGGTCGTACTCGGCGGCGGCAACTGGCTGCGCGGCGCGGATGCCGCGGAGCACGGGATCGATCGCGCGACGGCTGACTACATGGGCATGCTCGCCATGGTGATCAACGCGCTCGCGCTGCGCTCGCAGCTCGAGGCCGCGGGCCTCGAGGCGCGCGTGCAAACGGCGCTCACCATCAACGAGGTCGCCGAGCCGTACATCCGGCTCAAGGCGATCAGCCACCTGAAGAAGGGCCGCGTCGTCATCTTCGCGGCCGGCACGGGCAACCCGTTCTTCACGAGCGACACAGCAGCCGCGCTCCGCTCAGCGGAGATCGACGCCGACGTGATCCTCATGGGGAAGAACAAGGTGGATGGCGTCTATTCGAGCGACCCGCGGAAGGACAAGACCGCGCGGAAGTACGACGACCTCGGGTATCGCGAGCTCCTCGAGAAGCGGCTCGGCATCATGGACGCCACGGCCGCCGCGCTCGCGGAGGATCGGAAGATGCCGACCATCGTGTTCGACGTGAGCCAGAAGGACGCGATGCTGCGGGCCGTCCTCGGCGAGCAGGTCGGCACGCTCGTGCACGCGGGATAACGGTGGCCCTCGAAGAGGTCCTCAGCCAGACCGAGGCCCGGATGAAGAAGGCCATCGAGGCCGTCCGAAAGGACGTGCAGTCGGTGCGCACCGGCCGCGCGACCCCGTCGCTCGTCGAGTCGCTCGAGGTCGACGCATACGGCACGCCGACGCCGCTCATCTCGCTCGCCGCGATCAGCGCTCCCGAGCCGCGGCTCATCGTCATCCAGCCGTGGGACAAGAGTCTGATCAAGGGGATCGAGAAGGCGATCATCGGCAGCGACCTCGGCCTGACGCCGAACAACGACGGCGCGCTCATCCGGCTCCAGATCCCGGCCCTCACCGAGGAGCGCCGCAAGGACCTCGTGAAGCAGCTACACAAGAAGGTCGAAGAGGGTCGCGTCGAGATCCGGACGCTCCGCCGCCACGCGCAGGATGAGCTGCGCACCAAGTCGAAGGGTGCCGGCATCTCCGCCGACGACGAGAAGCGGCTCGAGACCCAGCTCCAGAAGCTGACGGATCTCTACATCCAAGCGGCCGATGAGGTCGGCCACGCCAAAGAGAAGGAGATCCTGGCGGTCTAGCCAGTGACCTCCAACAACGCCGTCCCGCGGCACATCGCGATCGTCATGGACGGCAATCGACGCTGGGCGCGTAACCGCCACCTCCCGGTCATCGCCGGGCATCGCCAGGGCGTCGAGACGATCCGCCGCACCGTGCGCGCGGCGCGCGATCGCGGCGTCGAGTACGTCACCCTCTACAGCTTCTCCACCGAGAACTGGAACCGCGACCCCGACGAGGTCGGCGGGCTCATGCGGCTGCTCGAGGAGACCATCCGACGTGAGACGCCGACCCTCGTGAAGGACGGTGTGCGCCTGCGCATCATCGGCCGCCTGCAGGAGCTCTCCGACGGTGTGCGCGGCGCGATGGACGAGGCCGCGCGCGCGACCGATGCCGGGAAGAACGGCACCATGACCATCGCGTTCAACTACGGCGGCCGCGCGGAGATCGTCGACGCCGTGAAGCGGCTCGTCGCCGAGGGCGTGCCGGCGGACAAGATCGACGAGCAGGCCATCGCTGCCCGGCTGTACGCGCCCGAGCATCCGGATCCGGACCTGCTCATTCGCACGGGCGGCGAGCTGCGGGTCTCGAACTTCCTGCTCTGGGAGGTCGCGTACGCCGAGATGTGGGCGACCGACGTCCTGTGGCCGGACTTCGCGGTCGAGCACCTCGATGCCGCGCTCGCCTCGTACGCGCGGCGCGAGCGGCGGTACGGCCGCTGAACGATCTCCCGCGCCGCACGGTCACCGGGCTCAGCTACGCCGCGGTCGTGCTTGCCGCGGCGTTCGCTCCGCCGCTCGTCTTCACCGTGCTTGTCGGGCTGGCCGGCGTGATCGCGCTTGCCGAGCTCTGGGCCCTCCGCCGTGCCGGCGTCGCCGCGGTCCTCGAGCTCATCGTTCTCCTCATCGGCCTCGCCGCGCTGACCTACCTGCGGGCCCTCGGTGACGCTGGCGCCGCAGACCCTGCGGCGAGAGGGCTCCCGGTCTGGCTCCTGATCGCCGTCGGCGCGACGTGGGCCGCGGACGTCGGCGCGTATGTCGTCGGCTCGCTCGCCGGACGGCGCAAGATCGCGCCGCGCATCAGCCCGGGCAAGACCTGGGAAGGCACGTTCGGTGGCTTCGCCGCCGCCGCGGTCGCGGTCCTCGGCATCGCCGCGCTGTTCGGGCTCGGACGGCCGGGTGCGGCGGTCTTCGCGGTGACGATCGGCCCCCTCGCGTTCGCCGGTGACCTGCTCGAGAGCTGGGTGAAGCGCCGCGCGGCGGTGAAGGATTCAGGGACACTCTTTCCCGGGCATGGCGGGATGCTGGATCGGATCGATTCGCTGCTCGCGGTCGCGCCCCTCGTCGCTGCGATAGGGCTCGTGGCGACTCTGGGATGATGGGTCGGTGAAGGGACCAACGCGCGTCGCCATTCTTGGCGCGACGGGCTCGATCGGCCAGCAGGCCCTCGAGGTCATCGCCGCGCACCCGGACCGGCTCACCGTCACGGCCCTCGCGGCCCGGTCACAGCGCGACGCGCTCACCGCGCTCGCCGCGACGCTGAACGTGAAGCGCGTCGCCGTCGGTGATGACGATCTGACGGCGCTCGCCACCGCGGACGACGTCGATCTGGTGCTCGTCGCCACGCCGGGCATCGCGGGACTGAGGCCGACGCTGGCCGCGCTCGCCGCCGGCAAGGACGTGGCGCTCGCGAACAAGGAAGTGCTCGTCGTCGGCGGCCACCTCGTCCGCGCCGCGAGCGGCGGGGCGGGGAAGCGGCTCCGGCCGGTGGACAGCGAGCACTGTGCGCTGTGGCAGTGCCTGAACGGCGTCGACCTGATGCGGGTGCGGCGCGTCGCGATCACCGCGTCCGGCGGCCCGTTCCGCGAGCGGGCCCTCGGCACGTTCGCGTCGATCACGGCGGACGAGGCGCTCCGTCACCCGACGTGGCGAATGGGTCCGAAGGTCACGATCGATTCGGCGACGCTCACGAACAAGGCGTACGAGGTCGTCGAGACGCACTGGCTGTATGGCCTCGACTACGACCGCATCGAGGTCGTGCTGCATCCGGAGAGCGTGGTTCACGCCATGGTGGAGCTCGTCGACGGCAGCGTGGTCGCGCAGCTCGCGGAGCCCGACATGCGCCTGCCGATCCAGTACGCGCTGCTCTGGGAGCACCTGCCCTCGCCGGCCAGGCCCTTCGACTGGACGCGCCAGCGCGAGTTGCACTTCGGTGCGGTCGAGCTCGAACGGTATCCCTGCTTCTCCCACGTGCTCGCGATGGCGCGCGCGGGCGATCAGGGCGCGATGGTCGGATTGTCGGCGGCGGATGAGGTCGCGGTGGCCCGCTTCCTTGCGGGTGAGATCAAGTTCACCGAGATCGCAGGGCTGCTCCGCCGCGGGGCCGAGCTCGGCACCGGCGCCGGCAAGACTCCTGCCGTGGAGGAGATCGTGCGGATCGACGAGCGGGTCCGGCGCGAGCTGCAGCCGGCGGGGGCCCGAGCGTGACCGGTCTCCTTCCGATCTTCACGAACCTGCAGACCCTCGTCCTGTTCATCGCGACGTTCACCCTCATTGTCGCGGTCCACGAGTTCGGGCATTTCGCCGCGGCCCGCCTCCTGGGCCTCAAGGTCCTTGAGTTCGCGTTCGGCTTCCCGCCGCGCCTCTTCGGCGTCAAGCGCGGCGAGACGGAGTACACGCTCAACTGGATCCCGTTTGGCGGCTTCGTGCGCATCCTCGGACAGGATGACTTCACCATCCGGCAGCAGGGAACGGGGGATCCGCGCTCGTTCACCTCGAAGCCCTGGTGGGCCCAGGCCATCGTCCTCGCGGCAGGCGTGCTCATGAACTTCGTGCTCGCGCTCATCATCCTGACGATCGCGTTCGCGACGGGCACCACGGCGCCCACCGGCGACGTGCGGGTGTTCGACGTGCGCCCGGGGTCACCCGCGGCCGCCGCGGGTCTCGCGGTCGGCGACATCGTCGTCGATGTCGAGGGCACGCCGATCCACACCGCCCGCGCGATGGTCACGATCACCAGCAAGGCAGCCCAGAAGCAGCAAGAGATCACGATCGACGTGACCCGGAATGGGCAGCAGCTGCCGCCGATCAGGGCAACGCCCCGCGCGGATCCGCCCGCGGGCGAGGGCCCGCTCGGGGTGCAGCTCGAAGAGGTCCAAGCACCGATTTCCGTGCCGCCGGCGCAGGCGTTCACGTCGGCGGTGAGCCTCACCGGCGACGTCGTCGGCCAGATCGTGGCACTGCCCGGCCAGCTGCTCGCCCAGCGCGCGGCGCCCGCGGGCGGCGCACCGGTGGTGGGTGGCCCGATCGAGATCTTCCGCGTGACCGGTCAGGTCGCGCAGTTCGGGATCCCGACGTTCCTCAAGCTCGTCGGCGTGCTGTCGGTGAACCTCGGCGTCATCAACATCATCCCGTTCCCGGGCCTCGATGGCGGACGACTCTTCTTCGTCCTCCTCGGCGCGGTGCTGCGCCGGCGGCTCTCGCCACAGGTCGAGGCCGCGATCCACGCCGTCGGGTTCGTGCTGCTCCTTGGCCTCCTTGTCATCGTGAGCATCTCCGACATCCGCCGCGCAATCGGCGGATAGCACCTCCCGACGCACCACTCGGCGTTCGCTAGGCTCGCTCGCGCGTGAGCGCAATCATCGAGGTCCGCGATCTGCGAAAGACGTTCCGGGTGTCGGAGCGCGAATCCGGCCTGGGCGCGACCCTCCGCGCGTTCGTGAAGCGGCGCTACAAGGACGTGCCGGCGGTCGCGGGCATCTCGTTCACCATCGACGCCGGCGAGGTCGTTGGCTTCCTTGGGCCGAACGGGGCGGGGAAGACGACCACGCTGAAGGCACTCTCCGGGCTGCTCCATCCGACCGGCGGCGAGGCCCGCGTGCTCGGCTTCGTCCCGTGGCGGCGG
Organism: Candidatus Limnocylindria bacterium; assembly: GCA_035937095.1. Classification (GTDB taxonomy): domain Bacteria; phylum Chloroflexota; class Limnocylindria; order P2-11E; family P2-11E; genus UBA4735. The sequence goes on from DASYVN010000051.1 coordinate 9,201, forward strand.
GAGAACGCGTACCTCCGGCAGATGACCCTACTCATGGGGAATCGCAGCCAGCTCGTCTGGGACATCCCCGCCGCCGACTCGTTCCGCGTCCTGCAGGAGATCTACAAGATCCCCGCAGACCAGTTCCAGCGGACGCTCGACGAGCTCGTCGCCCTCCTCGACCTGGAGCCGCTCGTGCACAAGCCGGTGCGCCAGCTGTCGCTGGGCGAACGGATGAAGGTGGAGTTCGCCGCGGGCCTCTTGCACTCGCCGAAGGTCGCGTTCCTCGACGAGCCGACCATCGGCCTCGATGTCTCGATGCAGGCCAAGATCCGCAGGTTCGTCGCCGAGCACAACCGCCGCACCGGCGCGACGATCCTCCTCACGAGCCATTACATGGCCGACGTCGTCGCGCTCTGCAAGCGGGTCATCGTCATCCACCGCGGGAAGCTGCTCTACGACGGTGGCCTCGCCGCGCTCGCCTCGCGGATGGCGCCATACAAGCTCATCGGGGTGACCCTGCGCGACGGCGCCGACGGTGACGACCTCGCGCGCTACGGCGAGATCGCCTCCCGCGACGAGGCGCGGGTGACGCTCCACGTCCCGCGCGACGAGGCGCCGGCGCGAGCGGCCCGGCTGGTGAACGACCTCGGCGACCGCCTCGCGGACATCTCGGTGGAGGATCCGCCGATCGAGGACGTCATCGACAAGGTCTTCACCACCGAGTCCGCGTCGTGATCGCGACCTACCGCACGCTGCTCGTGGGCCAGTTCCAGCAGGCCTCGCAGTACCGCGTCTCGATGTTCCTGTACCTGCTGTTCTCGCTGATCCGGCCGATCATCTTCCTCGCGGCCTGGATAGCTGTGGCCGCCGCACGCGGCGGCGCCGTCGGCGGCTTCACCGTCCAGGACTTCGCCGGCTACTACGTCTGCATGGCGCTCGTGCTGCACTTCACGCAGGCCTGGAACGCCTACGAGTTCGAGTTCGAGGTCGCCCAGGGCCGGCTCTCGCCGAAGCTCCTTCGGCCGCTCCATCCGCTGCATTACTCGGTCGTCGAGAACCTCACCTGGAAGGCCTTCACGGCGTTCGGGCTCATCCCGGCACTCGTGGTCATCGCGATCACGTTCCACGCGCATTTCGAGACGCAGTGGTGGAACGTCGTGTTGTTCGTCCCGAGCCTGCTGCTCGGCGCGGCTCTGCGCTTCTTCCTCGGCTGGGTCGTCGCGACGGCGGCGTTCTGGACCACGCGGGTGAACGCGGTGGTGACCGTGTTCGACCGCGCGGCGTTCATCTTCTCCGGACAGATCGCACCGCTCGCGCTCATGCCCGGGATCCTGCAGGCGCTCAGCTACGTCCTCCCGTTCGGCTACTGGATCGGCGTGCCGACGGACATCCTCCGCGGTGGCGCGTCGCTCGAGCAGTCCCTCGTGTGGATGGCCGGGCAGGTCGGGTGGCTCATCGTGTCGTACGCGCTGTTCCAGGTCGTGTGGCGTGCCGGCGTGCGCCAGTACTCGGCGGCCGGCGCGTGATCCGGCGGTACGGACGGCTGCTCGGCCTGTTCGCGGCGATCGAGACGCAGTACGAGCTCGAGTACCGGGTGAATCTCGCGTTCAACGTCCTACAGCAGCTCGTGGTCACCGGGACGAGCCTCGGCGCGGTGCTCATCCTCTTCACGTACACGTCATCGATGAACGGGTGGAGCGTCGCCGAGATGCTCCTGTTGATCGGCACCTATTACATCGTGCAGGGCGTTGGCGACTCGACCGTCAATCCGAGCGTCGAGCGGCTCCTCGAGCACATCCGCCTTGGGACCCTCGATTTCATCCTGCTGAAGCCCGCGAACAGCCAGTTCCTCGTGACGATGCGGCATCTCAAGGTCCGCAACCTGTTCGAGATCCTCACCGGGATCATCGTCATCGTCATCGGGCTCGTGCAGCTGAACGGCGCGCTGTCGCCGGCTCAGGTCCTGAGCTTCCTCGTCGCGCTCGCCTGTGGCCTCGGGCTCGTGTACTGCCTGCTGCTCTGCCTCGGGACCCTGGCGTTCTGGTTCGTCCGGGTCGAGAACCTGCTCGTGATCTACGGCGCATTCGTCGACGCTGCGCGGTTCCCCGTCGACATCTACCCGGGCTGGCTGCGGCTCACGCTCTCATCGGTCGCACCCATCGGCATCGCGGTGACCGTGCCGGCGCAGGCGCTGGCCGGAAAGCTCGACCTGCTCGGGCTGGGCGCGATCCTCGTGGCGACGATCCTCGCCTGGACGTTCACGACCTGGTTCTGGAAGTTCGGACTACGGAGCTATACCGGCGCGAGCGCCTGATGGACGTCGAGTCTTCGCTCGGCGGGAATCTCAACTCGGCCGTTCGCGTCGGAGACACCGTCCGGCGCCGCGCCGGTCCGTGGACACCAGCCGTGCACGCGCTCCTTCGCCACCTTGAGTCCGTCGGCTTCGAGGCGCCCCGTGTCCTCGGCACCGACGACCAGGGGCGGGAGATCCTCCGCTTCATTTCCGGCGAGGCCCACTCCGGGACGATCGAGCCGGTGCCAGACCGGATCGTCGCCGACGACCATCTCCTCCAAGCCGCGCGGCTCCTGCACCGCTACCACGACGCCGTTGCCCGCTTCGAGCCCCCACCGAACGCGCGCTGGCGGTTGACGGCACCCACGGCCCACGAGCTGATCTGCCACAACGACTGGTCGCCGTGGAACGGGCTGTTCCGCGACGGCCGCCTGGCGTTGATGCTCGATTGGGATCTCGCCGGTCCGGGCAGTCGGCTCTGGGACGTCGTGAACGCGGCGTACTGCTGGGTCCCTCTCTTCGCCGGAGAGCGCTTATTCGATCTCGCCGAGCGAGCCCGACGCCTCGGTCTCTTCTGCGACGCGTATGGCGTCGACGACCGCGCTGCGGTGATCCCGATGATGGGCCTGCGGATCCTGTTCATCGCGCGATTCGTCGAGGAGCAAGCGCGCGCAGGAGATCCTGGTTTCATCAAGCTGGTGTCGATGGACGTGCCGGCGAAGATGGCCCACGACGCGGCCTACCTCGACGAGCACCGGACGACCCTGGAGCGCGCACTGGGCCGCTAGGGCGGCGAGATGTGGAAGGAGGCGACGATCGCGCGCAGGTCCGACTCGGTCGCGGCCAACGGCTTCCACTGTGGCGCGTCGATCTTGTAGCCGACGACGAACAACCGCCCGGCGTCCTGGACGTAATAGGCGACCGAGAAGCGCGGACCGTTCGTGACCTTGGCAGCTACGTGGCTGTCGAACGTCGTGCTCTCGACGACCTGGCCCTGGGCCCAGCCCGCGAGCAGCGGATCGGTGGCCCAGGCCATCGCGCTCCAGCCCGCCGGGTCGCGCCATTCCTCGACGACGGCGACGTACGACCACGCCGCGCCCGGGCCCGGATCGTTCAACACGCCGGCCTCGTCCGCGACCGAGCGGATCGTGAAGACCTCGTGGCCGACCTTCAGGTTGCCGTTCTTCACCATTGCAGATAGCACCGTGGAGCGGCGCCAGCCGCCGGGCAGCTGGACCGAGTAGCCGAGCGTCGAGCTCACGTACGCGATGGAGGGTCCGACAAGGCCGCGCGTCGCCGCGAGGGCGGTCGCACCCAGGGCGGAGATCGCGATCACGCCAGCGATGAACGCGGCGATCGGCATGACCCGTCTCACCGGCGATCCACCAGCCAGAACACGCCCTGGTCCTCCATCCACGTGATCCCGTCGATCACGGGACGGAGGTACAGGCGGTAGATGCCGGGCGTCGGCGGCCCGACGAGCTCGAACGGGTAGCTCGCGACCTCACCCGGGGCGACGAGCGTCTGGCTCTGGCCGACGCGGTTCGTGGCGGTGAGCACGCTCGCGCGATCCTGGGGCGGCTCGGGACCGAAGGTGCCGAGCCGCGAGCTCGCTTGCGGCCACGAGTCCCATCCGGTGTTGCGCCAGAGACCCGTCGTCGCGTGGCGCTCGCTGTTGCCGAGGACGACCCACTCGCTGCCGCCGACGTACGTCGCCGAGAAGCGCGGGCGGTTCGCCGAGACCGGCGCGGTCCCGGCCGCGGGCTCGCCGACTTCGTCGAAGCGGATCTGCACCGAGGTCGTCACCGAGACGCCGCTCGCCGGTGTCGGCTCGACCGCGAAGTGGAGGTGGTCGCCTGGAGAGCCGCACACGATGCCCGCGGCGCCCGCGTCGGCGATGGGGTGGCCCTGGGCGACGACCTGGCCGGGTGCCACCGACGCGGACCCGTAGCTGATGTGCCAGTAGATGGAGGAGTAGCCGTCGCCGTGATCGAGCACGATGTAGTTCGCGTCATTCCGGAACGCCGGGTCGCACGATCCGATGCCGAAGCCCGCGACGTAGCGGATGACCGTACCCGCGTGCGCGGCGGCGATCTGGTCGCCGATGTGGAGGCCGAAGTCGTAAGCCCAGATGTCATTGCCGATGCAGTGGCTGCCACCGCGCGCGCAATTCTGGAAGGCGCCCGGCGTCTGGGTGACGACGTACGCGCGGCCAGGTGGATAGGGGAGCCGGAGGCCGCCGTAGGCGGTCGTCGCGGGGGTCGCGACGAATGCCAGCCGCGTGAGCACGCAGATGGCGACGAGGCAGGCGCGGAGCGCCGTTGCAGACCGTTTTGGCATGCTCGGATAACGCTAGGGCGACTACCCTTAGTACGTGATGCAGTCCCCAATGAGCGTCGATCTGAACCTCCCCGAGGATCGTGTCGGCCCGCGCGTGCGCCGGGCGAGCAAGCGGGTCTGGGTCGGCGGCGTCCCGATCGGCGACGGCGCTCCGATCGCGGTCCAGTCCATGTGCACGACCCTCACGCACGACATCGAGGCGACGATCCGTCAGATCGATCGGCTCCAAGAGGCCGGCTGCGAGATCGTGCGCGTCGCCGTCCCGGACCGCCGCGGGGGCGAAGCGCTGAAGGAGCTGGTCCGGCGGAGCATCCTCCCGGTCGTCGCGGACATCCACTTCGACTACAAGCTGGCCCTCATG
>DASYVN010000052.1:0-2204 GCA_035937095.1 Candidatus Limnocylindria bacterium
GTCGGCCTTCGTCTTCTACCCGTACGCGATCCTCGTCCTGCCGGTCGTCGTGTGGATGGGTCTCGGCAGCGCTCCCGTCTTGGCGCGCCTCGCCGCGTTCGCCGCATGGATGCTGATCGATCTCCAGGCCCTCGACCCAGACACGGTGGCGCCGACCGCGCTCATCGGCACCGCCATCGCCGTCGGCGCGACGATCGCGATCGGCCTGCGGTCGGCTCCGCCAGCCACACCGGTTGACACGGCGTAGCTGCGGAGCGGTCGTGCCCAAATTCGTCCTGTAGTGTCGCCGAATGCCGGTCCTTTCCGTCGTCATCGCCGCGTACAACGAGATTTCGACCATCGGCGGCGTGGTGAAGGGACATCGCGACGTCGCCGCTCGTATCGCGACATCGTTCGAGATCGTCGTCTGCGACGACGGCAGCACCGACGGCACCGGCGACATGCCCGCGACTGTCCGGAGCTCGTGCTCTTGACGAATACCGCGTACCTCGGCATCCCGGCCACGATGCGCCGTCTGTACGACGTAGCGCGGCGAGGCCGGCTCAGAGCCAGACGGTCGCGGCGACGTCGACCGGCAGGAGCGCGAGCGGCACGAGCGCCAGCGCGATCCACCGCGGGTAGCCGTACACGTCGGTGTCGGGCAGCTGGGTGCCGTACGTCGCCGCGACCGCGCGCCAGGTCGCCGGGTCGTAGAGATCGTGTCCATCGAGCATGGCCCGCGCGCCGGTCCAGATGCCTGCGAAGTCCCGCGTCCGGACCTCCTGATCATGCAGAGCGAGCGCGCCGCTCGCGACGAGGAACGTGATCCCGACGATGACCCCGGCCGCCTAGCCAAGATCCGCGCGGATTGCGGCGGGCATCGCCGCCAGTGTGGGGCCTACGCGGGCTGCGGTACCTTCGGCGCGACGCGTTCGCGATGAAGGACCACGACGGCCGCGAAGACGAGGAGCGGCGTGACAACCGAGAACTCCTCGCCGCCGCGCTGGAACGCGAGCGCGTACAGCGCCCACGGGACCGTGACCGCGAGGAGCGTGACCAGCACAACGCGGCGGCTGCGCTCCGGCTGCGGGCGCGCGGGGAGCGCCTCGAAGATGATACCGAGCGGAACGAGGAGGACGAGCTGGTCGTAGCTCCATCCGTGCGGAGCGACAGCGAGCGAGACGGATACCGCTCCGGCGATCGCAAGCGGAAGCGATGGGCGGACGGCACGGTGCCAGAGCGCCCAGGCCGTGATCGCGACGATCACCGCGGCGGCAGCGAGCGGCGATCGCTCCGCACCAACGATCCGGCCGACGGTCCAGAGCGTCGCGTTGCTCCCGGTGGTCGCCTGCAGCGCGCTCGCCGATCCGAGCCACTCGCCCAGCCACGCCGGACGGAGCGCGAGCGCGGCCCCGATCAGCGGGCCGGCGGTCGCCAGCGCGCCCACGGCGAACCCGCGCCTCTCCCGGGCCGTCGCGGCGAGCGCCGCGGCGAGGCCCACGAGGAGAAACGGGTGCGGCTTCAGCGCGACCAGGCCGAAGCACGCGCCGGCAAGGCGGGGCCGGCCGGCCGCGGCGGCCAGGAACGAGCCGCCGACGGCGCCGGCGAGGAAGCCGGAGATGTTCCCCCCCACGACGAGCAGCCAGAGCGGCTGGGAGAAGGCGACGACCGTAGCGAATACCGGCCGCTCGCGTGCGCTCATGCGCTGGGCGAGGAGGAGCACCGCCGCGCCGACCACGGCGAGCTGGCCGATGAGCCAGGCCGGGGAGGCGAGAGCGAACGGAAGGAGGCCGAACGGGAGGAGGGCGAACGCGGTCCACGGCGGATACACCGAGCGATAGGACGAGAACACAGCACCGCTGCGACGCGCCAGGTCGGCGAACCAGACCGGGTCGTACGGGCTCGCGCCCTCGATGACCGCCCGCGACGCGGCCCAGAAGCCGAAGAAGTCACCGCTTCTGTACGCACGTGCCGGCCAGTCCGTCGATGCGGCGAAGACCGCGACGAACAGCGTGACGACCGCGGCGATCGCCGGGAGGACGATGCGGATACGGCGCACCGTCGGCCGCGGTCTAGTGGCTCTGCGCGCCGACCGGCGCCGCCGCCTTCGGGGCGACCGACAGGAAGTTCGCCATAAGCTCCTCGAACTCGGGTGACGCGTAGTGCTCGATGCCACCGCTGTCGGCGAGCCGCGCGATCTCGGGATCGATGGGGATGCGCGCCAT
>DASYVN010000053.1:0-2288 GCA_035937095.1 Candidatus Limnocylindria bacterium
CGAAGGCGAACGTCGCGAGCGGGACGTACCCGTACCGCCGGCCGATCTCGCTCATCCTCCGGGCGAACTCGTCGCTCCTCCGGCCGGGCGCGAGCGCCTTCCGCGACTTCGTCCATGGCGAGGACGGCCAGCGGATCCTCCGCGAGCTGTTCTAGGACGCCGCTCGGCAGTAATCGAGCGACCCGCGATACGAAGAGTCGCATCATGACAGGCCTTGTAGCCCGGATGGGATTCGAACCCAGAGGACTCGCGCACCATCGGTGGCACAGCCCGCTAGGTCCTCCGCTCGAGCGCTAATCGTGCAACGCGCGACTGACGTTCGTGCGTCGCGGGCCGTCAACCCCAGCGGTCGGACTCCTGCTGGGCCGCGGTTCTAGCCGGCTGATGCCGACCAAAAAGGAAGAGGGCAACGGAGAGCGCCAGGACGACGAAGCCGTTGATCGCGAGATCGATCATGAGGTGTTGGAACGCGCTGTCGGACGGCGCCGCGCCGAGCGTGGTCTGCGCGCCGATCGCGAGGATCCGTCCGTCGTATCGCGGAGATGACCCCGTCGAGCGCGACGGGGGAGAGCAGATAGGGGCCTCCGAAATGGCGCGGAACCGTACGGTTGGGTGAACGGCACGCGTGGCGTGTGGACTCGCGAACGTCCGTTTGAAGCCCGCCGAGGGTTACCCAGTACTGCCCGGAGCGAGGCGCTGGCTAGCTACATACCCTGGCTATCATCTCAACCGTGGCACGGATCGGAGAAGGCCAGCGTTCGGTGCCTCCGCGTTCGGGGCGTGCCGGCCGCGTCGCGGTCGCGATCGTCACGGCGTTCGTGGCGATCGCGCTGGCTGTCGGCGTGGGCGTTGTGTACTCGGTCATCTGGACAGGCGCGGGAGGTCAGCCCTTCGAGGGGCGTGTGCGCGACGTGCAAGTGACGACGGCCGCCATCATGACGGCGGAAGCAGCGCTGTTGTGGCTGCTGCTCAAGCGCATGTACGGCCGCAGCTCCGACCAGATGGGGGCGCAAGCCCGGGCGCTCGAGGCGGCCCTGGGCGAGAGCGAAATCGCATACGACGGGACGCTCCAGGCACTCTCCGTCGCGCTCGATGTCCGCGATCGGGAGCTCGAGGGGCACGCGCAGCGTGTCGCCCGGTACATGGAACTCATCGCCCGCGAAGTGCGCACTCCGAAAGGGGATCTGCCTACGCTGCGTCGCGGCGCGCTACTTCACGACCTCGGGAAGATCGGCATGCCCGACGAAATCCTTCAGAAGGCCGGAGAACTCGGCGAGGCGGAGTGGGCGACGATGAAGCAACACCCGGCGTACGGCGCACGGATTCTCGCTGGAATCCCGTTCCTCAAGGGCGCGACCGAGATCGTTCGCCACCACCACGAGCACTATGACGGGAGCGGCTATCCCGATGGCCTCGCCGGCGATGACATCCCGGTCGGAGCTCGGATCTTCGCTGTGGCCGATGCTCTCGACGCGATGACCTCCAATCGCCCGTACCGGAAAGCGATCAGCTTCGCGGATGCGCGCAGCGAGATCGAGCGCTGCGGCGGACGGCAGTTCGACCCGGCGGTCGTAACCGCCTTCCTACGCATCCCGCCCGAGCGCTTTTCGGCGGGGAGAATCGACGCGGGGCCGCTCCAGCAATTCGCCGACAGCGTGAACTGACGTGTAGCCGTCCGGCGAACGTTAGGGAGAGGTACCCTTCCCATCGGACGTGCGCCCGGGGCATCGCGGCCGGCGTTCTCCGGATCCTCGAGGCCGAGCCGCGGAGCTCCCTCTACCGCTCCGAGATCATCGTGCCGACCGTGCCGGCGTTTAAGGGGCGTCGAAACCCTCGAAACGGATGCGGATTTTCGTCGGCAGCTAGCAGCTCCACATCGCCGATCTAGCTTCGTCAGTGATGCTCTGTCGGCTCAAAGAGGTCGATTTGGAGTTAGCGTCGGAGTAAGTCAAGCGGACGACCGGACCCGTCGCTATTGGTACTTGCAGCGCTCCCACGCATCCCGCAGCTCTTCCCTCTCGGCATACTCCATAGCCAGATACTGGTAGATGGCAGAGTCGTCAGGCAGACCGACTACTTCTGCCAGCCGCTCCCCGCGCCAGCGTGGCGGGCGCAATGGATCGAACGCATGGCGTGACTGCATTCAGGCGCGTAGTCGCGCCGGCTCGTAGGCGAAGTCGACGGCGCACACCTGGCGGCAGGCGATCCGCCAGTCGCCCGGACAGTCGATGCGCTCGGGGCGATCGTCCGTGGCGGCCGCGTGCCACAACCGGTGGAACCGTCCGTGG
>DASYVN010000054.1:0-2346 GCA_035937095.1 Candidatus Limnocylindria bacterium
GGCCCGATCCTCATGCCGCCGGGCTGGAAGAAGCCGTAAGCGAAGCTGCTTCGCCTTCCGGAGAAGTAGCGCACCCGACGCACCCGACTAGGCTCCATCGGTGAGCGACGTCGTCCTTCGCACGCGCGGCCTGGTCAAGCGTTTCGGTTCCCTCACCGCGGTCGATCAGCTCGACCTCGAGGTGAAGCGCGGTGAGGTCGTGGGACTTCTCGGCCCGAATGGCGCCGGGAAGAGCACGACCATCGGCATGATCCTCGGGCTCGTCCGGCCGACCGCGGGCACCGCGGAGGTGATGGGCCGCGACGTGTGGCGCGACCGCGAGAACGCCCTTGCTGGATCGGGCGCGATCGTCGAGACGCCGGCGTTCTACCCGTACCTGTCCGGCCGCGACAATCTCACCGCGCTCGCGATCATTCGCGGTGGCGCGGCGCGAGGGCGCATCGACCCGCTCCTCGAGCGCGTCGGGCTGACGGCGCGAGCGCGGTCGAAGTACCGCACGTACTCGCTGGGCATGAAGCAGCGCCTCGGCATCGCGTCCACGTTGCTCAGCGATCCGCCGCTCGTGATCCTCGACGAGCCCGCGAACGGCCTCGATCCCGCGGGACAGCGCGAGATCCGCGAGCTCGTGCGCGAGCTCGCGAAGGAGGAGCACGGTGTCCTGCTCGCGAGCCACCTGCTGTACGAGGTCGAGCAGATCTGCGATCGCGTGCTCGTGATCAACAAGGGCAAGCTCATCGCGAGCGGCACCATCGCCGAGGTCACCGACGGCGCGGGGACGATCGAGATCACGGTGAGCGACCCGGCGCGGGCCGCCGCCACGCTCCGCGGGGTGCCCGGCATCGCCGAGGTGCAGGAGACCGCGACCGGCGTGCGAGTCACCGCGGAACCCACGCGCGGCACGGACGTCAACCGCGCGCTCGCGGCTGCGGGCATCTATGCGAGCGCGATCGTGCCGCACAAGAGCTCGCTCGAGGACGTATTCCTGGACATCACCGCAGACGGAGACACCGGTGCTCCCGCTGCTTCATAGCGAGCTCTTCCGTCTCCGGCGCCGCTGGATGCCGTGGATCCTCCTCCTGGCGGTGGTGGTCCTGGCGTTCGTCCTGTACTTCATCATCTATGCGAGCGTCCAGGCGCAGATCCAGGCGCTCCAGAACGGCACGTCGTCCTCGACGAACGGACCCCCGCAGACCGAGGCACAGCTCCGCGAGGAGCTGCAGACCCTCCGGCCATCCCAGGTGATGAGCTTCGGGCTCGGCGTCGTCAGCGGCTTGGGGAGCGTCCTCCTCATCGTGCTGACGGCGAGCGTCTTCGGCAACGAGTTCAACTGGGGGACGCTTCGGGTGATCCTGGCGCTCGGCGCGGGACGCGAGCGGTTCCTCGCCGCGAAATACATCGCGCTCGTCCTGTACGCCACGGTACTCACCGTCCTCGGCGCGCTCGCGGGGCTCGCGAGCAGCGAGATCGTATCGTCGATCGCCTCGCTGGATCGGTCGCTGCCCGCCGGCTTCGCGACGGATCTCGCCGTGCAGATCGGACGCGACGTTTTCACCTTCCTGCCCTACATCGCGCTCGCCGCGTTGATCGCGGTGTGGTCCAAGTCGGGCGGCGCGGGCATCGCCATCGGCCTGGTCGTGTACTTCGCCGAGGGCATCGTCATGTCGCTCCTCGTGGCGTTCAACAAGGACTACGCGACGGTCGCGAACTACGGCCTGTCACGCAACGCGAGCGCGATCCAGCGCCTGTCGGGATCGCCGAGCGGCGGCGGACCCGGGGATGCCGCCGCCCTGCCCGATGCGGGTCAAGCCGCGGTCGTGCTGCTCGCCTACACGCTCGTCTTCATCGCACTGGCGCTCTGGCGGTTCCGCGCCCGCGACGTGACATCGAGCTAGGGAACCGGACGGGCATCGCCACCGTTCTTCGGTCATGAGGCTCGCTGCCCTCGCGATCGTCCTCGCCGTGGCTGGCGCCTGCGGGGGCGCGGGCCTGCCCGCGCCGACGTCGCCCACACCGATCCCGCCTATCGCTGGCGCGGTGCTCGTCACCACAGCGAACGACCGCGGGACCGTGCACGCGCGCGTCGGCGACACGATCCAGATCGCCCTCGGCTCCAACTACGACTGGCGGCTGGATCCGCCGGACGGTGTGGTGCTCGTGCGCAGCGCGCAGAACTACCTACTCGTCCGCGGGACGCAAGCGGTCTGGACCGCGGTCTTGCCAGGGACGTCGACGCTCACGGCGACCGGTACCGTCATCTGTCCGAGCGGTCAGGCCTGCATCATGATCGCGCTGCTGTTCAAGGCGACCGTCGTCGTCGCGCCCTAGCTCCTTCGCCGGAGAGCGAAG
>DASYVN010000055.1:0-18651 GCA_035937095.1 Candidatus Limnocylindria bacterium
GTCGCCGGGCCCTCCGGTCGGATGTTCTGACCGATGCGAAGACGGCGGAGCAGGCCGATGTAGGGTCCGCCGAACAGCAGCCCGATGAGGAACGACGCGAGCAGCACGCCGAGTGCGAGGATCGCCATCTAGGTGCGGGCCTCCGACCGGACGAGCTCGTCAGCGAGCTTGTCAAGCGCGAGGGCGCGTGACCCTTTCACGAGCACGGTGTCGCCCGGCTGGAGCAGCTGGCGCAGCCGCACCAGCGCCTCGCCGCCGTCGGCCGCGCGATGCACGTCGCGGAGGCCGTTGCGCTCGGCTGACGCCGCGATCGTCGCGGCGAGCTCGCCGACGGCGACGAGCGCATCGGCGCTCTTCGCCACGTCCGCGCCGACCGCCTCGTGCGCGCCGATCGAGTGACTGCCGAGCTCGAGCATGTCGCCCAGCACCGCGATCCGCCGTCCGGAGACCTCGCGCAGCACCGCGAGGGCCGCGTGGACAGCCGCGGGGCTCGAGTTGTAGCTGTCGTCGATCACCACAAGGTCGGCGGCGCGCCGCACGCTCATCCGGTGCGCCGGGCGCTCGAGCGTCTCGAGCCCGACCGCGGCCTCGTCGAGCGGCACGTCGAGCGCGACCGCCGCCCCGAGGGCCGCGAGCGCCGACACCAAGAGATGCCTCCCGGGCAGCGGCAAGTGGGCCTCGGCACGCCGCCCCGCGGCCTCGACCGTGAACCGGATCCCGCCGAGGCCCAGATCGCGCACGTTCATCGCGCGCACCGTCGCATCGGCGGACTCGCCGTAGAGCATGACGCGCGCGGACGTGCGCGAGGCCATGCCGCGCACGCGTGGATCGTCGGCATTGAGGAGCGCGACGCCGTCCGCGGGCAGCGCCTCAACGAGCTCGGCCTTGCCTCGGACGATCGCGTCGACGTCCGGCGTCCGGGCGAAGTGCACCGGGATCTCAGGGATCGTCGTGACGATGCCGATGCGCTGACGCACGAGCCTCGACAGGTCGGCGATCTCGCCCGGCACGTAAAAGCCCAGCTCGATCACCGCGACCTCGTGGGTCGGCTCCTGCCGGAGGAACGTGAGTGGCACGCCGATCTCGTTGTTGTGCGACGCGAGCGTGCGCAGGACCCGATAGCGGGCGCCCAGGGCGGCGGCGGTCGCCTCCTTCGTGGTGGTCTTGCCCACGCTGCCGGTGATCGCGACGGCCGGGATCGGCTGATCGTCGCGGATCGACTCGGCGACGCCGCGGAGCGCGTGGAGCCCGTTCGCCACCTGGATGAGGAGCGCCTCAGGGGGAAGGTCCGGCGCGATCCGCTCGACGACCGCCGCCCGCGCCCCGCGCCGCAGGGCGTCGGCAACGAAGTCATGCCCATCGCGCTGATCGTGCAGCGCGAAGAAGACCTCGCCGCCCTCGATCAAACGAGAGTCGAACGCGCCTCCGGTGAATCGCAGGGCCGGGTCCGGGCTGCCGCGCACGACCCTGCCGCCGCTCGCGGCAAGCAGTCGCTCGAGCGTGAACAACGCCGTCGATGCTAGGGCCGGCGGTCCGGCTGGATCCGCGCGTACCGAAGGATGTCCTGCGCCACACCCTTGAACGCGTCCGTGGCGGTCAGGGTGCCAAGCAAGCGCGAATCGGGCTTCTCGATCACGACGAGCACGACGTACTTCGGATCGTCGGCCGGGAAGAATCCGGCGAACGAGCTCACGTACTGGTCGTCGACGTAGTTGCCACCGGGGCTCGCGATCTGCGCCGTGCCGGTCTTTCCCGCGACGCTGAATCCCGAAATCGCGGCGTTGTGCGCGATCCCGATGTCGACCGTGGAGAGAAGGATCCCGCGGATGGTCGCAGCCGTGTCCGGCGTCACGACATGGCTGACGGTGACCGGCGCGGTGCGGTGCTCCCCATCCGCATCGCGCCGGCTCGCCACCACGTAGGGCCGATAGAGCGTTCCGCCGTTCGCGAGGGCCGCGTAGGCCATCGCGAGCTGCAGCGGAGACACGCTCACGCCTTGACCGAACGACGCCGTGCCGACGTCGACGGGGTACCACTCGGCGAGCGGGCGTACGGTGCCGCTCACCTCGCCGGCGAGATCGACGCCGGTCGGCTTGCCGAAGCCGAAGCGCTCGAAGTAGCCGGCGAGCCGCTGCGCGCCGAGCTTCTGCCCGACCCACGCCGCGCCCGCATTGAGCGACCGTTCGAGGATCTGGCTCACCGTCGTCGGCCCATACGCCTTCCCGAGGGCGTTGTTCAGGCGGCGCCCGCCCACGATCGTGTAGCCGACGTCGTTGTAGGCATCGTTCGGTTGGACGAGATGCTCGTTGAGCGCCGCCGCGATGGTGACCGCCTTCATCGTCGATCCGGGCTCGTACGGCCACGCGATCGCGCGATCCCGGAGCGCCTCGGGATCCGCGAGACGGACGGCCGACGGGTCGTAGGTCGGCGCCGACGCGAGGGCCCGGATGCTGCCGTCCGCCGGATCGATCACCACGATCGATCCACTTGCGGCGTGCTCCTTTCGCATCGCCGCGGCAAGCTCCCGCTCCGCGGCGGTCTGCGCCACGAGGTCGATCGTCAGCGTGAGGTCGGCCCCGTCACGCGGTGCGACGGCCTGGCGCAAGCCGACGGCGAGGTCGCGATCCGACGGATCGCGCTCCACGACGAGCCGGCCATCGGTGCCGCGCAGCGACGCGTCGTAATAGCCCTCCACGCCGGTCACGCCATCGCCGTTGTCGTTCACGAAGCCGAGCGCCGCGGCGCCGATGGCGTCGTTCGGATAGAGCCGCTTCGGCTCGTTCAGGAAGCCGAGGCCCGGGATCTGGAGCCCGGCGATGGCGGTCGCGGTCTCCTCGGGCAGCCAGCGCTGCACGTAGAGCCACTCGGCCCCCGAATCCAGCGCCGCGCGGATCGGTGCGGGATCGCGGCCCAGCAGGACTCCCAGGTCGTGCGCAGCCCGCGCGTGGTCCGGGATGCGCGACGGCAGCGCGTACAGCGAGCGCAGCTCCACCGTGGTCGCGAGGATCGCCCCGTTGCGGTCGCGGATCACCCCGCGATGGGCGGCGACGACGAGGTCGCTGCGGATCTGGTCTGTCGCGCGCGCGAGCAGCTCGGCGCGTCCGAACGTCTGCCAATACGCGAGCCGTCCGGCAAGGACGAGCGACGCGACGGCGAACAGCGCGAACAGCAGGCGGAGACGCCCGGGTCGAACCGTCTGCACCCTTCCTCCGTCGCGCGCGTGGGGTCGCTAGGGCTTGGCGGCGAGTGACTGTGCGGGGATCACCGGGACGTACCGCGCGTGGACCATGCCGAGGCGCTGGGCGTCTGCCGCGATGCGCGCCGGCGAGTCGAGCCGCGCGCCCTGGACCTCGAGCAGGGAGTTCTGTCGGCGCAGCTCGTCACGCTGCGCGGCCAGCTTCTGGACGTCGTAGCCCGCGACCGATAGCGCGGTCGTCTGCGAGACGTAGATGAGCGCCAATCCGAAGCACAGCGCGATCGCGGCGATGGCAAGGCCGAAGATGCGAAGGTCCCACGACGACGCGGCGATGGCGCGTCGGGCCACCCGGCGCGTGCGCACGGCCTGCCGCTCGACCCTGCGCGCACGCTGTGCGCCCGCCGCACGGACCCGAGGTCGCGATGGGGACGCCGAAACAAGCCGGACCGCCTGCGAGGCGATCACGGCAGGAGCTTCTCGGCGACGCGGAGCCTGGCGCTGCGGGCGCGCGGGTTGCGCATCGTCTCGGCGGCAGCCGCCATCAACGGCCGACGTGAGACGACGCGCAGACCCGCGCGGTGACCGCAGACGCAGGTGGGGAGGTGGGGAGGACAAATGCAATCGCGCGACTCGCGGGCCATGAACTGCTTCGTGGCCCGATCCTCGAGCGAATGGAACGAGATGACCGCGAGCCGGCCACCGGGACGCAGGATCCGCATGGCGGCTTCGAGCCCACGGGACAGATTGCCGAGCTCGTCGTTCACGGCCATCCGGAGGGCCTGGAAGACGCGGGTGGCCGGATCGATCTTGACCGGGCGCCGGGTCTTCACGCCCGCGACGAACCGGCCGAGCTCGTCGGCCGAGATGAAGGCGCCACGCGCCCGGCGGCGCACGATCGCCCCCGCAACGCGCGCGGCCTCGGGCTCCTCGCCGAGCTCGGCGAAGATCCGCCGGAGGTCGCGCTCGTCCCACGTGTTCACCAGGTCACCAGCCGTGAGCGGAAGCCGCGGGTCGGCCCGCATGTCGAGGGGTCCGGCCGCGCGAAAGCTGAATCCGCGTGACTCATCGGCGAGCTGGATGGACGAGAGCCCGAGGTCGAGGAGGACGCCGTCGAGGCCGACGAAGTCGTGGTCGCGGGCCACATCGTCGAGGACCGCGAAGTTGGCGTTGACGAGTACGGCGCGATCGCCGAAGCCCGCCAGCTCCCGTCGCGCGATCGCGAGAGCCGCAGGGTCGACGTCGAGACCGAGAAGGCGGCCGGCCGGCGCGGTGCCGTCGAGGAGGGCGCGAGCGTGTCCCCCACCGCCAACCGTGCCGTCGAGGAAGCGGCCACCTTCACGGGGAGCAAACTGGGCGAGTACTTCGGCCAGAAGAACCGGCTCATGAACCCTCCCATCGTCAGATCCCGAGATCAGCGAGGCTGTCGCTGATCGATCCTTCGACCTGGGCGAGGCGGGCGTGCCAGCGATCGGGCTGCCAGAGCTCGAGCCGGTCGTTGGCGCCGACGACGATCGCGTCGCTGGCGAGCCCGGCGTATTGGCGGAGGTGGGCGGGGATCCCGATGCGGCCTTGCGCGTCGAGGTCCGCCTCGTGCGCTCCCCCGACGAGGAAGTGGACGAAGGTCTGGACCGTCCGGTCCGTCCGGGGCCGCTTGCGGATCTCGACGTTGATCGCCTCCCACTCACTGGTCGGGAACACAGCCAGGCATTCGTTCATCCAACGAGTCACGACCGCTCCTTCTTTGAAGCGGGCCCTGAACTTCGCGGGGACCGCCAGCCGACCCTTCTCGTCCAACGCGTGGGCGAACTCGCCGGCGAAATACGTTTCCAATTGCCCTTCCGATTTCGGGTCCTGCTGGTTCCCCACCAGTCCCCACTACTCACCACGCGGGCGCACTGTCACACCACTATGCGCGCGTGTCAATGGGTCGGCAGACCATTTCCAGGGCGACACGCCGTTGAGACCACGCGTCGAATGGATGTTCTAGTCGCGACGCGCGAAGGTCTAGCTCGGCAGCACTCGATCGACGAGGTCTTCGACGCGACGGCTCGCCCGCTCGACGATGGACTTCGGCCGGCCGGGTTCGTGTTCGCCGAACCACACGAGCACCGATGCGCCCCACGTGAATCCGCCACCGAAGGCGACGAGGAGGACCTTGTCGCCGCGTCGCAGCCGGCCTGCGGCCGCGGCCTCACACAGCGCGATGGGGATCGAGGCAGCCGACGTGTTGCCGTACTTCTGGATGTTCACGAACACGCGCTCCATCGGGAAGCGCAGCCGCTTCGCGACGCCCTCGATGATCCGAAGGTTCGCCTGGTGCGGGATCATCAGCTGGATGTCCTCGAGCCGCAGATTCGCCTCGGCGATGGCCTCCTCCGCGGCGTCGGCCATCGATTTCACGGCAAGCTTGAACACCTCCCCACCCTGCATCGAGATGAAGTGCTGGCCGAGCTCGAGCGTCTTGGCGCTCGCCGGCTGCTTCGCCCCACCGCCCGCGATCATGAGCAGCTGGCCCTTCGATCCCTCGCTGTGGAGCACGGCGGACTCGATGCCGACCGATGCGTTCGAGGCCTCGATGACCACCGCCCCGGCGCCGTCGGCGAATAGCACGCAGGTCGAGCGGTCCTTCCAATTCAGGAACCGGGAAAGCGTCTCGGCGCCGATCACGAGCGCGTTCTGGTGCGTGCCCGAAACGATGAGGCCGCGCGCGATGGCGATCCCCGAGACGAACCCGGTGCAGGCGGCCTCGACGTCGAACGCGCCCGCACGGTCGGCCCCAAGGGCGTCCTGCACCATGCACGCGGTCGCCGGGAAGATGTAGTCCGGCGAGCAGGTGGCGACGATGACGAGGTCGAGGTCTTGCGGGCGTAGCCGGGCCTTCTCGAGCGCGTTGCGCCCCGCTCGGAGCGACATCGTCGAGGTCGTCTCGCCCTCCGCGGCGTAGCGACGCTCCTTGATGCCGGTGCGGGTCAGGATCCACTCGTCGGACGTGTCGACGATCTTCTCGAGGTCGACGTTCGTGACGACCTTCGATGGCACGTAGTAACCCCAGCCGGTGATGACCGCGTTCTGCCCCATGGCTAGGCCTTGCGGTCCCGCTCGGCGCTCGTCCGCCGGCTGTCACCCTCGAGCATCTCCGTGACGCCGCCGGCGTAGCCCTTGAGGAATTCGTGCGCGTCCAGCACCTCGTCGAGCGACACCGCGGGACGACGCCGGCGCTCGGCACGGCGGGCGGCTGGCTCCTGCACGGGGCTCACGTTCGTCCGCTCCTCATCGATGACGACGAGCAGCTTGAACGAGGTGTTGCACTTCGAACACGTGACCCGGACGATCCACGCCGACTCGAGCTTGCCGAGCACGCGGATGTCCGATCGCGCGTGGTTCTGGCCGCACACGCTGCAGTCGTATCCCTTTGCCTGCTCGCGCAGGAACCGGAGGATGTTCACCGTCCGGCCGCCACTGTACCGACTCGCTCGGGGGCCGACCGGTCGCCACGGCCGAGCCGCGATGCGAAGAACGCGAGCTGATCGGCGTCGTCGTCGACCTGCTTGTCGAGCGGCTTGCCGACCCCGTGTCCGGCGTCGCGGTCCACCCGCAGCAGCGTGACCGCCTCGGGATCGTCGCGCTGGAGCCATTGCACGAGCGCGCACATCTTGCGCGCGTGCCCCGGATCGACCCGGGAGTCGCCTTCGGCGGTCGTGAAGAGGACCGCCGGATAGCGCGTACCCGCGCGCGTGTTGTGGTACGGCGAGTACGCGCGCAGCCAGCGGAACTGCTCGCTGTCCTCGGCCGAGCCGTACTCCGCGATCCAGAACCGCGCGATGAGGAAGTGCTGGTACCGCAGCATGTCCAGGAGGGGCACGGCGCACGCGACCGCGCGGAAGAGCTCCGGTCGCTGGGTCATCGCGGCGCCGACGAGCAGCCCGCCGTTCGAGCCGCCCGAGATGCCGAGGTGATCGCGCGACGTCCAGCCGAGCCGGACGAGGGCCTCGCCCGCGGCCGCGAAGTCGTCGAAGACGTTCTGCTTGTTCGCGCGCATGCCGGCGCGATGCCACCGCTCGCCGAACTCCGCACCGCCGCGGAGGTTGGCGACGACGTACAGGCCGCCGGCTTGGACCCACGCGGCCACGCTGCCCGAGAACGCGGGCGTGCGCGAGATGTTGAACCCGCCGTAGCCGTACAGGATCGTCGGCACGGCACCCGTCGGCCGCACGTCGCGCCGGTGCACGAGGAACATCGGCACCTCGGTCCCGTCCTTCGATCGGTAGGGCTGCTGCTCGACGGAGATGGACAGCGGATCGAGGCCTGCGGGGACCGCGAGCTCCGCGACGATCTCGGAGGCGCCGGTGTCCGCGTCGGCGACGTACGCGACCGGCGGCCGGGTGAACGAGTCGACGGTGTAGCCGAAACGCTCGCTCTCCGGGTCGGCCATCCGCGAGATCGCGGGTGCGCGGTCGAGGAGCGCGACGAACGGGTCGAGCGGCACGTCGCGCTCCCAGCGGCCATCCTGCGACCAGATGGACAGACGCGATGATGCGTTCACGAGCGTGTGCACGACCAGATGCGTCCGCGTCACGTCGAACGACTCGATCGGCCACGCGCTCTCGGGGACGATGGTCCGCCACCGGTCGGGCGCGCCCGGATCGGCCACGACGATGCGGTAGTTCGGACTGCCGACGTTCGTGCGGATCCAGATCCGGCCGCCCGCGACGGTCGCGTGGCTGAGACCGTCCGCGCCCTCGATCATCACGCGCGGCCCGTCCGAGCCTGCCTCACACGAGAGGAGGTAGAGGTCATTGCGTGTCCAGCCTTCCGCCGCGGACAGCACGACCCAGCGTCCCTTCGCGTCCGCGTCCATGGAGAGCAGCGTCTCCTTGGGCAGTCCGTCCCCGAAGACGAGCGCGTCTCGCGCCGGATCGTCGCCGAGCCGGTGGTACCGGACCCGTCGGAAGTAGTGCTCGTCCCCCGGCGGCACGGTGCCGGGCGTCGGGTGGACCGTGTAGTAGAAGCCGTCGCCGTTCCACGCGACGCGCGCGCGCTGGGTGTGCGCGATCTCGTCGGGAAGGGCCCGGGCGCTCGCGACGTCGATGACCTGGAGCGTCGACATCTCGGTGCCGCCCCGGGACAGTCCGTACGCGACGAGCCGGCCGTCCGGGGACGGGTACCACCAATCCAGTGAAACCAGGCCCGTGGCATCGAGCATGTTCGGGTCGACCAGGACGCGCTCACGGACGCCCTCGCGAACGTACAGGATGGTCTGAAGCGCGGTGCCCGACCGGCGCTCGAAGAAGACCCGCTCCCCCACTGGCTGCGGGACGCCGAGCACGCCGACGCCCAGCAGCTCGCGGAGGCGTTCGGCGAAACGCATCCGATCGGGCACCGCGTCGAGCGCCGCACGCGTCCGGGCGTTCTGCGCGTCGGTCCACGCGCGGGTCTCGCTCCCGTCCCGCTCGAGCCAGCGGTACGGGTCGGCGATGCGCTCTCCGTGCAGGACATCGGCCTCGGCGCCCCGTTGAGCGGGCGGCGGAGGTGGCAGCGTTCCCATCGGATGAGCCTAGCGGGGACCGCTCGCTAACCGCTCCGCTTCAGGCGGCCGGTCCGCTTCGCGTAGCGCTCCGCGGCGATGAACGCGCGCAGGCCGATCGGGATGGAGAGCACTCCGACCAGGAGCGCCGGCCAGACCAGCGGCCAGAGGGCGGCGAGGTCCGCGCCGTCGAGCAGCGCCCGGCGCATGCCTTCGATGACGTACGTCGCCGGCGAAATGACGGACAGCGCCTGCAGCCACCCGGGGAGCACGCTCGTCGGGTAGTACACGCCGGATACAAGCAGCACGATGGCCTGGACGATGTAGGCCATCTGCAGCCCCTTCTCGGTCCACAGCATCGGGAATACCGCGGACGCGATGCCGAGGCCCATGAACGCGACCGTGCCGACGGCCAGCATGACGATCGCCGATGCGGCGTTCGCGTGCGACAGATCGACCGGGATGAACAGCATCACGGCGAAGAGGGTCGTGACGCTGAACACGACGGCCCGGACGATCGTGCCGCCGGCCATCCCCGCAAGGTGTGTGAGTCGCGGGACCGGCGCCATGAACGTGTACTCGATCGTGCCTTCCCAGCGTTCCCAGGCGATGATCTCCGCGATGTTCTCGAACACGAGCCCCATGAACCGCCAAGCGATCGTGCCGACGAGCAGATAGAGCACGAACCGCGAGGTCGTGCTCGGATCGACCGCGTTGCCGGAGATCATCGGTGCGGCGATGCCGATGAACGCGACCGAGAGCGACGTCACGATCCCGTAGATGATCCAGACGACCTCCCAGAGCCAGTACCGCTTCATGAGCGCGACCTCGCGCTCGACGAAGGCGTAGGCGAGGCCGGCCTGCGTCGCGAACTCCGCGATCACGTTCCGGCCTCCTCCTCGCCCTTGTCCGCTTCTTCGATCTTGCGACCGGTGATCGTCATGAAGACGTCCTCGAGCGACCCGCGGGCGCCGTAACGACCGACGAGCTCACTCGGGGTCCCTTCGGCGACGAGCCTGCCGCCGTGCAGCACCCCGATCCGGTCGGCAAGCCGCTCGGCCTCATCGAGGTCGTGCGTCGTCAGCACGATGGTCGCGTCGTGCTCGTCCCGAAGGTCGCGCACGAACGTCTGGACCTCCCGTTTGCTGCGGATGTCGAGGCCCGTCGTCGGCTCGTCGAGGAGCAGCAACGAGGGCGACGTGAGGAAGGCACGCGCGATGGCGACCTTCTGCTGCATCCCTCGGGATAGCTTTTCGAGCGGCTCGTCGTGGCGCGCGACCGCGATGCCGAGGCGAACGAGGATCTCCCGTGATCGGACGCGAGCGTCCGCTGCGGGTACGCCGTACAGGCGCCCCGCGTACACGAGGTTCTCCATCGCCGACAGCTTCTTGAAGAACGATGCCTCGACGGACACGCGGTTGATGAGCCGCTTGACCGCGAGCTCGTCGCGGCGGATGTCCAGGCCGAACACCGTCACGGTGCCCGCGTCCGCCTCGAGCAATGTCGAGAAGACGCGGATGAGCGTCGACTTGCCGGACCCGTTGGCTCCGAGGAGCGCGTAGATCTCACCCCGGCTGACCGCGAGCGAGACGCCGTCGATCGCCCGCACGTCCTTGCCCGACGAGCGGAAGCGCTTGACGACGCCTTGG
Organism: Candidatus Limnocylindria bacterium; assembly: GCA_035937095.1. Lineage (GTDB taxonomy): Bacteria > Chloroflexota > Limnocylindria > P2-11E > P2-11E > UBA4735. Next base: position 10,370 of record DASYVN010000055.1, read on the forward strand.
GCCTGCAGTGCGGGACGAGAATTGCTCACAGTGGGCGGGCCGATGTCTTCGCGAACTGCGATGGCCACTGCGCGGACTCCTTTCACGCGAGGTCGGGAGCCCACTGCCTTCGGCGGTATCCGCCGCAATGAAAAAGACCGTGGGCTCGATGCCCACGGTCCGGATGGTCTAGCCGAGCCTGCGCTCTAGCTGGGTCCGGAGGTGGGCAGGGTGCTCCGAGGCCGCGCCTCGGTGGCGCCGGAGCGAGCGACGACGAACATGAGATCCATTGCTCTGAGCGGCCCTGCCTTTCGAGATCTTCGCCACGTCTGGCGAGCGCGATGACGTTACCGATTACGGCTGCGGCAGTCAAGCGTGTGCAAGAACGCGACGCTGCGCACGCGCGTGCGTACGACCCGGGCTTTTGCCCGGGCCGTACGAGCCCCATTCAACGGACCGCGGCGACCTGCGCCGCGGTCCCTCTCGTAAAGCGGTCTAGACCGTCCGGCGGCCGGAGAGCAGCTGGAAGATCAAGACGATCAGCGCGATGACGAGAAGGATGTGGATGAGCGCGCCGATCGAGGGGAGCGCGACGACGCCGAGCAGCCAAAGGATCAGCAGCACGACGACGATCGTCCAAAGCATGACGACACCTCCTTGGTAGAGCCGGTTCGCAAGGCGCGTGCCACCGGCCGTTACGGACGCCAGACAAGCGACTGATCGATCCACGCCTATTGCCCGGTTCGGCCTGCGCTTGGCGCGAGCCGCCTCCTCCGAAAGCACAGTCAGCGCTGACGCCTGCTCGGCCCGGCGCGGTCGAGGGGGTCGGGTCTCTCGCGAGCGCAGGGTCGTCCGTCAGGCCCGAGCGACCGTCGCCCACGCCTCGGCGACCGAGTGAGCGAGAGGCCCGACCCCCGAGGCAACGTCGCCGAGCCGAGCCAGGTGTCAGTGCAGGACGTAGCTCCGGTCTCCGATCCATTGGGCTGGCGGCACGTCAAGGAATCGCGCGAGCGCATTGAGGGGGCCCGCGTACTCGGCTCGCAGCCGAGCGAACTCGGTCCACGAGGCATCGGCATCGGGAAGGAGCACGTATCCAGCGGCGTGCAGCCTCGCGCGGGCGTCGTCGAACTCGGCGCGCTCGATCATCGGCCCGTCCAACGGACGGTCGCGGACGATGAACCGGAAGAAGCGGCCGATGTCCTCGACCAGATGCGTCCCGATGCCTCTGGTCGCGCTGGCCTGACCCCGCGGTCCCCCTTCCACCGTGGTCAGCATGAGCGTCGCCGCATCGAGCACCGCGCCGATGGCCGACACCCAGGACTCGTGGTCGTGGGTAGATCGGAAGAACATCAGGATCGGATACGCAAGGTGGCTCTCGAGCACTTCGGCGCTCCACCGCTCCCACTCCTCGAAGATGTGGTCGAGCTCCTCAGCGTCGTCATCGAACGCCGCGCAGGTGACGAGGAGCGCCGTACCTGACGGCGGCGCTCCGGCGCGGGCGTCGAGAGTGACGACCTGCAGCTCGCGACGCTGGAAGTTCGCGTAGAGCGAGAAAAGGTATGTGATCGTTAGCGCGACGATGCCGAGCCCGACCCCGCCCGCGGCCACCGATACGACGCGTGAGAGGGCCTCGATCGGAACGAAGTCGCCGTACCCGATGGTGAGCAGCGAGATCGCCGCGAAGTAGAGCGCTGCACCAAGGTCCGGCAGCGGCGGGCGCACCTGCGCCGACAACGAGTGCATGACGAACCCGAACCCAAGGATGAGCAGCACGATCCAGACGCCGAGCAGGATCATCACGATCGCGGGCGCGAAGATCCCGAGGCGCCGCTCGCGGAGCTCCGGGGTGCGTGACGCGTCGGCGTACCGCCGCCAGATTCGCCAGCTCCCCCGGGTCAGCAGACCCGCCGGTCGGTACCTGGCGGGCGCGGGACGCGGGAGGATCACCGTGGTGAACACGTCGTTGAGGACCCAGACGACGACTGCGACGCCGACGAGCGCCTCGAGAACCGGCACGGCGAGAGCCTAGCGGCCGACCAGACGGACGCGGCGTCCGAGCCGAGCCGGACGCCGCGTAATTGTTCCGAGGATGGAGCTGGCTAGGCCTTTGGCTTGAGCTGCGCGCGGACCACGCCGCCGGGGTGCACCATCGAGTGGACGTTGTAGTAGTAGTTGCCGGGATTCGCGATGATGTCGGCCGCGAGCGTTGGGTCGACCGTCAGGTTGTCCTTCGTGATGGACGTGCCACCGGTCGTGAGGGCGATTGGCTCGGCGGCCTTCATCCCTGAGTCGACGACCACGCTGCCGTTCGTCTTGGCGTCGCCCTTGTGGATGTGCGAGATCGTGATCATCGTCGTCGCCGGGAAGGCTTTCAGCACGATCTCGAACTTGGCGTTCGCGCCGATGATCTTGCCCGTCGTGTCCTTCGCCGTGTTGAGCGTCACGGTCGCCGTTCCGCTGCCGCTCGCCTCGGCGTCGGTGATCGGCGGGTTCTCGTTCGCCGGCGAGAGGTCGGCGGTGAAGACGAACGTGTTCGCCGGGGCCGGCGCGGGGGTCGCGGTGGCCACCGCCACCCGGGTCGAGGTCGCGGGGCCGCTGCCGGCGCCGCCGCAGGCGGCTGCCACCAGGCCGGCCACCGAGAGTGCGATAAAGACACGCTTCATGGTTACCCTCCACAATCGCGGGAACCGCTTTTGGACAGTACGCAGCGGCCCCTCACCCGGATGATGGGCCGCTGGAACGGCGAATGCCAGGGAGATGGACATGAATGAGACAAGTGGCCAGAGCGAGCTCAATACGCGCATCGACGACATCATCCAGCGCCTCATCGAGGCCGACCAGGGCGGCTCCGGAATCGAGCCGATGAAGCTGGCCCACGAGCTCGGTGAGATCAAGGTGCTGCTCGCCCGCCGCAAGACCATCCGCCCGCGGCCGGACGGCGAGGGTCACTGGCGCTGCGAGGCCTGCGGGACGATCGCGCACGCGAGCGCGAAGCCGGAGCGCTGTCCCGAGTGCGGCGGCGCGCAGCTCTGGCCGGCGGACCTCGCGCAGCCGAACGTGGAGTCGGGGGCCGGCTAGGCCGGCTTAGCTCGTCTTGCGCGGGTTCAGCGCGTCGGTGAGCCCGTCACCGATGAAGTTGATCGACAGCACCGTCAGGAAGACGCAGAGACCCGGGAAGATCGCCCAGTGCGGCGCGATGTCCAGGTAGTTCCGCGCGTCGAAGAGGATCCGGCCCCACGTCGGCATGTCCGGGGGGAAGCCGAGCCCGAGGAACGAGAGCGTGGACTCGGTGAGGATCGCGCCGCCGACGCCGATCGTCGCGGCCACGAGCACCGGGCTCAGCACGTTCGGCAGGATGTGCCGGACGATGATGCGTTGGTTCTTTGCGCCGATCGAGCGCGCGGCCTCAACGAACTCCTTCTGCTTCAGCGAGAGGAACGAGGCGCGGACCAGCCGTGCGACCGGCATCCACGTCAGGACGCCGATGACCCCCACGATCATGAGGAAGATCCCGAGCTCTGGCCCGAACGCGGCGCGCAACGAGTCGCGGAAGAGGTAGATGATCACGAGGAGCAGCGGGAGGATCGGCAGCGACAGGAACAGGTCGGTGAGGCGCATCAGCGGGTTGTCGAGCCGGTCGAAGAAGCCGGCCAGCGCGCCGATGGTGGTCCCGAGGGTCATCGCAAGGAGCACCGCGGTGATCCCGACGGCGATCGAGACCCGCCCACCGAACATGATGCGGGCGAGCAGGTCCCGTCCGAGGTCGTCAGTGCCGAGCGGGTGTTCCGCCGACGGACCCTTCAACGACTGGGTGAAATCGATGACGTCGATCTTCGTGTGGTAGAGCAGCGGGCCGACGAGCGTGAACAAGATCAGGAAGACGAGGGTCCCGAGCGCGATCATCGCCAAGCGGTGCCGGCGGAACTGCCACCAGGCGTCCTTCCACAGCGAGCGCGCCGGCCGGACCACGGCCGCACCGAGGAGCGGGTTGGTCTTGGTGAGTTCCGCAGCTGGAGCGGCCATTACGTGTACTTGATCCGCGGATCGAGGACGGCGTACAGGACGTCCGCCAGCAGGTTGAACAGCACGACGAGCACCGCGAAGATCAGAAGGATCGCCGCGACCACCGGGGTGTCGCCGTCGCCGATCGACCGGACCAGGAGTTCGCCGATCCCCGGCACGCGGAAGATCTGCTCGGTCACGATCGCTCCGCCGAAGACCGTTGGGACGCCCAGCGCGACGAGCGTGACGACCGGGATGAGGCTGTTGCGCAGCACGTGGCGCAGCACGACGACCTGCTCCTGGAGGCCCTTCGAGCGCGCCGTCCGCACGTAGTCCAGGGGCAGGTGCTCGAGCATCTCCGCGCGGGTGAAGCGCGCGATCGTCGCCGTATCGAAGAGCGCCAGGACCGTGATCGGCATGATCGACTGCTTCACCTGATCGAGGAGGGTCGAGAGATCGTGGATCTGGATCGTGGAGTCGTAGATGAACGGGAACCACCGCAGGTTGATGCTGAACACGATGATCAGGAGGATCCCGGTGAAGAACGTCGGTACCGAGAACCCAACGAACGCGAACGTCGTGGCGACGTGGTCGAAGAGCGAGTAGCGCTTCACCGCGGAGATCATGCCGATCGGGATCGCGAGCAGTGTGCCGATGATGTACGCGACGCCGACGACCGCGAGCGTGTTCGGCAGGCGCTGCTTCAGCAGGTCGATGACCGGCGAGTGGCTCATGAACGAGAAGCCGAAGTTCCCCTGCGCGAGGCTCGACACCCACTTCACGTAGCGGATGGGCCACGGGTCGTCGAGGCCGAGGGCCGTGCGGATGTTCGCCCGGACCTCCGGTGGGACGCGCGGGTCGGCCCCGAAGGCCGACAGGGGATCCGTGGGCGCGAGCGCGAGAATCGCGAACACGACGAAGCTGATGACCGCCACCGTCGGGATGGCGATGAGGAGGCGTCTGAGGATGTACCTGCCCACCTACTCGTACCTCATCCCGGCGGGCCCGGTGACGCGGTGGAGATCGTCCACCACGTCACCGTATACCGCGCCTATGCCTGGGCTACTTGGACCAGTCCTGGATCGCGTACATCTCGGAGTCCCACCCTGTCGGGACGGCGCCCTTGATCGTCTTGCTGATACCCGAGGTGACCGCGGTCCGCGACACGATCGGGATGATCACGACGTCGTTGATCAGGATGTCGTTGGCCTGCTTGATGAGGGTCGCGCGCTTCGCCGGATCGGCCTCCTTGTGGAGCTGATCGACGAGCGCGTCGTACGTGGGGTTCGAGTAGCGGTTGTAGTTACCGAACTGCCAGGTGTTGGACTTCTGGGCGATCTGCTTCGTCGTCCAACCGTCGAGCAGGCTGGTCGGGTCCGGGTCCCCGGTGTTCGTGTACATCTCGACGTCGGACCAGAAGTGGTTCGCGCCGTCCGGCGCGGTGTTCGTGAAGAACGTCGCGGCCGGAACGGACTTCAGCTCGACGCTGAAGCCGGCCTTCTCCCAGTTGGTCTTCATGATCGCCTGGGTGGCCTGGCGCACCGCGTTGACGGTGGTCTGGTAGAGGATCTTCAGCTTCACGCCGCCCTTGGCGCGGATGTTGTCCGAGCCGAGCTTCCAGCCGGCGTCGTCGAGCAGCTTGCCCGCCGCGACCGGGTCGAACTGGCTGCAGAAGGATGCGGTCGTCGTGGACTCGTAGTCCGGGACGCCGGTGATGATGTTGCAGCCCGGCTTCCCGGTGAGGCCATCGCCGTAGAGCTGCTGGGCCGGGGTCTTCCGGTCGGTCGCCATCGCGAGCGCCTTCCGGACCGTGAGGCCGTCAGGGCCGTTGAAGAACGGGTGCTTCGTCGTGGGCTCGCCACGGGCGTCGCCCGCGGCGTTCGGGTCGGCGAAGTTGAGCAGGATGCGCTCGACGCTATATCCCCCATACACGCTGAGCATCGTGCCCTTGCTGCTGGCCGCGATCATCGGCTGGAGGATGTTCGCCGCGACCTGGAGGTTCCAGGCGTAGTCGACGTCGCCGGTCTGGAAGACCGCGCGCGCCGAGGATTCGGCGTCGCCGCCACCTTTGAAGTTGACCGTCTTGAAGAACGGCTTGTTTGGGTCGCGGAAGTTCGCGTTGATCTTGTACGTGCCGACGTCACCGGGCTTGAAGCTGTCGACGACGTACGGGCCCGTACCGATCGGGTTGAGGTTCGCCGGCGCGTCCTTCATCTTCGCGCCGGTGAAGCTGGCCCACTGGGCCTTCTGGAGGATGCCGCAGCAGAAGCCGACGCCCCACTGGTAGAAGTTCGGGTTCGGAGCGGCGTAAGTGATCACGACCGTGCTCGGGTCCTTCGCGACCACGGACTTGACGCCCTCGGTGCTGCTCTGGGTCGACGAAGCCGTCGCCGGGTCGGCGATCTGGGTAAACGTGAAGACGACATCGTCGGCCGTGACCGCCGTGCCATCGGACCACTTGATGCCCGGCCGGATCTTCCACGTCACCGTGGTGAAGTCCGCCGAGACGCCGCCGTTGGCAACGGTCGGGACCTCCGCCGCGATCGCGTTCGCGACCGGCTTCGCGTCAGCACCCCACGATGCGAGCGGCTCGACGACGAGACGCGACGCGTCGCTGTCCTTGGTACCGGTTGCCTGGTGCGGGTTGAGGATCGTCGGTGCCTGCCAGTACAGGATCTTCAGCTCACCGCCGTCACCCCGCTTGAACGCTGCCCCACCCGAAGCCGCCGCCGAGCCCGATGGGCTCGTGCTGGGCGTCCCCGACTGGGCGCATGCGGCTGCGAGAATGACCGCGCTGAAGCTGACTGCCAAAGCTGAACGCCAGCGCAGCATGTGCCCCTCCAATATCCGTCCCCGCCAGCGCTCCGCTAGGTCCTATCACCCTGGTCGGGATTCGCGGACTGTATTAGGAGTAGCACCTGTGGGACAAGGCGGTTCACGTCGGATTGGACGGAAGTGGGACAAATAGGCCGAGCAGGCCGATAAGCCGAGTTCTGTCGTGGACGGTCATCTCTCTGGGACGGGGGTTACCCCCCGCCTCTAGCGACCTACCCGGGAGCGGTGCGGGCCGCACCATTGCCCCCTGCGCGGTCTTGCACCCGACGGAGCTTGCCCGTTTCACCCGCGTTTCCGCGGTTCGTCACTGTGGCGCTGGTCCTCGCCTCGCGGCGGGCGGGGGTTACCCGCCGTCGTGCCCTGCGGTGCCCGGACTTTCCTCGACGGCTTGCGCCGCCGCGACCATCTGGCCTGCTCGGCTGCTCCATTCTATCGGACGACCGCCGTCTAGAGGAGCTCCTCGGCGGCGGCCAGGGCCGCATCGGTGAGCGTTCGGCCGGCCGCGCTCGCGTAGAGCTCCGCCACCGGACGAGCCGGCACGCCCGCGTCACGCGCCAGCCGCACGACGTCGGTGAGACCGCAGCCGAGCGAGGCGTGCCGCCAGTCGGTCAGCACGACGCCGCGATCCGTCCGCACCGCGTTCGCGCGCACGAGGGCGCCATGGACGATGACCTCGGGCCACTCGGCGAGCGCGCCGCGTCGCGCGATCCGCGGGACCCCCAAAGCGACCAGCGCGGGACCATCGGCCGCGACGGCGCGCTCGACCGCGACCTTTGCCCGGACGACATCGGCGAGATCGTCCGCGGTCGGCGCGTCGAGCAGATCCTCGATGAGCAGCCACGGCCATCCCGGCACCGTGGTCGGCGGGATCCCGCGAGCGTGCACCGTCGGCACCCGATCGGTCTTGCGCGCGAGGTGCGGCAGTAGCTTGACCTCGAGCGAGCTGTGCGGTGGGACCCGCTTCACGATGAGCGTGCGACGCACGCCGTCCTGGGTGAAGTGGACGCGGTCGAGCTCGGCCTCGGTCGTGTCCTGCACGATCTCCTCGCTCACCTCGGTCACGTCGGCTCGAAGGCTGCGCGAGATGAAGCTCGTGAGCGGATCGGGCGCGCCCTCGTCACCCACGCTGGGCCTCGTCGATGGCGCGGTTCACGAGCGCGTCGGCCAGGCCGTTGAGCTCGCGGGGCACGTGTTCGATGGTCCGCTTCGGGAACCGCGCGAGCAGCTCCCCCGCGCGAAGCGCGAGCGGCCGGAGGCCGGGATGCTTGATCTTCCAGAGCCCCTTCATCTGCTGGACCACGAGCAGCGAATCCATGCGTACGTCGAGCTCATCGATGCCGCGTCGCTGCGCCTCCTCCAGACCGATGATCAGCGCGGTGTACTCGGCGACGTTGTTCGTCGCCTGCCCGAGGAAGCGCATCAGCTCCGCGATGACGGTGCCGCGCTCGTCGAGCAGCACCGCACCC
>DASYVN010000056.1:0-4793 GCA_035937095.1 Candidatus Limnocylindria bacterium
CGCTGCAGGTGGCACTAGCCGACGTCCGGGCACACGCACTGGAGGCAGCGCGCCGCCTCTTTCTCCGCGGCGGCCTTGTCGTAGCCCTTCTCGATGAGCTGGAAGCTCTTCACCCGATCGGCGAACGGGAGGAACGGCATCCGCACCTGCGGCTCCTCGGGCTTGTAGGGGACGATGTCGATGAGCTCGGGGACTTTCTCCTCTTCCCGGATCTCCTCGGCCACGCGGGCCATGTCGTCGCCGGCCAGGTACCGGTCAATGGCCTTCGCCGCGAGTTTGCCCTGGGCGACGGCCTGGATGACCGTCACGGGGCCCATCTGGCAGTCGCCCCCGGTGAAGACTCCGGGGCGGTCGGTCATGAGCGCGCCATTCGCGACGATCGTCTCGCGGCGGGTCTTGCGGATCCCAGGCGTCGTCTCCATCCAGTCCAACACCGGCGATTGGCCGATCGCCGGGATCACCGTGTCGCATTCGATGCTGAACTCGGACCCCTCGATCGGGACGGGGCGTCGACGGCCGCTGGCGTCCGCCTCGCCGAGGGCCATCCGCTGGAACTCGACGCCGGCCGCGCGGCCGTTCTTCTCGACGATCCGCACCGGGGCGGCGAAGAACTCGAGCGTGATGCCCTCGTGCTCGGCGTCGTCGACCTCGGTGTAGTGGGCGCCCATCTCCTTGCGCGACCGCCGGTACACGACGGTGACGTCCGCGCCGAGGCGGCGTGAGGTGCGCGCGCAGTCGAACGTCGTGAAGCCACCGCCCAAGACGACGACGCGGTTCCCCTGCCCGACCGGTACCGGATCGCCCGAGGCGTTCTGGCGGAGGTAGTTGATCGCCTCGATGACCCCCGGCAGGTCCTCGCCCGGGATGCGGAGCTGGTTGCTCGACCACGCGCCAATGCCCAGGAAGATCGCGTCGTAGCCCTGGGCGAAGAGGTCGTCGATGGTGAAGTCGCGGCCGAGCTTCATCCCGCCCTTGTACTCCGTGTCGCGGAGCTGCCAGACGGAGTTGAGCTCCTTGTCGAGCTTCACCTTCGGGAGGCGGTACTCCGGGATGCCGTAGCGGAGCATCCCGCCCTGCTTCTCCTCCATCTCGAACACTGTGACCGCATGTCCCTTGAGCGCGGCGTAGTACGCGCACGTGAGCCCGGCCGGCCCCGCGCCGATGACGGCGACGCGCTTGCCGGTCGCGGTCTCCTGGGGGAACGGCGTCGGAGCTTCCTCCATCTCGAGGGAGAGCTCGCCGCCGTAGCCGTGGCATTGGCGGATCGCGATCTCCTCTTCGACGAGCCCGCGGCGGCAGACCTCCTGACACGGCGCGGGGCACACGAGCCCGAGCGCGTACGGGAACGGGAGGACCTCCTTCACCAGTCGCGCGGCCTCCACGTGCTGGCCCTTCGTCATGAGCTCGAGGTACCCGGGGATGTCGATGTGCGTCGGGCAGCCGACCTGGCAGGGGGGCATGCAGTAGGCGTTGTGGTCCGAGAGGATGTACTCGAGGTTCTGCTTGCGCATCGTGAAGAGGCCATCGCTCGTCGCGGTGACCTTCATCCCCGGCTCGACCGGTAGGTGACAGCTCGGCATCGGCCGGTCGTACCCGGCGACGTCGACGAGACACATCCGGCAGGCCGCCGCAGGCGCGAGCTTCTCGTCGTCGCAGAGCGTCGGCACATTGAAGCCGGCGCGCTGCGCGGCACGAAGGATCGACTCGCCGACGACGGCTGTGACCTCGCGGCCGTCGATCGTGATCTCGCAGACCGGTTGGCCCGAGGGGATCTCCCCCTGATGCGAAACGGTCGGGATCTGGGACTCTGACGGCTGGGTCTGCTCGATCAAGCTCATGATCGGGGCCCGCTCTTCATGGCTGCGCCATGGTCTCATAGCGGCGCGACCGAGCGGGCGCGCACGTGCCGGTCGGGCACGTCTTGTCATCGATGTGCCGCCGGTAGTCGTCGGCGAACTCGCTCATGGTGGTCTTCAGGATCGACGCGCTCGTGATCCCGAAGCCGCACAGCGAGAACTGCTCCAGGTGATCGGCAAGCTGATCGAGCCACGGGAGGTCGTCGGCGCGACCGAGGTCCGAGTAGATCCCCTCGAGGATGCCCTCGACGCGCTTCGTCCCGACGCGGCACGGCACGCAGATCCCGCAGGTCTCCTTGGAGAGGTAGTCGAAGAGCTTGGCTGCCTCGTTCACGATGCACACGTCGGCGCCGATGACGCGGATCTGCCCCGAGCCGAGGTGCGTGCCCACCGCCTTGAGCGACTCGTAGTCCAGCGCGACGCCCGTCCTTGTGGCGTTGAGGATGCCGCCGGTCGGCCCGCCGACGTGCAGGCCCTTGAAGGTCTTGCCGGTCGGGCCGCCGGCGCGATCGAGGATCTCACCGAGTGGTGCGCCGAACGCCACTTCGTAGACGCCGGGTGAGGCTACCGCGCCGGTCACGGACACGAGCTTCGTGCCGGGCGACGTCTCGGTGCCCACACGCCGGAAGGCGGCCGCGCCGTCGCGCACGATGAGCGGAAGAGAAGCGAGCGTCTCGGCGCTCGACACGAGGGTCGGGCGCATGAGCAGCCCCATCTGCGCGGGGTATGGGGGCCGCTGCCTGGCCATCGCGCGCCGCGACTCGAGGACCGCGAGCAGCGCGGACTCTTCGCCGCCCATGAAGCCGCCGGGACCGAGGGCGATCTCCACCTGCAGGTCGCCGAGCGCGGGACGGGCGGTCTCGAGCGCGCGCTCGGCCGCGCGCTTCGCGCTCTCGCCGTCGGGTCGGAGGTAGAGGTAGCCGCTCGTCGCGCCGACAGCCGCCGCAGCGATGACGAGTCCCTCGATGACCAGCTCAGGCTTCTTCAGGAGGATCGTCCGGGCGAGCGGGCTTCCGGGATCCGCGTCGTACGCGTTCGCGACGACGTACGTGCTGCCTCCGGCCGCCGCCGCGCGGGTCGCGGCGAGCTTGCGCGCGAGTGGGAATCCGGCACCGCCGCGCCCGCGCAGCCCGCTCGCTTCGACGAGCGCGATGAGCTGGTCCGGCGCCATCGCACGCGCGCGGTCACGCTCGTGCGCCGCGTTAATCTCGATGTCGAGGAGCCGGTACGCCGCGCTAGTCGGCAAACGCCGGCTCCAGCGGATGCGTCACCTCGTGCTCGTGCAGCCGGTCGTGCGACGGGGCCGGGCTCTCCTCGGGCCACACGCCCGCGATCGCGACGTTGCCGGTGTAACGGCGGCCGCCGCGCGGGATTGCCGTGCCCTGCCCGTCCGGCGCGCCACGGAAGTTCGAAAGGAGCGATGCGGTCGTGTAGAGGTCCGTCATCTGGAGGCCGAACGACTCGGCGATGCGCTCGGCGGCGCTCCACGGCAGATAGGCGTACGCCTCGTTCGTCGCATACAGGACCCGAGTGAGACGGTCGGTGCCGGCCGGCGTCTCGCGGAGGATCCGGTCGACGAGCCCGAGGTCGAGCCCACGCTCGGCTTCGGCCGGTACGGTGAGCACCGCGTTGGAGAGCGGACGGCGATCGCCATACGGGGCGGTCTGCACCATCCGGATCCGGTAGTACGACGCCCGCGGCGCGATCGGCGGCCGCTTGCGGAACGCGTTACGGAACGTGTACGAGATGGAGATCGCGCGCGGCGGGCAGGCCTTCTCGCACATGAGGCACGACTCGCACTTGAAGATGCTCGTCTCGGGCTCGAGCAACAGCGCGATGAGGCCGCGGCTGCGCTCGGGTAGCTCTCGCTTCTCGTACGGGTACTTGCGGGTCACGCTTTTCCGCATGAACACGTGGCTCAGCGTCCGCTTCATGCCAGTGAGGATTCCGAGCATTACCGGTGCAGCCCGATCATCTATCGACATCCCCGAGCACGATGTCGATCGAACCGAGGATCGCGACGGCGTCGGCGACGAGGCGGCCCTGCAGGAGCCACGGGAGGATCTGCAGGTTGTTGAACGACGGGCCGCGCATCTTCGCCCGGAACGGATTCGGGGCCGAGCCGCCAGAGCTGATCATGTAGATGCCGACCTCGCCCTTCGCGCCCTCGACCGTGTAGTAGGCCTCGCCCTTCGGGCATTTCCAGACGTGCCCGAGCCGGGCGCGAACGGCGCCGCCGGGGATGTTCGCGATGCACTCGCGGATGATCTCGACCGACGCGCGCATCTCGCCCAGTCGGACCTTGTACCGCGCGTATGCGTCGCCTTCGACGGACGTCACCGAAGCGAAGCTCTTCAGCTCCGGGTAGATGGAGTACGGGCGATCCTTGCGCAGATCCCAGTCGACCCCCGAGGCGCGGAGCATCGGGCCGGTGAGGCCGTACTGCTTGGCGACGTCCGCGGGGATCCCGCCCACCCCGATCGTCCGCTCGAGGAAGATCTCGTTGGTCTCGAAGAGCTCGACGTAGTCGCGCTCGATGTGCTCGACGAAGCGGTCGAGGAACCGCTCGAGCTTCGAAAGCATTCCGGGCGGGAAGTCGTAGAGCACGCCGCCGGGACGGAAGTAGTTGAAGTTCATCCGCGAGCCGCAGAGCTCCTCGAACATGTCGAGGATCTCTTCGCGGTCACGGAAGCAGTAGAGCAGCGGGGTGGTCGCGCCTACATCGAGGCCGTAGGTGCCGAGCCAGATGAGGTGCGACGCGCAGCGCGACAGCTCGTCGGCGATGACCCGGATGTACTCGGCGCGTCGCGGGATGTCGATGTTCGCGATCGCCTCCATCGCGCCTGCGTAGCAATGCTCGTTGAGCATGTTGGAGACGTAGTCGGCCTGATCGGCGTAGCGGATGCCCCCTTGGAACGTCCGCCACTCGAAGATCTT
>DASYVN010000057.1:0-6793 GCA_035937095.1 Candidatus Limnocylindria bacterium
CGCTGCAGGCCCACCGTTGTTGCTGATCTCGGTCCGGCCCGGACTACGGGGCACGACACGGTCGAGCGTCACGCCAATGATCGGGGCATGCGCCGACGGCCAGCTCCCGGACGTTTCAGAAACCACCAGGAACTTCACCTACTCGATCACGAACGGCATCGGCGCAGGCTTCCTCGCCTACACGTTCCTCAAGCTCGTCAGTGGCAAGACCAAAGATGTCAGCCTGCCGATGTGGTTCGCCGCGCTCGCCTTCCTGATCTACTTCGCCGACCCGCTCATCCGCAAGTTCCTCGGCTAGGTCCGGCACCTTTCGGACGATCGACGGGCCCTGCCGCAGGACAGGGCCCGTTCTCGTTCCCTAGAGAGTCGCGGTGATGTCGGCCCGGTCGGATGAAGCGCTCGCGGCGCTCCGCGCGGAGCGGGAGGCGCTCGCGCGGGTGGTCCGCACGATCTCCGCTGCGGACTGGGTCCCAGATCTGTCCCGGTGCGGGCTGGCCAGTCCGGCTCGTCGCGTTCCATATCGCCCGGGGGTTCGAGCGCCAGGCGGAGTTCGTCGAGGAGGCCCAGGCCGGCCCTGGCCCGCATCGGTTCGACTGGGGCGACGCCCACGCCCTGAACGCGAGCGTGGCAGCGGCAGATCCGTCGCCGACCCGGGCCGAGGTCATGGCGCTCGGGCCGAGGAGCGTCAGACGGATCGCCGCGGCCATCGGAGCGACGGCCGACGCCGATCTCGAGCGCATCGCGTTCGTGGATGAGGGACGCGAGCGGAGCAGCCGCTGGGTGGTCGGGTCGCTTGCCGTGGATCAGGCGCGCGGCCATCGCGAGCGCATCGCCGCCGCGATCAGCTCGTAGCGGCCGCCTCGCGCTCGCGCAGCCGCGCGATGCCGCGGACCAGCCCGAAGCAGCCGCTCAGCATCATCGCCCCGTGCGGCGCGGCCTCGTACCAGCCCAGATCCCTCGCCAGCCTGCGGTTCGGTCCGGTGATCGCGACGAACGAGAACGGCGCCAGCGCACGGTAGCCATCGAGGACGAGCGCGCCATGGCCGTCGTCGGCGAAGACCTCGTCGTGCGTGATCGCGCCGGACACGAGCCGGGCGATGAGCCGCGCGACCTTCGCCGTGTCGACCGCCTCGGTGTGGTGCTCCATGACCCCGAACAGCGTCTCGCCGCGCACCAGCAGACCGAGGACGTGCTGGTTCCCGATGTTCACGATGCACGCCCCGTCCCGCGCCGCCGCCGCGACGCGCTCGTCCTCGAGCGCGCCGAGCACGGCGACCGGGCCGGTGTCGGCGACGATCGCGCCGGGGACGTCCCGCTGGATCGCGACGAGCCGGGTCAGGTACGCGGGCGGCGTCCGCCAGATGTGCTCGGCGAGGGTCGATCCCGGAGCGAGGAAGTGTCGCCAGTGCTCGAACCGGAAGAGGCGGTTGCTCGCCTTGGGTGAGAAGCCGTGGTCCTGCGCCGCGATCGCGATGGTCTCCGGCAGCGTGACGTCGTACGCCGCCAGGGTCCGCTCGAGGCGGGGAAGGTCCACGTCCCGGAACTCGACCGGCACCGCGCCCTTCGGCGGATCGTCGGTGATGACGATGCCGCGGCTGCGGAGCAGATCGAGGTCGTCGTGGACCGTGCGCCCGGCGGTCTCGGTCGCGTACACGGCGAGCCCGGCCTCTAGGTGCGCCCAGACCGCGTTCGTCGTGTGGTAGCCGCCCATGAGATTGCCGTGCAGGAACACCGGCTTGCGCTGGTCACGCGCCGCGGCGATCTTGCGGCCGGCGAGCGCGGTAGCCGACGGCAGGACGAGCTGGACCGCGTTCTCCATCGGCTGCCCCGGGTCGTAGACGAGGGTGTCCATGGTGCCCGCGCCGATGTCGATCGCCAGGATGCGCTCGTCGCTCACGCTCGGATGCTACGGCGGCACGCGGCCTGCTTTGCCGGTACGCACCAACAGGAGGTGCGATCGTGGACGATCAGCTCAAGGGCGAGATGAAGAAGGCCGAGGGCAAGGTCAAAGAGGAGTTCGGCAAGGTCACCGGTGACCGCTCGACGGAGTGGGGTGGCAAGGCCGACCAGCTGAAGGGCGAGCTGCAGAAGAAGGCCGGCGAGATCGAGCAGGAAGGCCGCCGCGAAGCAGGGGTCGACGAGCCCGCATCGCGATAGTGCGTGACGACCTCCCCGGGTAGACTGACGTTGTCCCGAGTGTTGTCAGCCCGGGGAGGTCGCATAGTCCGGTCGAGTGCGCCGCGGTGCTAACGCGGTGAGTCCGCAAGGGCTCCGCGGGTTCGAATCCCGCCCTCCCCGCAAGGTGGCGCCGATATCCGCGGTGGCCACTACCGATTTTGCCTGGGCCGCGGGTGTCTACGGGGCTCTGGGCCGGGGGCCGGACTTGGACGCCGCCGTGCCGCGGCGCTCGTCGTGGCGAAGCGTGACCGCCTTTCCCGCTCGATCAGCACTGCTTCCGTGATGCGGTTCATTCTTGTGGCCTCGACAAACCGACGCCCGTCATCCTTCGCTCCTGCCGTCGACTGCCGGGATTTGTGCCAGTCGACAACGTTCACGCCGCCACGGAGCGGCTCCGTAGACGTGCCAACGATCCGCGCAAGCCCGGTCCGTACTACCCAACGTGCAGGTTCGCTATCTCCCCACCAGCGGGCGCCCCTTCGCGGCAGGTCTCGCCGCCGCGGTCGCGTTCGCCGTCCTGGCGGCGGCCCCGGCCTACGCCATGGGGGACATCAATACCCTCATCGACAGCATCCGCAACTGGGTCGCGGGCCTCCTGGCCGGGCTCGCGACCCTGTTCCTCACCATCGGCGGCCTGCGCTACCTCACCGCCGGGGGCAACCAGCGGGCCGTCGAGGAGGGGAAGGGCGCGATCAAGTCGGCGCTCATCGGCTACGCCCTCGCGGCGCTGTCGCCGATGCTCGTCGACATCCTCCGCCGGGTCCTCGGGACCTGATGGACCTCACCAGCCAAATCGGCGAAGCGATCAACGCCTGGCTCCGCGGCCTGGCAGCGCAGTTGCTCGGTCCGGCGCTCGATGCCGCCGGACAGCTGCTGTTCCAAACCCCCGCCGTTGACGCGATCCCGCAGGTCGAACAGACCTGGGCCCTCGCCCGCACTGTCGCCGACGGCCTATTCGTCGTGGCGTTCTGCGTCGTCGGGGTCCTCGTCATGGCCGCCGGTGGATACGACTCCCGGTACAGCGCGAAGATCCTCGTGCCGCGGGTCGCCTTCGCCGCGGTCCTGGCGAACGCGAGCCTGGCGATCTGCGGCGCGTTGATCCAGCTCGACAACGCGCTCGTCACCGGGCTGCTCGGCCCTGCCCCCGGACCGGCCGTCTTGGCGCCGCTCGGCGCACTCATCGCCCGCGACGGCACGACCGCCCAGCTCGTCGGGGTCGCCGTCGCCGTTGCCGCGGCCGCGCTCGCGCTGCTCCTGGTCGCCGTGTACGTCGGCCGGGGCCTGATCCTCGTGCTCCTCGCCTGCCTCGCGCCGCTCGCGCTGGCCTGCTACGCGCTGCCGCAGACCGACGACCTTGCGCGGCTGTGGTGGCGGGCGTTCAGCGCGCTGCTGTTTGTGCAGGTCCTCCAGGCGGCGCTCGTCGCCGTCGCCGTCAGCCTCGTCGGCGCCACCGACTGGCTCGCGACCTCGGCCCTCGGGTCAGGACTGCTCTTGGTCGTCGTGCTGTACCTGCTCTTCCGGCTGCCATTCGCGGCGTACCACTGGGCGCTGCAGGTGCCGGTCGCTCGGAGCCTGTCGCTCCAGGCGGCCGTCGCGGCGATCCGCGGGACGGCGGTCTGAGTGGACTCGGTAGCGGTGCCCCAGCACCTCGAGCTCGAGGACGTCGTCGCCTGGGGCCTTACGGCGACCGACCTGCTCTGGGTCGTGGCCGGCGTCGCGGTCGGCTGGTGGCTCGGTCTTCGGCTGCCTGACCCGGTCGTCCTGCAGCTCGCGGTCGGCGCGCCGCCGGCGCTCCTCGGCCTCGCGCTCGGGATGGTCCGCATCGGCGAGCGCCCGCTCCGCCACTGGATCGTGCTCGTGCTCCGGTACGCCATCCGGCCTCGGGTGCTGGTCACGTGAGGCGGTTTCCCCTGCCAACGCGGGACCGATCGACCCGGACGCTGCTGCCGCTCGAGGCCGTCGCCGGGGACGCGCTGCGTCTATCGGACGGCTCGCTGCGGGCGGTGCTCGAGTGCCCGATGCTCGCCTTCGGGATCAAGGGCGAGGCCGAGCAACGGGCCGTGGTCGATGGCTGGGCCGCGCTGCTCAACTCGTTGTCCCACTCGCTCGAGGTGCTCATCCGGGTGCGCCAACTCGACGGCGCGGCGCTGCCAGCGCTCCCCGAGAGCGACGACCCGGCGCGCGCCGCGCTCCGGGCCTCCTATCGTCAGCTCCTCGACACCCTGGCGGCGGAGCGCCGGGTGCTCGATCGGCGGTTCTTCGTGGTGGTCCCCTGGGACCCGCCGATCAGGGCGAAGGCAGCCGCGCTCGACGAGGGTTTCGCGGTCCTCGAGCAGCGGGTCCGCTGGATCAGCGAGTGCCTCCGCCGGATCGACCTCGAGCCCCGCCGGCTGGTCGATCGTGAGCTCGTGACGCTGCTCCGCCGGACCCTCGATCCGGCGACCGCGACCCAGCCGATCGCCCCGGACGACAGCCTGCTCGACCTGGCCGAGCTGGTCGGGCCCGCGGCCTTCGCCGAGCGGACGGACGCGGTATCGGTGAGCGAGCGGGTCGCCCGGACCGTCGCGGTGAGCCGCTATCCCGCGCGGCTGCAGCTTGGCTGGCTCGACGACCTGCACGGCTTCGCCGGTGATCTGGACGTGGCGTTGCATCTGCACCCGAGCGCCGGTCCGACGGTGATGGCGTTCCTCGAGCGGCGGGTCGCGGAGCTCTCCTCGACCGTCAGCCTGAGCGAGCGCCACGGCGGGCGTGCCGATCCCTACCGGCGCGCGGCGTTGCGCGACGCCCTCGAGCTGCAGGATCGGATCGCCCAAGGCTCGGAGCGGCTGTTCGACGTGAGCCTGTACCTGACCGTCTGGGCCGCGGGCCCCGACGCGCTCGAACGCGCAACCGGACGGATCGAGGCGTTGCTCGGGGCCCGGCTGATCCATACCCGGCGGCTGTTCTTTCAGATGCGCGCGGGGCTGGTCGCGACCTTGCCGCTTTGCTGCGACCGGGTTCGCGTCCGGCGGGTGCTCTCGACGACGGCGCTCTCGGCGACCTTCCCATTCACCGGGAGCGATCTTTCGACCCGCGACGGGCTCCTCTACGGGGTGAACACCGCGACCCGCAGCCCGGTGGTGCTCGATCGCTTCGCGCTCGAGAACCACAACGCGGTCGTGTTCGCGACGAGCGGCGCCGGCAAGTCGTACCTGGTGAAGATCGAGCTCACCCGGGCGGCGCTCGCCGGCATCCGGACGCTGGTCATCGATCCCGAGGGCGAGTACGCACCGTTGCTCGCGCCGCTCGGCGTCGCGGTGCGCGCCATCGGACCAGGTAGCGCGGCGGGTCTCGACCCGTTCGCGCTCGCCGATCGCGCGCCCGGTTCGCTGAGCTCCCGGATTGCGACCCTCAGCACGCTCCTCGAGCTGCTTGCCGGCGGCCTCCAGCCGCCGGAGCGCGCGGCGCTCGAGGATGCGCTCTCGATGTCGTACGCCCACTCCGGATTCGTCGACGGCGGCGCGATCGGCGGGCTGGTCCCGCCCCGGCTCGCGGACGTCCAGCAGCGACTGGGTGGCCAGCCCGCGATGGACGGAGTCGCCCGCCGGCTCGAGCGCTTCGTGAGCGGTGCCGGGGCCTGGGTGCTTCGGCCCGGAACTGGTGCTGCGCCGGCCGCCGCGGGCACGGTCTACGTCCTGGCCGGCCTGCCCGAGGAGCTCCGCGCCGCGGCGATGTTCTTGGTGCTCGATCGGATCTGGGCGGAGCTGGCCCGTTCGACCGGGCCGACGCTCGTCGTGGTCGATGAGGCCTGGTGGCTCATGCGCCACCCCGACACCGCGGCGTTCCTGTTCCGGCTCATCAAGACCGCGCGCAAGCGCCACGCCGGGCTCACCCTCATCACCCAAGACGTCGGCGATGTGCTTTCGAGCCCCGACGGCGAGCCGCTCATCGCGAATGCGGCGCTCCAGATCCTGATGAAGCAGGCACCCCAGGCGATGCCCCGCCTGGCCGAGCTGTTCCGGCTCACCCGAGCGGAGCAGAGCTGGCTTCTTGGCGCCCAGCGCGGCGAAGGGCTGCTCATCGCTCGCGGGAAGCGGGTGCCGTTCGCGGTCGTCGCGACCGATGAGGAAGCCCGACGGATCGCCGGACGCGAGCGGGCCGCATGAAGGTCGTCATCATCACCGCGCTGCTGCTGCTCGCCGTTCCATCGGCGGTCGGCAGCGCCGCGGGTGCGGTCGCGCTCGCGCCGCACCAGGCACCGGCGGCCGCGCTCTTCCCCGGGGTCCCGTCGGGCGGATTCCCGAACGCCTTCCCATTCGGGCAATGCACCTGGTGGGCGGCCTACAACCGCAGCGTCTCTTGGAGCGGAAACGCCGGGGACTGGCTCGCGAACGCCCGGGCCCAGGGGTTCGCGACCGCGGACACCCCGACGGTCGGGGCGATCGCGGTCTACCGGCCGGGTGGCGACTACAGCCGCTACGGCCATGTCGCCATCGTCGTCGGGGTCTCGCCGTCCGGGTACACCGTGAGCGAGATGAACGCGGTCGGCTGGGGCCTGGTGAGTACGCGCCGGCTCGCCTGGCCCGACCCACAGGTCGCCGGCTTCATCCCACTCGCCGCGGCGGATCAGCGATGA
>DASYVN010000058.1:0-4764 GCA_035937095.1 Candidatus Limnocylindria bacterium
CGCGAGCGCGTCGCGGAGCGTCGTCGACGCGTTGAGCAAGGGCGCACGCGGGTCGATCGTGGCGCGCTGAACGGACGGGTCGAGGTCCGCGCCGCCCGCGGTGAGCAGGCCGAGCCGCTTCAGCCCCCGATCCGAGCCGACGAACTGCGCAACGAAGTCGTTCGCCGGGTGCGCGAGGAGCTCGCCCGGCGGGGCGTACTGGACGAGCTTGCCGTCCTTCATGATCGCGATGCGGTCGCCGAGGCGGATCGCTTCGTCGATGTCGTGGGTCACGAACAGCACCGTCGTGCCCTGATCGCGCTGGATCCGCAGGAGCTCGCCCTGCAGCCGCTCGCGCACGATCGGGTCGACCGCGCCGAACGGCTCGTCCATCAACATGACCGGCGGCTCGGCCGCGAGCGCGCGCGCAACACCGGCGCGCTGCCGCTCACCACCCGAAAGCTGCGCCGGGTAGCGCGTCGCGTAGCGCTTCGGGTCGAGTCCCACCAGCCCGAGCAGCTCTGTGGACCGGGTCCGGATCTTGTCCTTCGGCCAGCCGAGCAGACGCGGCACGGTGCCGACGTTCTCTTCGATGGTCTGATGGGGGAAGAGGCCGACCTGCTGGATCACGTAGCCGATGCGGCGCCGGAGCGCGGTCGGCTCTTCCCGCAGGACGTCCGTGCCATCGATGAGGATCGCGCCGGAGGTCGGCTCGATGAGCCGGTTCACCATCTTCAGCGAGGTCGTCTTCCCCGACCCGCTCGGACCGACGAGGATGCAGATCTTGCCCGCGGGCACGGTGAACGAGAGACCGTCGACCGCGACCTGATCCGCGTACCGCTTCGTGACATCGCGGAACTCCAGCGTCGCGCCGCGTCGCGTTGGCATGCGAGGAGGATATGGCCGGCGCTAGGCTCCTCGAGATGACGATCGCGCGCGACTATCGCGATGCCGGTCCCCGGGTCGGCGAGCCCTTCCCGGACATCCGCCTCCCCGATCAGCAGGGCAGCGTCGTGGACCTGCATAAGGCGCGCGGGAAGCGCCGGGCGATCGTCGTGTTCTACCGGAGCGCGCGATGGTGACCGTACTGCAAGACGCAGCTGGTCGAGCTGCAACGCGTCGCTCCCGCGCTCGAGGCCGCCGGGTACGCGCTCTTCGCGGTCAGCTATGACCACCAGCGCGGCCTGAACGAGTTCGCCGCCAAGCACGGCATCACGTTCCCGCTGCTCTCCGACGAGGGAAGTGCCGTCATCCGCGAGCTCGGCGTCCTCGATCAAGACCTGATCGAGCACCACGCGATGTTTGAGGTCCCGACGCGGGACGATCAGCAGGGCGTCGCGTATCCGATGACCTTCGTCCTCGATGGGTCGGGTCGCGTCGAGCGCAAGGTCGTCGAGGCGAACTATCGCCTGCGTCAGGGCGGTCGCTTCCTGTTCGAGGAGCTGACGGGCGCTCAGCCGGTGGACGCGCGCGACATCGTCGAAGGCCGGACCGCGGCGCTGGGTCCGGCCGGCGAGGAGCTCCTCGCGGTGCGGGCCTGGATCGACTCCCCCACCTACTACACGTACCAGCGCCTCGGGCTCCACCTCGAGCTCAGGGTCGCGCCGGGCTGGCACATCTACGGGCCGGCGGTGCCGGCGGGCTACCAGCGGCTCGACATCGCGGTCCGGAGCGAACCGCCGGGCGCCCACCTCGGCGCGATCCGCTGGCCGCGGCCGATGCCGTTCCGCGTGACGGGGCTGGCCGAGGACTTCGCCGTGTACGAAGGCTTCCTCCGCCTCGCGATCCCGATCGAGTTCGTCATCCCCCGCGGGTCGGGCACCGTCCGCCTCGAGGTCGAGATCCGGTCACAGGCCTGCAGCACGACGGAATGCCTGCCGCCCGCGTCGGTCCGCGCGACGATCCCGATCCCCGAAGCGCCGACGCTGTAGGCGGGCGCCAGGTCAGTCGGGGCCAGCCGGGCTAGTAGGTCCGCCCTCGCTGGCGCGCGATGTCGAAGCTCGCCGTCTTGGCGACCGCCATGACGGCCATGACCCCAGCCTGCACCGGGTCGGTCACGATGAGGTCCGCCGCCTTGGGGACCGAGCCCGCCATGTTCAGGCTGATGACGAGGATCCCGCGCGCGCGGACCTCCTCGACGGCCGCGGTGATCTCGCCGCCCATGAGCGCGCCCGCGAGCACGAGCGCCACCGCACGCGGCAGCCGGGCCACCGCGCGGACCGCCGCGGCGAGGTTCTGCTCGCCCACGATCGGGATGGTGTCGATGCTGATCTTCTCGCCGCGGATGTTGTGCCGGTCCGCTTCTGAGATGGCGCCGAGCGCGACCTGCCCCACCTGGGCGCCGCCACCGACGACGATGATCCGCTTGCCATAGACCTCGGCCATCGACGGCACGAGCTCCACCTGATCGAGGACGTCGAGACCGCGCAGCTCCGCGACGAGGCTCTCGGCCGTCGCGTTCGCCGGTAGGTCGACCTCGACGTGGACCCGCGCGCGCTCGCCGCGCTCGGGGATCTCGATCCCAGTGATGTTGCCGCCATGCGCGAGGATCACTTTGGTGATCGCGTGAAGCGTCCCGGGCCGGTCCGGGCCCTCGCAGACGAGCGCGACCGCGTGCGTCGGCTCAGCCACCCGCGCGCTCCCGCAGCGCGGTGACCCGCCCGGTGTTGAACCCGAGCCAGTGCATCCGTCCGAGATGGCGAGCGTGCTCCACCTTCATGCAGCGGTCCATGACAACGTCGAGCCCGCCCTCCTCCGCGATACGCGCCCCCTCGGGGCTGATCACGCCGAACTGCAGCCAGAGCATCTTCGCGCCGATCGCGACGGCGTCACGCGCGATGTCGGGCACCGCGTCGGGCCGCCGGAACACGTCGACGATGTCCACCGGGAACGGGATGTCCCTGAGGCTGGGGTACGAGCGCTCACCCATGATCTCTTGCTCGCGCGGGTTCACCGGGACGATCGTGTAGCCGTGGCGCTTCAGGTAGAACCCGATGAAGTTCGATGGGCGAAGCGGGTCCTTTGACAGACCGACGATCGCGACGGTGCGGGCGGCGCGGAGCATGCGGAGGATGACCTGCGGGTCCTGATAGCGAGCAGTCATGTCGTCGCCGCGAGCCCGCGCTCGAGGTCGCGGATGAGGTCTTCGACCGTCTCGAGCCCGACCGAGAGGCGGATGGTCCCCGGCCCGACACCCGCGCCCGCGAGCTCCGCGTCGTTGAGCTGGCGGTGCGTGGTGCTCGCGGGGTGGATGACCAGGCTCTTCGCATCCCCGACGTTCGCGAGATGGCTCCAGAGCTCGAGGTGCTCGATGAACCGCTGCCCGGCCTCGCGGCCACCCACAAGATCGAAGACGAAGATCGAGCCCGCGCCCCGCGGCAGGTACCGCTTCACGAGCTCGTGGTAGGGACTGGACGGCAGGCCGGGGTAGCGGACGCCCGCGACGGCCGGGTGCCCCGCGAGGAACGTCGCGATGACGACTGCGTTCTCGACGTGGCGCGCCATCCGGAGCGGCAGGGTCTCCAGGCCGAGCAGGAACAGGAACGCGTTGAACGGCGACAGCGCGCCACCGAGGTCGCGCAGCGATTCGGCGCGGAGCTTCATGAGATATCCGTACATGCCGAACGTCTCGTGGAACGCGAGGCCGTGATATGCCGGCGACGGGTCGGCGACGACCGCGAACCGGCCGTTGGACCAGTCGAACGTGCCCGCCTCGACCACGACGCCGCCGATGCTCGTCCCGTGGCCACCGATGAACTTCGTCGCCGAGTGCACGACGATGTCCGCGCCATGCTCGATCGGCCGGCAGAGGTACGGCGTCGCGAACGTCGAGTCGATCATCAGCGGCGCGCCGTGTCCGTGCGCGATGTCCGCGACGCCCGCGATGTCGAGGACGTTGCCGCCGGGGTTGCCAATCGTCTCGCCGTACAGGACCTTGGTATTGGGCTTGAGCGCGGCGCGCCAGTTGTCCAGGTCGTCCGGGTCGACGAACGTGACGTCGATCGAGAGCTTCCGCGAGAGGTGCTTGAGCTGGGTGACCGTGCCGCCGTATAGCGCGCTCGACGCGACGATGTGGTCGCCCGGGGTAAGCATCGTGAACAGGGCCGCGGCCTGCGCCGCGAGACCGCTCGCGAACGCGACCCCGCCGGCGCCGCCCTCGAGGCTCGCGACGCGCTCCTCGAAGACCGCCGTCGTCGGATTCATGATCCGCGAGTAGGTGTTCCCGTACTCCTGCAGGTTGAAGTACGCGGCGGCCGACTCGGGATCCTCGAACACGTATGACGTCGTCTGGAAGATCGGTGTGGCCCGCGCGCCGGTGTACGGATCCGGCCGCTGGCCCGCGTGGATGGCGCGGGTGTCAAACCCGAACTCGCCGGTGCCGAGGTCGCCTTCCTGGCTCATGCTTTGACCTTCTCCCCCACCTGATCGAGGCGATCCAGGTGATTCAAGAACGCCGTGATCCGCCGGGTCATCTCGCTCTCCTCGAGGAGGAACGAGTCGTGTCCGTAGTCTGCATCGATGATGACATGGGCGACGTCCTTCCCGTTGGCGCGCAGGGCCGCCGCGATCTCCTCCGAGCCGCTCGGCGGGTAGAGCCAGTCCGATGAGAACGAGAGGAGCAGCGTCGCCGCCCGAACCTTCGCGAGGGCGTGCTCGAGGGACCCCCCGCCGTACGACCGGGCGAGGTCGAAGTATGTGAGCGCGCGGGAGATGTAGAGGTACGCGTTGGCGTCGAATCGGGCGGCGAAGGCGTCGGCCTGGTAGCGCAGGTACGACTCGACCTCG
>DASYVN010000059.1:0-2880 GCA_035937095.1 Candidatus Limnocylindria bacterium
CCCCAACGGCGCCGGCAAGTCGACGTTCCTGGCGGTTCTGGCCGGCACGCTGCCGGCGTCGGCAGGCCGCGTCGTGTTCGACGGCGAGGACATCACCTCCCTGCCGCCCTACGAGCGGGCCCGCCGGGGCCTCGTCCGGACCTTCCAACTGCCATCGGAGTTCGCGCGGCTCACGGTGCTGGAGAACCTCCTGGTCGCGGCGCCGGGGAACCGGGGCGACTCGCTGCTCGGCGCGCTGCGCGGACGGCGGTACTGGATCGGTGACGAGCGCCGGCTGGTCGAGCGCGCCCGCGGTCTGCTCGCGCGGTTTGGGATGAGCGCGACCGAATCGGACTACGCCGGGCTGCTGAGCGGCGGCCAGAAGCGCCTGGTCGAGATCATGCGCGCGCTCATGCTCCAGCCGCGGCTCCTGCTCCTCGATGAGCCGATGGCCGGGGTCCACCCGGCGATCGTCGAGCAGATCGCCGCGTACCTCGAGGCCCTGCGCGACGAGGGGATCACGATCCTCATGGTCGAGCACGAGCTCCACGTGGTCGACCGGCTCTGCGACCCGGTGGTCGTGATGGCCCAGGGCCGTGTGATCGGTCGCGGCGACATGGCTGCGCTGCGGCGGCAACCCGAGATCGTCGATGCCTACCTTGTCGGCTAGGGTGGCCGCCGCGCCGGACCGCCCGGACCCGATCTTGTCGGCCGACCAGATCGTCACCGGGTACGGCGCCGTGCCGGTCGTCCACGGCGTGTCCGTGGGCGTGGGGCGGGGCGAGATCGTGGCGATCATCGGACCGAACGGCGCGGGGAAGAGCACCCTGCTCAAGGGCCTGGTCGGGGTCCTCCGGGTATTCGGCGGCACCGTGCGGCTCGGCCCCGACGACGTCACCAATCACCGCCCCGAGGAGCTCGCGGCTCGCGGCGTCGGGTACGTCCCGCAGGTCGGCGACATCTTCGAGCCGCTGAGCGTGCGCGAGAACCTCGAGATGGGCGGCTACCTCCTCAAGGCCGGACAGATCCGCAGCCGCATCGATGAGGTCTGCGCGGTGTTCCCGGCGCTGCCGGCGATGCTCGGGCGCCGCGCCGACAAGTTGTCGGGCGGAGAGCGGAAGATGCTCGCGATCGCGCGGGTCCTGATGCTGGATCCGCGGATCCTCGTCCTGGACGAGCCGACCGCGAACCTCTCGCCCCAGCTCGCGGACGCGCTGCTGCGCGATCACGTCCGCCGGCTCGCGGATCTGGGCAAGGCGGTGCTGCTCGTGGAGCAGCGTGCCCGCGCGGCCCTCGAGGTCGCGGCCTGGGCGATGGTCCTGGTCTCGGGGAGCACGCGGCTCGAGGGCCGCCCCGACGACCTGCTCCTGCGTCAGGACTTTGCCGAGCTGTTCTTAGGTGCCCCGACGAGCGCGGTGCGGCGAATCGGCGAGGAGGTCCGCAAGGCATGAAGCTGCTCATGTTCATGCATGGCGTGGAGCGCCGGATGGGCTTGGCCCGGGGCGATACCGAGGTGGTCGACCTGGTCGAGCTCGCGACGGCCGCGGGGGTCCCGGCCCTGCCGGCCGACATCCTCGGCCTCATCGATGCAGGCGCCGACGGGCTGCGCCGCGTGCGCGAGCTCGTCTCGTCCGCGGCGGCATCCGGTCGTGCGCCGGTCGTGCGGCGGCTCGCGGATCTTGCGCTCCTCGCGCCGCTTGATCCGCCGCGCGGGAACGTCCTCGCCGTCGGACGCAACTACCAAAAGCACGCGGAGGAGGGCGCCCGGGCGATGGGCACCGCGGTCGGACCGCCGACGATCTTCACGAAGGCGATCACCTCGATGAGCGGCCCGTACGACGACATCCCGATCGACCCGAAGGTGAGCGAGAAGATCGACTGGGAGGTCGAGCTCGGCGTCGTGATCGGCCGTCCCGGGAAGAACATCCCGCGCCGCGACGCGCTGCGGCACGTCTTCGGCTACACCGTGATGAACGACGTCACCGCCCGCGACATCCAGCGCGAGTGGGGCGGCCAGTGGTTCAAGGGCAAGAGCATCGACGGCTACTGCCCGACCGGTCCCTGGGTCCTCACCGCCGACGAACTGCCCGATCCGCACCAGCTCGACCTCGAGCTCCGGGTGAACGGTGTCGTGAAGCAGCAGGCGAGCACCGCCGACATGATCTATCCGGTCGACGCGATCATCGAGTGGCTCTCGATCGGGATGACCCTCTTGCCGGGCATGCTCATCGCCACCGGCACGCCCGAGGGCGTCGGCTTTGCCCGGCAGCCGCCGGAGTTCCTCAAGCCCGGCGACGTGATGGAGACCGAGGTCGCGGGCGTCGGCCTGTTGCGGAACCGGATGGTCGCCGCGACGCACTGACGGTCGCGCCGGGCCCCTGGATCCATGGTGGGGGAACCGCCCGCGGCCGTAGACTGGTCAGGTTCGACGTGCGGCGGCGGGGCGTAGGACTGCGCACGCCGAGTTGGGGGAGGGTCCAGCCATGAGAGTCGCCTGTGTGCTCGCCAACGGGTTCGAGGACTCCGAGTTCAAGGAGCCGTACGACGCCCTGAAGCGGGCCGGCCACCTGGTCACCATCATCGGCATCCAGGCCGGGCAGCAACTGAACGGGGACAAGGGCAAGGAAACGGCGACCCCGGAGAAGGCGTTCTCCGACGTGCGCCCCGACCAGTTCGACGCGCTCTTCATTCCGGGCGGCGCCTCGCCGGACCGGCTGCGAGCCCATCCGGCGCCCGTGGCCTTCGTCAAGGCCTTCTTCGAGCAGGACAAGCCGATCCTCGCGATCTGCCACGGGCCCCAGCTCTTCATCACCGCCGGCACCTACAAGGGTCACCGGCTGACGGCCTGGAAGACGATCCAGGGCGACCTTGCGCTCGTGGGGGCTGACGTCGTCGACCAGG
>DASYVN010000060.1:0-3535 GCA_035937095.1 Candidatus Limnocylindria bacterium
GCAAGACCGGACCGACGAAGCGGAGGTGTCGTAGCGGAGGCCGGATCGCTGGTCAGCCGGGCACGCCTCGGTAGCGCAGGAGCTTCGCCGGTACGCCGGCATAGACCGCCATCGGCGGGACCTGCGTGTCGCGCGGGACAACCGCGCCGGCGCCGATGATCGCGCCCTCGCCGATCGTCACGCCCGGTAGGAGCACGGCGTTCACGCCGATGTCGGCGCCGTCGCGGACCCGCACGGGCTTGATGACGAGGTCGGTGTTGATGATCGGCACGCCCTGAGGCTCGCCGGTGTGCTCGCTGCCGAGCACTTTCGCGCCCGGACCCCAGCCGACGTATTCGCCGAGCTCCATGTCCCGGCAATCGAAGTAGGCCTGCGGTCCGATCCAGGTGTGCGCGCCGATGACGCAGCGGCCGTCGTGGCGGCCCTGAAGGAACGTCTGGTTGCCGATGAACACCGCGTCGCCGATCTCGAACGTGTGCGGGTGGAGCACCAGCACGCCGACGCCGACCTTCACCCCGTTCCCGAACGACTTGCAGATCGCGCGGAGCACGACCCGCCGCGCGCGCGCGCCCGCCGGCGTGTCCTCGTAGCAGGCGGCGCTATAGCGGCCGAGGAGCTGCTCCTTCGTCTCGGTCGCCCGAAGGTCGGCGGACTCCTTGAGCTCCTCCGCCGCATCGGGCTCGACCGCCTGGACGCCGTGGACCGCTTTGACGACCCGCTGGGTCACGCGCGGATGAACTCGGCGACCGCGGCGGCGACGGTGTCGACCTGCGCGTCGGTGAGCTCGGCGTACATCGGGAGCGAGACGACCTCGCTCGCCAGCCGCTCGGTCACCGGGAAGTCGCCCAGGCGGTAGCCGAGGAACGCGGACGCCTCCTGCAGGTGGATCGGCACCGGATAGTGCACGCCCGTGCCGATGCCGCGCTCGAGGAGGTACTGGCGCAACGCGTCGCGCCGACCGTTCGGCACGCGGATGACGTAGCAGTAGAAGACGTGCCGTCCGCCGTCCGGGATCTCGGGCGCGATGACGCCGCTGTTCTTCAGCCGGTCGTTGTAATGCCGCGCGATCGCGACCCGCCGCGCGTTCCACTCTGGCAGCTTGCGGAGCTTGATGCGGAGGATCGCGGCCTGGATCTCGTCGAGCCGCGCGTTGTACCCGATCACCGGGTGGTAGTAGCGCGTGCTCTGGCCGTGCTCGCGAAGCGACCGCAGTTCCGTCGCGAGGACGTCGTCGTTCGTCGTGATGCTGCCGGCCTCGCCGTACGCGCCGAGGTTCTTGCTGCAGTAGAAGGAGAACGCCGACACGCGCCCTGAGGCGCCGGCCTTCGCGCCGGTGTCGAGCACGGCGCCGTGGGCCTGGCAGGCGTCCTCGATAACCTGGAGGCCCTTCTCCTTGGCCAGGGCGAGGAGCGGCTTCATGTCGACCGTCCGCCCGTAGAGGTGGACCGGCATGATCGCCTTCGTCCGCGGTGTGATGGCCTGGGTGGCGGCGACGAGATCCATGTTGAACGTCTTCTCGTCGACGTCGACGAGAATCGGCCGCGCGCCGGAGTACAGGATCGCCTCGACCGTCGCGAAGAACGTGTGCGACACCGTGATGACCTCGTCGCCGCTGGAGATCCCGAGTGCGCGGATCGCGAGCTGGAGCGCATCGGTACCGCTGCCGACGCCGATCGCGTGCTTCGTGCCGCAGAACGCGGCGAACTCCTGGTCGAACGCTCTCACGTTCGGCCCGATGGTCAGATGCATGCCCTCGAGGACCTCATCGATCGCGAACCGGACCTCGTCGCGGATCGTGCGGTACTGGGCCTTCAGGTCGACGAGGGGGATCTCGGTCTTGGTCAACACCGTCATGTGGTCGTGATCTCCTTCACTGCGGCCTCGATGTTCTCGCGATGCATGCGGAGGTGAACGAGTGCCGGGACGGCGAAGTAGCGCTTCATGCCTTCCATGCCCCCCTCGCCTTGCAGGAGCTGGTCGGGTGCCAGGGCGCGGAACGCGTCCATCATGCGGCCGTGCGCGGCGAGCCACCGATCCCACCGATCCTGCATCGGCCGGTCGCGCCAGGTCTCGTAGGTGGTCGCGTTCAGCTCGTCGAACGGCGTGTCGATGCCGAGGAACGGACGGGACCCCCGTTCGTCGGGAGCACCGCCCTCGGCCACGATCTTCTCCGCCACCCGCCCCGCGAGCTCCTGCCACCAGCCCAGGTGCGTCGGCATGTCGCGTACCCGCCAGCCCGGGCCTTCGGCGAACACCGGTCGGTCGAGCTGCGCATCGGTGAGCGAACGCAGCCAGAGGTCCAGCTGATGCCACTCGCGCTCGAGCAGGCCGATGGCCTTCGTCTTGTCCTCTTCCGCGCTCACGCCTTGGCCTCGCGCTTGTCGTCGAGCCAGGCGTACGCGTGCGGGAAGATGCCGGCGAAGCACGCAAGCTTCGTGATCTCGTCCTTGAGCTCGATCGCGGGATTGCCGGCCCAGACGCTGCGCGCCGGCACGTTCTTGCGTACCACGCTGCCGGCCCCGACGAGGGCGTCGGCGCCGATCTCGACGCCCGGGAGGATCGTGCTGTTGGCGCCGATCCGCGCGCCCTTCCGAACGACGCCGCCGCGCACGCAGTCGAGGTAGGCCGGGCACATCGGGTGCGGGTCGTCGGTGAAGACGACGTGCGGCCCGAGGAAGACGTCGTCCTCAATCGTCGTGAGCTCGAGGAAGCAGCCGGTGTGCACGCGCACGCGCGAGCCGATGCGGTTGCCGAACTCCAACGACGCGTGCGTGCCGACGGACACGTCGTCGCCGATGACGTTGTCCTCGCGGATCGATGCGCCTTGGCCCGTCTGTAGGCGCGCGCCGATGCGCGAGCCGGCGTAGATCGTGGTGAACGGACGGATGACGGCGCCTGGGCCGATCACCAGCGGGAGCTCACCTTCTTGTTTGCCGCGCGGCGCGCGACCGAGGATCGCGTACTCCCCCACCACGCAGCCGGCCCCGAGCTCGACGTTGGGCCCGACGATCGCGGTCTTGTGGATGTCGAGCCCGATGCTCGTCACGCCCCACTCACGATCGGACCGGCTCCTTGATCGACACGCGCGCGCCCTGGACTTTCAACGAGCGGTTGGCGGCCTCGAGCACGCGCACGACGCGCACACCGGCCTCGCCGTCGCTGCGCGGCACCGCACCGTCGCGCACGCACTCGATGAAGTGGCGCACCTCGAGCTGCAACGCCTCGGTCACCGGGACACGCGGGCTGTGGATGTCACCGGAGCGATAGCTCCGCCGCAGCTCGTCGGCCGAGAGCTCGGCCACGCCGTGGTCGTACACCTTCACCTTCTCGGACGAGTGGCCGTCGTCGTAGACGGCCATCTTCTTGTCTCCGATGACCGTCATCGTGCGGAGCTTGCTCGGCGCGAGCCACGACAGGTGGGCGTGAGCGATCGCGCCCGACGGGAAACCCATGGTGAGGAACACGACGTCCTCGATGTCGGGCTGCACGTAGCAGCCGCCGACGCACTGGACCCACTCGGGCTGCTCCTGCAGCC
>DASYVN010000061.1:0-37546 GCA_035937095.1 Candidatus Limnocylindria bacterium
CCGACGGCCGGCGAAGGCTGGGTGCTGGGCGCACCGCTCTCCGACCGCGCCGCGCATCGGCGCGCGCGTGCGGGTATCGGGTATCTCCCCGAGCTGTTCCGGTACCAGCACTGGCTCTCCGCACGCGAGGTCCTGCGCGTCCACTGCGAGCTCATCGGTCTTGACCGCGCGCGCTGGGATGCCGAGATCAAGGACGCCCTCGGGATCGTCGGCCTCGCGGAGCGCGCCGACGACCGCGTCGGCGGGTACTCGAAAGGCATGCAGCAGCGGCTCGGCCTCGGGGTGGCGCTCCTCGGCCGGCCGGCGCTCGTCCTGCTGGACGAACCGACGAGCGCGCTCGATCCGGTCGGACGCCACGACGTGCGTGAGGTGATCCGCGCGCTCAAGGCCCGCGGCACGACCGTGTTCCTCAACTCGCATCTCCTCACCGAGGTCGAGCAGGTCTGCGATCGGGTCGCGATCGTCGACAAGGGTCGAGTCATCCAGGTCGGCACGCTCGACGAGCTCCTTGGGGGCGACGCCGTGCGCGTGCGCGCCACGGGGATCGCGAACGGCGGGTACGACGGCCTGCGATCGTTCGGCGAGCTGCAGCTCGAGGGCGAATGGCTCGTCATCCGCGGGATCGCCCAGGAGCGCGTACCGGATCTCGTTCGGGCGATCGTCGAGCGTGGCGGACGCGTGTACGCCGTCGAGCCGCGCCACGAGTCGCTGGAGGACCGCTTCCTCAGCCTCCTGGACAAGCCGCACCGATGAGAGGCCTCGTGATCGCCCGGCTCGTGATCCGTGAAGCCGCGCGACGACGGCTCCTGCTCGCGTTGCTCCTCCTGACACTCGTCGTCATCGCGCTCACCGGCTGGGGCTTCTCCCGTATTCCGACGATCACCCAGCGGGGCACGCCGCTTCCCGACGTGCAGGTCAAGGTCGTCGCGTCGCAGTTCCTCATCGTCACGATGTTCATGTTCAGCTTCGTCCTCGCGATGGCCGGGGTGTTCGTCGCCGCGCCGCAGATCAGCGGCGACGTCGAATCGGGCATCGCGCTCGCGATCCTGTCCCGCCCCATCGGCCGCGCGGAGTTCGTCGTCGGCAAGTGGGTGGGCCTCGCGGCGCTCGTCGCGATCTACGCGGGCGCTGCGGCGGCCATCGAGCTGGGCGTCGTGAACGCCGTCATCGGCTACGTGCCGCCCGAGCCCCTGTCCTTCATCGCCTTCGTCATCGCCGAGGGGCTCGTGATCATGACGCTCGCGCTCCTGCTGTCGACGCGCCTCTCCGGGATGGTCGGCGGCGTCATCGCGCTCGTGCTGTTCGGCATCGCGTGGATCGGCGGGATCGTCGGGGGGATCGGCGCGGCCTTCGACAACGCCGGCATCACCCACGTCGGCACCGCGACGAAGCTCATCCTGCCGACCGATGGGCTGTGGCGCGGCGCGGTCTACGCGCTCGAGCCGCAGTCCTTCATCGCCGCCGGCTCGCAGGCCGGGCCGGCAGCGGCGGCCAACCCGTTCTATGCCGCCAGCGCCGCGCCGCTCTCGTTCGAGCTCTACGTCGCAGGCTGGGTCGCGCTCGTCCTCGGGCTGGCCATCTTCTCGTTCCGCGCCCGCGAGCCGTAAGGCAGGCGACGATCGCTTAGTCGGCGGGGCGATCGTCCGCGACGATGAACGTCTTGCCCGCGCCGAGGATCGCGAGATGGGTCATCTCCATCCCCGGCTTCGCCCCGTGCCAGTGGCGTTCGCCGGCCGGGATGTACGCGACGTCCCCGGCGCGCACGGTCCGCTGTTCGTGCTCGGTCGCGACGATCCCCTCGCCGGCGGTCACGATGAGGATCTGGTCCGTCGTATGGGTGTGCAGCTTGTTGCGCGCGCCGTCGCGGAAGGTGTGCTCCGTGAGGCGGAGGTCGCGCGCCTCGTCGCCGATGATCGGCTGCGAGTCCACGGCGCCGATGAACACCTCCTCCGTGTTCCGCTGGCGCTTGTCGGGGGACGGCCGTTCGATCCGCACGACAGCAAACTAACAAACGCCGCCCGGCGTCTCGACAGAGCCGAGCGCCGGGCGGCGACAAAGCTGACCCGCTGGGCTGACTAGGCGGCGATCGCCCGCAGCATGTCCAGGAACGACTTCGTGTTCGTCGGTGTCACGAAGATCTTGGGGCCGAGGTACACGATGAGCACGAGGACGATGAGGATCAGCAGGATGATCCCGATGATCATCCCTGCGCCGAAGCCACCATCGCCGCTCGTACCGCCGCCAGGAGCGTTGACGTTCGTCTGTCCCATGAGCGCTGTTCTCCTCTCCGCAAGTCGACGCGCTACGGGTGATCTCCGTGCGCTCGCGCAGGACAGAAGCAGGCTGTGTGCCAGCTGGCTAGAAGGGCCCTGCCAATTCCGGTGGCGCGAAGAGGTCCACCGGCTCTTGCCACCACTGGTCGATCAAGCGGCCGCCTGCTCGGGAGAGCAGCGCCGCGAGCGTCTCGGCCGGCTGGCCCCCGGCTGCCGCGACGATGACGACCTTCCCGGCGTCGAGCTCGTTGTTGTAACGATCGCGGACCGCCTTCGGCAGGCGGTGCGTCACCCGGTGGAGCATCTTGGCGGCGCCGCGCTCGTCCTTGCCCGGATACCACCCGCGCTCGCCGGCGATACGGGCCGCGCGGGCCAGGTCGCGGGCGATGACCGAGATCTCCTGGGGCCGGACGTCGGAGTCCGCAAGGATCGCGAGCGCCTTCTCAGCCGACGCGTCGTCGGCGAACGACGCCGCCGCGACCATGCCGCCTGCGACGTCCGGAAGATACGACGAGACGGCCATTACGCGCGCCAGAGTAGGACAGGGATGCGCATCTCGTCGGGCGTCATCCCGCCGTGCGAGCCGCGATGCATCACGACCTGGCCGTCCACGCGGACGACGGATGCGCCGCGATCGTCTCCGATCATCGCGAGCACCTCGCCGACGCGCCTGCGTACGAGCGACGGATCGCCGCGGCCGAACAACCCGGCCTCGATGGCCTCGTCGCGATCGATGAGGAAGAACGTCCCCGGGTAGGTGTGCTCGAGATACGCCTTCACCTCGGCCGCGCGGTCGGTGTGAAGGAAGACGACGCGCGGCTCGCCGGCGATGGGGTTGCGCAGGAGCGCCCGAAGCGCCGTGTCGCCCTCGAGGTCGACGAGCCGCGACGGGTCGACGCTCGCGTGACCGTGGTCGGCCGTGACGATCACGAGGGTGTCTCCCGCGGGCCGACCGCCGAACGCCCGCTCGAGGTCGCGATCGAACAGCGCTGCCTCAGCCGCGTGCTCGGGACCTCGGGGCCCGTACCAGTGCGAGACGGTGTCGACGCCGGCCCAGTACGCGTAGATGTACAGCGGCGCGTCGTCCTCGGCGCGCCCATCGAGCAGCTGCCCGATGCGCACCCCCATCGTCGACGGCAGCAGGTAGCCGACGTAGTTCGCCTCGGCGGCGTGCATCCTGGTCATCGCCTCGTTGCGGAAGATCTCCGGCTCGACGATGTACGAGCGGCCGCCGTGGTCGCGGATCGCCTTGTGGATGGACGGCACCTTCACGTACGCCCGCGGGTCGATCGCGCGGTCGTCGAAGAACGAGCCCCGCCGTTGCGCGCCGGGTCCCCACCGCAGCATCTGCGCGACGGTGGCGAACTCGTCCAGCCAGAGGAAGTACGCGATGTTGCCGTGCTCCTGCGGGGTGCGCGCGGTCTGCAGCGTGGCGATCGCCGCGGCCGTCGTCGACGGGAAGATCGTGGTCGCGTCGATGAGCTGCGCCGCCTCGCCCCGCGCGGCGCGGTCGAGGATCCCTGCGAGGAACGGTGTGTCGCCGGCCGTCGCCACGCGCTGCAGCTGGTCGCTCCCGAGGCCGTCGCACAGGATGAGAACGATGTTGCGGACACCCTCCAGCAGGCTGGGCTCGACACCGCGGAGCGGCGGCGGATCGACGGGCCCGCGTGCGCCGCACAGGTCCAGGATCGTCGCGGCGACGTTGACGAGTCCGCCGCCCGCGTAGTCGGGCGGCAGGTAGCCGCGCGCGCGGAGCCGCTCGCGGAGCGCGTCAGGCACCGGCGCACGATACGCGAGGGGTCGCTAGATGACTTCCGGCCCCGGCTCGTCGCGACCGTCACGCGCGCCCGCCGCCCCGTCGAGCACCTGCGCCGCGAGATCGCACTCGCTGTCGGCGCATCGCACCGAGACGATCGCCCCGCCGTTGCGTCCGACGCCGGCGAAGAGGTGGGCGTCGGGCGCGTGCCGGCCCATCGCGCGGCCGATGACGAAGCCGATCGCGGTGAGGCCGCCGATGACCGCGGCGACGCCGATGATCAGACCACCAGGGTTCGTCGCGCGAGGTTCCCCCACCCGGTGAAGCCGACGACGACCGCGATGCGCGCGACAAGACCGAGGACGCCGCCCTCGGGGGCGTAGCTGGCCTGTGCCCTGCGGCCTCGCGTCGCACGGCGCGTGCCTAGGCCGCCGGGAATCGGCGCCGCACGCGTGCCAGCTCGGCGGACAAGTCGGCTGGCGCGGTGATCGGCGCGGAGCAGGTCGTGCCGATGCACACGTACGCCGCGACCCGATCGGCCGGATACCCGTGATCGGCGAGGCCCTCGTCGTCCCGGCCGGGCACCAGCCACTGGCGCCCGCCCGCCGGATCGTCGCTCTGCACCGCGATCCGCCAGAGGGCCGTCGCGACCGGATCGTCGCCCGGGCCGACCACGACGACGAGCCGCTGCTCGCAGAGCGCCCGAGCCGCCGCGGATCCAAAGGACGCTGCGAACTGGCCCCATTGCCGGTACTCGCCCACGAAGCCACGGAGCGCGCGCACCGCGCTATCGCGCCACCGGTCGTCGCCGGTGAGGACCGCGAGGCGGAGCAGCGCGTCGGCGGCGGCCGCGCCGTCCTCGATCGGCTTCTCGCGCCTCGCCAGCCGTCCCGGGGCACCGCGCTCCGGGGCATCCCAGAAGCCACCGCGCTCGGGATCCTCGAGCTGCGTGCGCATCGACCCGGCGAGCGACGCGGCGGCAGCGAGCGCCCGCGGGCGCTGCCCGGTCTCGTACTCGTCGAGGATCGCGTGGATGACTGCGGCGTAGTCGGTCAGGAGGCCGCGCACCGGCCCGGCCAAGGGGGGCTCGGCTTCCGTCGGGGGCGGCTCGACGCCGCTCAGGTGGGCGAGCGTGGTCCCGTCCCACGACCGCCTGGCGATGGAGTCCATGACGTTGACGGCGCGCTCGCGTGGGCCGGCATCGCCGAGCGCGGCGGCGGCGGCGATGTACGACGACGCCGCGAAGGCGTTCCAGCTCGTGTACCCGCGGCGGTCGACGAACGGCGCGCCATGCGCGGCGCGACCTGCCGCATCGAGCGTGTAGTAGTGCTCGTCGGCGTCCTGCGATCCCGAGAACGCCTGGACGTCCTCCCGCCAGAGCACCGCATCCATCCAGCGCATGACGTCGCGGGCGACGCGGTCGTAGCCGGCGGAGGGGAACGTCCGATGCGCCTCGCTGTAGATCGACAGCAGCTCGGCGTTGTCCTCGAGCATCTTCTCGAAGTGCGGCACGCCCCATTCGCGCGTCGTCGAGTAGCGGAAGAAGCCGCCCTCGAGCGGGTCGTACATCCCGCCCGAGGCCATCGCGCCGAGCGTCGTGTGGAGCATCCGCGCGACGTCGTCGCCCATCGAGCGCCGGTACTCCTCGATGAGGAAGCGCAGCAGCTTCGGCTGCGGGAATTTGGGCTCGCGGCCGAAGCCGCCGTACTCGGGGTCGTATTGGCCTCGGATGAGGGCGCCGATGGCGCCGACGATCCCCCATTCGAGGTCGCCGGGCCGCTGCGCGTGCGCATCGATCTCGTGCTCCTTCAGCTCACGCAGCCGCGGCTCGAGCTCCGCGCGCTTGTCGCGCCAGATGTCGGCGACCTCGGCGACGTAGTGGCGCATCGCGTCGGGCGGGATGTACGTCGCGCCGTTGAGGATCTCGCCGTCCGGGGTGAGGAACGCGGTCGTCGGCCAGCCACCCAAGTTGTAGCGGCGGTTCACGTCCGGCCGCTCGTCGTTGTCGACCCGGATCGGGATGTAGCGCTCGTTGATGCCGCGGATGACGGCTGGATCGCTGTACGAGGTCTCATCCATGACGTGACACCAGTGACACCACACCGCGCTGATCGCGAGGAGCACCGGCTTATCCGCGGTCTGCGCCTCGCGGAAGGCGTCGTCGCCCCACCTCCGCCAGGCGATCTCGTGCGCGCGATTCGGGCGGGGCGAGAAATGGAAGTCGCTCAGTCGGTTGTCTCCGTCTGATCGAGCTCGATCTTGTTGCCGAACGGGTCGAAGACGTAACAGCGGGTCCAGCCCGTGATCGTGGACGCGTCTTCGGACCGGACCCCCTGGGCCTCGAGCTCGCGGCGCATCCGCGTGACGTCGTCCACCCGGAGCGCGAAGTGCCGGCGCGGGTGCAGATGCAGATCGGTCTGGGTCGACAGATGGACCTGCCCGCCGCCAGGCGCTTCGAACCAGCAGCCGCCGTTCTCCCGCAATGAGGCGGGCTTCGGGAGCTCGCGCAGGCCGAGCAGCCCCCCGTAGAACCGCCGGGCCTGCGCTTCCCCGCCGGGCGGGCAGAAGACTTGGGTGTGATGGAGTCCCAAAACGGGCATAAACCGAGTGTATGGAGCGTTCGGAAAGCGTCCGCAGCTCTGGAATCGGGGCTGGGACACCGCTAGAATGAGCGTCGGACCACTCGCAGGAGGACCGTCTTGGCGATCGACACCAACCCAGCGGAGACCGGCACCAGCGACGCCATCGTGAGCCTCACGGCGAAAGCGTCTGAAAAGCTCAAAGAGATCATCGCGAAGCAGGGTCGCGCGGACCTCGCGCTTCGCGTGTACGTGACCCCGGGCGGCTGCTCGGGCTTCTCGTACGGCATGACCTTCGCCGAAGGGGTGGAGGACGGCGACGCGATCGTCGACCACGACGGCGTGAAGGTCGTCGTGGACCCGATGAGCGCCATGTACGTGAAGGGCAGCGAGATCGACTTCGTCGACGCCCTCATGGGCGGCGGCTTCGCGCTCCGCAACCCGAACGCCGTGTCGAGCTGCGGCTGCGGCCAGTCGTTCAAGACCGCGGGCGACTCCGGCACCGCCAAGGCCTGCGCCCACTAACCCATCCACGCAACGTTTGAAGAGGGCGGCGCCGAGTGGGGGCCGCCCTCTTTTCATTTCGGCGAATGGTCCGGTCGACGTATCATCCGCAGGACGTCGTATGAGGGAGAGTACGTACCGGGTCGTCCCGGCGGTCGACAAGGCGGCGCGGCTGCTCGCCGAGCTCCGCGAGGACGAGGGCCTCGGGATCTCCGAGCTCGCGCGTCGGATCGACGCCTCGAAGGGCACGGTCCGGGACATCCTGTTGACGCTCGCGTCGCATGACCTCATCACGCGCGACCCCGATGGACGCTTCCGCCGCGGCGGTCAGCGCTTCGACCTCACCCATCTCGCCCGGCCGCACCTCGAGGCCCTGCTGGATGCGTTCGGCGAGACCGCGCTGCTCGGCATCGCCACCGATGGCGGCGTCGAGATCGCGGCGCGGGCCGAGCCGAGCACCGATCTGCACATGAGCGCGCCCATCGGCCGGCGGCTTCCGGCGAACGTCGGCGCGCACGCGAAGGTGCTGACCGGAGGCGCGAAGGTCGGGTACGACGACGAGGAGTACCTCGCTGGCGTCCGCGCGGTCGCGGCGCCCGTCGTGGACGCGCGCGGCAGGCGGATCGCCGTGCTCATCGTCGTCGGCTTCAAGGAGCGACTCGACATGCGCACGCTGAAGCGCATCGGCGACGCGTGCGCGCGCGAGGCTGCGAGCCTGTCGGCGCAGCTCGGACGCCGCGAGGCGGTCGCATGACGAAGGAACTGCTGCAGCTCCGGGTGAACGGTGAATCCCACACCGTCGCCGCGGAGCCACACCACACCCTGCTCGAGGTGCTGCGAGAGGAGCTCCAGCTCACCGGGACGAAGCACGGCTGCGAGCTCGGCGAATGCGGCGCGTGCACGGTGCTCGTCGACGGCGTCCCGGTGCTGTCCTGCCTGACGCTGCCGGCGCAAATGGATCACGGCGCGGAGGTAATGACGGTCGAAGGGCTGGCGAGCCGCGCGACGCTCCATCCCCTGCAGACCGCGTTCGCCGACGAGGGCGCGGCGCAGTGCGGCTACTGCACGCCGGGCATGCTCATGGTCGCGAAGGCGCTCCTGGACGCGAACCCGCGGCCCTCGCGCGACGAGATCGCCCACGCCATCTCCGGCAACCTCTGTCGCTGCACCGGGTACACGGCGATCTACGAGGCGATCGAGAAAGCGGCGAAGGCCAGATGAACAAGACGCACCGGGTCGACGTGGCCGGGCTGACGCGCGACCTCCCGATCATCACGGTGCCGAGCGGAGTGCGGCTGGCCGTCTTCAACATCCTGGGCGACATCGAGATGACCAAGGCGGCCGGCACGGAGCTCGCGGAGCGGCTGCGGGCGACGCAGCCCGAGCTCATCGTGACGACGGAGACGAAGAGCGTGCCGCTCGCCTACGAGATCGCCTCGCTGCTCGGGCTCCCCTACGTCGTGCTGCGCAAGACATACGTCTCGTACATGGGCGAGGCCCTCGAGACGAAGGTGCAGTCGATCACGAGCGGGCATCCGCGGACGATCTTCCTCGATGCGAAGGACCGAGCGCTCTGCGATGGAAAGCGGGTCGCGATCGTCGACGACGTCTTCTCGACCGGCAGCACCCTATCGGCCATGCGGGACCTCATGGGCCGCGCCGGGGCGCGCATCGTGGCCGAGGCCGCCGTGTTCACCGAAGGGGAGGCCGAGAAGTGGAAGGACGTCATCGCCCTCGGCCATCTCCCGATCATGGAGCTGTCCAAATGAGCGAGCTCTCGATCCTCGGCCGGCGGCTGCCGAAGGTGAACTCGTGGGCTCATCTCACCGGCCAGGCCAAGTACGCCGACGACATCGTGCTGCCGCGCATGCTCTACGGGCGGCTCTTGCGCTCGACCCAGGCGCACGCGCGGATCACGAAGGTCGATGTCTCGCGGGCCCTCGCGTACCCGGGCGTGGTCGCGATCGTCACCGGCGCGGACATGCCCGAGAAGATGGGCATCATGCCCTCTACCCAGGACGAGACCGCGCTCGCGGTCGACAAGGTGCGCTACGTCGGGGAGCCCATCGCGGCCGTCGCCGCGCTCGACGAGGACACCGCCTTCGAAGCGCTCTCGCTCATCACGGTCGACTACGAGCCCCTCGAGGCCATTCTGTCGATCGAGGAGGCGCTCGCGCGCGAGGACGTGAAGATCCACGACGAGAGCAAGCGGGCTAACGTCTTCAAGGAGGTCCACCTCAGCTTCGGCGACCTCGAGGCCGGCTTCGCGAAGGCCGATCACACCCGGGATGACTGGTTCTTCTTCGAAGGGAACACGCACGCGGCCATCGAGTCGCACAGCTGCGTCGCGAACGGCGAGGCGAACGGCAACCTGACGCTCTGGACGTGCACGCAGGTGCCGCACTACCTGCATCGCGAGCTCGAGAAGGTCCTTGGCGTGCCGCGCGCGCGGATCCGCGTGATCGCGACGCCGAACGGCGGCGCGTTCGGGGGAAAGAGCGATCCATTCGCCCACGAGTTCGCGGCCTGCCTGCTCGCGCTCCGCACGAAGCGCCCGGTGAAGTTCACCCTCGATCGCGAGGAGGTCTTCTACGCGCATCGCGGCCGGCACCCGGTGAAAATGCACCTCCGGACCGGCGTGACCAAGGACGGCGAGATCACGGCGGTGCACTTCCAGAGCTGGCTCGACGGCGGCGCGTATGCCTCGTACGGCATCGCCACCACCTACTACACCGGCGCGCTGCTGACGGTCACGTATCGCGTGCCGGCGTACAAGTTCGACGGGATCCGCGTGTACACGAACAAGCCGCCGTGCGGTCCGAAGCGCGGGCACGGCACGACGCAGCCGCGGTTCGCCTTCGAGGCCCAGCTCGACAAGATCGCGACCGACCTCGGCCTTGATCCGCTGGCGTACCGCCTGCGGATCCTGCAGCCGGCGAACTCACGCACCGTGAACGACCTGCGCGTCACGACGATGGGTCTCGGCGAGTGCCTCGAACGCGCCGGACGGGCCACGGATTTCAGCGCGAAGCATAGGAACCTGCCGTCCGGCAAGGGCATCGGGATCGCCGGCAGCGCGTACATCTCGGGCGCCGGGCTGCCGATCTACTGGAACGACATGCCGCACTCCGGGGCGACCGTGAAGATCGACCGCGGCGGCGGCGTCACCGTGTACTGCGGCACCGCGGAGATCGGGCAGGGCTCGGACAACATGCTCGCGAGTATCACGGCCGAGACGCTCGGTGTGCTGCCCGAGGACGTGCACGTCGTCTCGGGTGACACGTCGCTCGCGCCGGTGGACCTCGGCTCGTACTCCTCGCGCGTGACGTTCATGGCCGGGAACGCCGCGAAGGACGCGGCGATGAAGCTGCGCGACCAGCTCGCCACGGTCGCCGCGGAGCAGCTCGGCATCCCGTGCGAGCGGATCCGCTGCGCGTACCGCCGCTTCTACGACCACGAACACCCGGACGCGTTCGTGGCCTTCACCGACGCGGCTGTCGCTGCCGAGGCGCGCTTCGGCACGCTCTCGGCGGCGGGCTGGTACACGCCGCCCAAGGGCATCGGCGGCACCTTCAAGGGCGCGGGGGTCGGCCCCACGCCCGCGTACTCCTTTCAGGCGTGCGTCGCAGAGGTGACCGTCGACCGAGAGACCGGCGTCCTGACCGTGGATCGCATCGTCACGGCGCACGATTGCGGCCGCGCGCTCAACCCGGCGAACGTCGAGGGGCAGATCGAGGGCTCCGCGTACATGGGGTACGGCGAGATCAACGGCGAGGAGCAGGTGTTCCGCGGCGGCCTGCACAAGAAGCCATCGCTGCTCGACTACAAGATCCCGACCTCGCTCGACACGCCGAAGCTTGAGGCGATCATCGTCGAGACCGTCGACGCCGAGGGCCCGTACGGCGGCAAGGAATCCGGCGAGGGTCCGCTCAACCCGGTCATCCCCGCGATCGCGAACGCGGTCTTCGACGCGATCGGCGTGCGGTTCGACGAGACGCCGATCACCGCCGACAAGATCCTGGACGCGCTCGCGAAGAAGAAGGATCGCGTGGGGCCGACCGGTCTGGACTCTGGCAGCGGCCGCGCGTCATCGACGGATCCGAAGGCGGCCCTCCGAAGGTTGAACGCGTCGACCTCTGGGCGGGACCGCAAGCGCGATGCTTAGGCTGCCGCGGTTCCAGATCCACTTACCGGCGACCGTCGAGGACGCCGCGCTCCTCCTGCGCGAGCACCGTGCGGCCGAGCAGGATGCCGCGAAGACCGGGACCCCGGGGATCACGGTGATGCTCGTCGCCGGCGGCACCGATCTGTACCCGAACATGAAGCGCCGCCAGTTCACGCCGAGCACGCTCATCGCCCTCGGCAAGGCCCTGCCGCGGAGCATCCATAGCGGGACGGGACTCACGATCGGCGCGGGTGCGACGCTGACGATGGTCGCGACCGACACGCGGGTCCTCGGCGGCTATCGCGCGCTCGCGGAGAGCGCGATCGCGATCTCGACCCCGCAGCTGCGGAACATGGGCACGATCGGCGGCAACCTCTGTCTCGACACGCGCTGCAACTGGTACGACCAGTCGCTGTTCTGGCGGATGGCCGAAGGGATGTGTATGAAGACCGATCCCTCGGTCGTATGCCGCGTTGCGCCGTCCAGCCCGCGGTGCCTCGCGGTCGCCAGTGCGGACACGGTGCCCGCGCTGCTGGCGCTCGGCGCGAGCGTGCGCGTGGTGAACGCCGCGGGAGCGCGCGTGGTCGCGCTCGCCGACATGTACCGCGAGGACGGCATCAGCCACCTGACCATCGGACGCGACGACATCGTGACCGAGGTGCTGCTCCCCAAGCTCGACGGCTGGCGCAGCACGTACCTGAAGCTTCGCGACCGCGGCTCGTTCGACTTCCCGATCGTCGGCCTGGCCGCCGCCGTGCGGATGGACGGCGGCATCGTGCGCGAGGCGCGCCTCGCGATGACCGCAGTCGGCTCGCGACCGATACTCGTCGCCGCAGCCGCCGCGGCGCTCGTCGGCAGCCACCTCGAGGACGAGGCCATCGCCGCCGCCGCGGCCGCCGCGCACAAGGTCGCCCGTCCGATGGACAACACCTCAGGGACCATCGCGCAGCGCAAGAAGACCGTTCCGGTGTTCGCGACGCGGGCGCTCGCGTCGCTCCGCACTAA
The DNA here is from genome assembly GCA_035937095.1 of Candidatus Limnocylindria bacterium. Lineage (GTDB taxonomy): Bacteria > Chloroflexota > Limnocylindria > P2-11E > P2-11E > UBA4735. The sequence goes on from DASYVN010000061.1 coordinate 12,283, forward strand.
CTAGGTGCGCGCGGTCGCGGTCGTCCCCGCTGCGGGCAGCGCCGAACGGTTCGGCGGCCGGAAGCTCCTGACCCCGATCGACGGCGAGCCACTTCTCGACCGCACGATCTCGGCGCTGCTGAACGGCGGTGTCGACCAGATCGTCGTCGTGGTCGGGCCGGACGCCGACGAGCTGAAGCGCGACGTGAACGCGTTCAGCGATCCGCGCGTCTGGCCGGTCGTGAACCCGGATCCGTCCCGCGGGATGTTCTCCTCGCTCCAGGCCGGCATGGCCGAAGCCGAGGGCGACGCCCTCGTCGTCCTGCCGGCCGACATGCCGTTCGTCCAGAGCGGCACCGTCGCGATCCTGCTCGACGTGTTCGCGTCACGGCCCGCGATCGTGTCGCCGCGCTACCAGGGCAAGCGCGGGCATCCGGTGGTCCTCCCGCCTGCCCTGCGCGACGAGATCCGCGCCGCGGAGCCGACGATCACGCTGCATGACGTCCTCAAGCGGCACCCCGACCAGCGCGTCGACGTGGACGTGCAGGATCGCGGCGTGGTGCGGGACGTCGACCGGGTGGCAGACTTGAGCAATGAAGCGTGAGCGAGGCCCGGCTTTGCCGGGACGAGCGAACACCGCCAGCCTTGAGCGTATCTCCCCCGCACGGGAGATCGAGTAAACAGGTGAGAGAGCTGTACGCGCGCATGGCCGAGCTCGAGCGCGGGGGCCGGCCGTTCGCGGTCGCGACCGTCGTCCGCACCGTCGGGTCCACCCCCCAGGTGGTGGGCGCGAAGATGCTCGTCGACGACCTCGGCCGTACGTATGGCACGCTCGGGGGCGGGTGCGTCGAGGGTGACGCGTTCGCCGAGGCGAAGCGCATCCTCGACGAGGGCGGCACGTCACTTCGCGAGTACGAGCTTACCGAGGACCTCGCTTGGGACACCGGGCTCGTGTGCGGCGGGACGATGTGGATCCACATCGAGCCCGGCGCCGGAGCCCTCTCCGTCGGTGGCCGCGACCTCCTCCCCGACGTGCTCGCGGCGTCATCCACGGGCACGCCGATCGCGCTGGTCACGCTGCTCCGCAAGGATGGACGCGACGTGGTGCCGGCCGGCCGGCTGTACGTCGAACAGAGCGGCGCCACGGGCGGCTCGCTCGGCGAGGCGTCGTTGAACGAACGCGCTCGGGCGATCGCGGCGGAGACGCTGCAGGCCGGGACCGCGCGCACGACGCCGCTGGACTATGGCAGCGAGCTGCTGGTGGAGCCGATCGTCGCGAAGCCACATCTCGTCATCGTCGGCGCGGGTCATGTCGGGCTCGCGCTCGCGAAGCTCGCCTACGGCCTCGACTACGAGGTCACCGTGATCGACGACCGGCCGGAGTTCGCGTCGCAGGAGCGCTTCCCCGAGGGCGTTGAGGTCGTGCGAGCGGACATGGTCGAGGCCCTTGGCAGCCTCTCGATCGGCTGGAACGCGTTCATCATCGTCGCGACGCGCGGCCACAAGCTCGACGCGCAGTGCCTGCGTGCAGCGATCCAGACCCGCGCGCGATACGTCGGCCTCCTGGGCAGCAAGCGCAAGACCATCTTGATCGAGCGGATGCTCCGCGAGGAAGGGCTGCCCGAGGATCGAATTCGCTCCGTGCACGCCCCCGTGGGTCTCGACCTCGGCGGGCGGACGCCCGCGGAGATCGCCCTGTCGGTCCTCGCCGAGCTCTCGATGGAGCGCTACGGCGGCTCGGGGCGGCCGCTCCGCATCGGCCCCGATCTGTATGAGCGGGCGGTCTCACGTCCGCGGTAGGTCCCGCGTTCCATCTACGAGCGTGGAAACCGATGCACTGACCTTTGGCCAGCTTCTCGAGCGCCACGACCGCGAGCTGTTCGCGTACGCCCTCCGGCTCTCCGGACAACGCGCCGACGCGGAGGACCTCTATCAGGACACGTTCCTCGCGGCGTTCCGGGCGTGGCCCCCGCCGCGGCGCGGCAACGAGCGCGCATGGCTGTATAGGATCGCGACGAACCGGGCGATCGACCGTGAACGGCGGGCCCGGCGAATGGTGGCGAACGTGGACGATCTCGCGATCGCGGCCCCCCAGCGCGATGACGTGACGCTCGTTGACCTCGCGGGCGCGATCGAGACGCTGCCGGCGGGGCAGCGCGCGGCGTTCGTCCTGCGCAAGGTGCAGGGCCTGCCCTACCCGGAGGTCGCGGTGGCGCTCGAGTGCAGCGAAGAGGCGGCGCGCGCGCGGGTCAGCGAAGCGTTGAAGAAACTGAAAGCGGCGGTGGCCTAGAGATGACGATGGATGTGGTGATCGGTGAAGCCCGCGCGCGGCTGCTCGCGCGCGCGAAGCGGGAAGGGCTCGCGACGGTCGGGTACGACGTGCTCCACTCGCCGCTCGGGCCGTTGTGGGTGGCGATCGGGCCACGCGGCGTGACGACGATCCACTACGGCGAGGAGCCCTCCGAGAACGAGCTGCGCCGCCTGGTGCGCGTCTATGGCCCCGGGGTCGTGCCGGATCCCAAGCGGTCCAGCGTTCTCGCCCGCGAGCTGGACCAGTACTTCAACGGCCGGCGCCGGGAGTTCGACGTCCAGGTCGACCTGTCAGGGCTGACCCCGTTCCAGACGCGCGTGCTCGCGGCGGCCGCGAAGATCCCGTTCGGCGCGGTGAGCACGTACGGCGCCGTCGCGAAGCGCGCGGGCAACGCGAAGGCGTCCCGCGCCGCGGGCGGCGCGCTGAACTCGAACCCGATCCCGATCGTGGTGCCGTGCCATCGGGTCGTCGGGTCGACTGGCGCACTCGTCGGCTACGCCGGCGGGCTCGAGGTCAAGCGCAAGCTGCTCGCGATCGAAGGTGCCGACGTCTTAGACCGCGGCGGCACTAGCCGAGCGCGAGCGCGATGACGCCCCCCACCATCAGGATCGCCGCGATCGATCTCCTTCCGACATCCGCTTCGGCCAGCGTGCGCGCGCCGATGAGCACGCCAAGCAGAATCCCGATCTCGCGGGCGGGGGCGACGTAGCTCACCGGGCTGATGGCGAGGGCCGTCAGCACGAGCATGTACGCGAGCGGCGAGAGCGAGGCGACGGCGAGCACGGCCGTCTTGTTCGCGGCCCACTCGGCCCTCACCTCGGGCCAGCGCGGCAGCGCGAGCGGCGTGAGGATGATCGCCCGGAACACGTTCGCGCCCCACTCGTAGAGGATCGGCGGGATGAGCAGGACGCTCACTGCCCGCTTGTCCCAGAGCGTGTACGTCGCGATGGTCACGCCCGTCAGGAGCGCGTAGGCGACGGCCACGTTGACTCCGCGCTGCCGGAGCTTTCGGGGATCCCCGGTGAGCACGAACACACCGCCGACGATCGCGAGCGCGCCGACGATCGCGAGCGCGGTCGGGCGCTCCCCGAAGAGCAGGACCGCGCCGACGAGCGCGAGGACCGGACCGGTGCCGCGGGCGAGGGGGTAGACGATGGAGAGATCGCCGGCGCGATAGCCGCGCAGCAGGAAGATGCCGTACGCCACGTTGAGCGCGGCGTTCACGAACATCCACAGGATCTCGAGCGGACCGATCCGCGCGCCACTGAGCATCCAGACCGCGATCGCGACCGGCGCGTACAGCGGGATCGCGAGCGAGAACGCGAGCCAGAGGAACGGCACGCCGCCGCTCGAGCGCTTCGCGAAGAAGTTCCAGGTCGCGTGCGCCACCGCGGACGCGAGCACGAGCCCGAGCGCGAACGTGGTCACCGCTGAGCCTTGAGCGCCATCCGAAGTGCCGTTTTGAACGCCGCGGGGCTCGCCTCGACCACGGCCACGTCATCGCAGCCGACCCAGCGCGCCGCCTCGACGAGCGCGCGGGCGATCTGCCTTGCCGCCCGGGGCTCGCCGCTCACGCGCTTCGCGACGAGGGTCGTCCCGTCGCGGCCGGGATCGACCCGACCGACGATCTTGCCGCCGGCGAGCACAGGCATCACGAAGTAGCCGTGCACCCGATCCGGCGCGGGCACGTACGCCTCGAACTTGTGGGTGAACTCGAAGATGCGTGCGGTGCGTGGCCGATCCCAGATGAGCGAGTCGAACGGCGAGAGGAGCGTGGTGCGTTGCGCGCCGCGGATGCCACCGGCGAGCGCCCGCAACGATCGCCGCGCGGCCCACGCCTCACCGTCCCACCCGCGCACGCGGACGGGGACGAGCTTGGCGTCACCGATGGCCGCCCGTGCCTCGTCGAGGCTCATGCCGCCGAAGTAGCCGCGCAGGTCCGCGAGCGTCCCCACGCCCAGGCGATCCGCAGCGAGACCGAGGAGCGTCGCGTGGCAGGTCGCATCGTCCTCATCCGTCACGCGTAGCCGCTCTGGAACAACGCGCTCCGTCAGGTCGTACACGCGCTTCCACGCACGGCGGTCGACGCAGACGACCGTGCCGATCGCAAGGAGCCGCTCGAGCGCGATCTTCTCGGCCGACCAGTGCCACCACACGTTCTGCGGTCGCAGGGCCTTGCTGCGGGATCCGCCGAGGTCGGTCGCCGTGAGCGGCCCGCGGGCCTTCAGCTCGGCGAGGACCGCGCGAATCGCGCGATCGTCCGGCGAGCGGCGCGGATGGATCCAGCGCGCGCTGCGCCGGCGGCGTGCCGCGAAATGTGGCCAGAGCTCGATCGGGAGGATGCACATCGCGTGGGCGAGCGCTTCGAACGCGCGCGCCGGCCGGCCCCAGTAGGTCCCCTCGACCGCCGCGCGGCCGACGGCACCGAGACGCGCATATGCGACCAGCTCGTGCGAACGCGCGAGGACGGAGATGGTGTCGAGCTGCACTGCACCGACGCGGCGGTGCATCGCGCGCACGTCCGGATCGCGTGGGCCGATGAAGCCCTGGGCGTGCAGCGCGCACGTCCGCGCCTCGGCCGCGGACAGCTCGGTGGTCACGCTGGGCGCGTGAACCAGGTCGCGCGATACAGGGTGCGGAAGCCGACGTCGTGCAGGTTGTGGCCGCTCGGCGAATCCGGATCGGTCTGTGAGATGAAGATGCGCCTGCCACGGGCGAGGCCTTCGCGGACGCGCGCCGCGATCAACGCTTTCTGGATGCCTCGGCCACGGAACTTCTCGAGCACGCTGCCGGAGTAGCAGCCGGCAACGCGATCGGTGAGGAGGAGCTCGCCCGTGCCCGCGTCCTCGCTATCCGCGGACGCGATGAACCCCGCCCCGTTCGCGCCGAGCACCTCGAGCGAGGTGACGGTGAGGTCCACGAAGAACGGGCCCAGCACACCGTCACCGGCCATGCCGAACCCGTCCCGCACGAGCTCCCCGAGGTGGACGTACTCGGACGGCGTGACACGGCGAATGGCGACGCCGGGCAGCGCGACGTCGATCGCATGATCCGTCTCGAGGACGTGCGACTCGAAGCCGTGACCCGAGTCCGTGAAGCCGACCTGGCCGAGCGCGCTGATGAGCTCCGGCGACGTGATGCCCGGATAGACCTCGACACATGCTGCCCGCCGCTTCGCACTGAAGTGGCGCACGACCGCTTCGATCCCGCGCTCGTCGAGCGGTCCGAGGATGCCCGCGCCGATGACGCGATTGAACAACGGGTAATCCCAAGCAGCGCACGTCGGCGTGGCAAGGCCAGCGACGGTATCGACGGCCGCCCCGTATCGCGCCGAGATCGCCGGACCGGCCGCGAGGAACGCCCGGCCGCCCGCGATCTGGTTGTCGAGCTCGAGCCGGATGAGCTCCGCGTCGCGACTCATGCCAGCCGGCGCAGGGTCCGGCGGACGAGCTCGCGCCCGAGCGGGACCTTGTAGCCGTTGTCCTTCAGTGGCTCCGCGCGCTCCAGCGCGGCGTCCGCGGCGGCCTGGCAGGCCGCGTCGTCGAGCACCCGGCCCTCGAGCAGCTTCTCCGCGTCCCGCGCCCGCCACGGCACCGGTGCGACGCCGCCGAGCACGATCCGGGCGTCGCGGGCGACGCCGCCGATGATCTTCACGGAGACGGCGACCGAGACGAGGGCGAAGCTCCAGGTCTTGCGCTCCATCGCCTTCTCGAAGGCGCCGCGCCGGGCGAGCGCGTTCTCGGGGACACGGACTTCGACGATCAGCTCGTCGGAGGTAATGGCATGCTCGCGGCGGACGCGGCCGTGCGGCGTCACGAAGAGATCGACGAGCGGCATGGTCCGCGTGCCGCGCGACCCTGCCAGGGACACCGTCGCGTCGTACGCAATGAGCGCGGGCGCGAGGTCCGACGGCGCGACGGCCACGCATTCCTCGGCTCCGACGATCGCGTGCAGGCGGTTGTCGCCGTCGACGGCGAAGCAGCGCACCCCGCCCTTCAGCCAGCAGGGGTACGCCTCGTCGCGGAAGTACCAGCAGCGGTTGCGCTGCAGCAGATTGCCGCCGACCGTCCCCATCGTTCGGAGCTGCAGCGTGGCCGCCGGCCGCAGGGCCTCGCCGATGATCGGCATCGCCTTCGCGAGCTCCGCGGATGTCTCGAGCTCGGCGAGCGGGACCAGGGCGCCGATCCGAAGGCCCTTGCTCTTCGTGCGCGCCCAGCCGCGGAGCGGCTCGAGGTCGCGGATGTCGACGATGCGCTCGGGCGCCGTGATGCCGTCCTTCATGAGACCGAGGAGATCGGTCCCGCCCGCCATCACGGTCGCGCCGCCCCGCACGAGCTCCAGCGCGTCGGTGACCGCCCGCGGGCGCGCGTAGGCGAACGGCTTCATGGACGCAGACCCAACGCGTCGAGGATCCGCTGCCTCGTGATCGGCGCGGTCCGGATGCGGACGCCGATGGCGTTCGCGACCGCGTTCGCGACGGCCGCGGGCAGCGGGATGATCGGCGGCTCGCCGAGACCCTTGGCGCCGATGTTGTTGGCCTTCGTATCGGGATCGTCGATGAAGCGCACGGTGATCTTCGGCACGTCGCGGATCGTCGGCACCTTGTACCCCTCGAGATTGCCGTTCAGCACCCGGCCGGTCGGCCGGTCCACGACGCGCTCCTCGCTCAGCACGAAACCGAGGCCTTGGATGACGCCGCCCTCGACCTGCGATGCCGCGGTCAGGGGGTTGATCACGCGGCCGATGTCGTGCACCGCGACGACGTGCTCCACGAAGACCTCGCCCGTGCGCACGTCGACCTCGACCTGGGCGAAGTGCGCGCCGAAGGTCTTGAGTGAGACGCCTTCCGGGTTCGGGAATCGCGAGCCCTTGCCGATGACGGTGTAGTTCTCGATCTGGCCGAGCACCTCGCCGATCTGGGTCCGCCCGCCCTTGCTGACGATCGCGCCACGCTCGACGCGAAGCTCGGCCGCGGACACCTCGAGGACGCCGGCCGCGGCCTCGAGCAGCTGGACGCGCGCGTCCTTCGCCGCGAGGCGCACCGCCGGCCCGACGGACGAGACCGTGAGGGAGCCCGCGGAGATCGGTGCGTACTGGCTGTTCGTGTCACCGAGCTCGACGCGCACATCGCCGATCTCGACGCCGAGCTCCTCCGCCACGAGCTGCGCGAGGACGGTGCGCGTGCCGGTGCCGATGTCCTGCGTGCCGCAGCGCAGCACCGCCGTGCCGTCGGGGTTGAGGTGCACCGTCGCGTACGCCGGCGGCATGGCGCTCCCACCCCAGAGCTGCGAGGCCATGCCGTAGCCGCGACGGCGATGCGGCGCGCTCCCGCGCGAGCCCTCCGGCCGGCGGTGCTCCCAGCCGATCTCGTTCGCGCCGACGTCGTAGCACGCGAGCAGCCGCTTCAGCGAGTAACGCATGCCGGTCACCGGATCGCTCCGACGCGCGGCGTGCCGGCGGCGGAGCGCGAGCGGGTCCTCGCCGATGCGGTCGGCGAGCTCGTCGATGGCCTGATCGAGCGCGAACGTTCCCTCGACGTAGCCGGGCGCGCGGAATGCGCTGAGCGCACCGAGACTCGTCACCACTTTGTACGACCGCGTGCGCACGTTCGGGATGTCGTACAGCCCGTTCGTGGGACCGGTGGGATCCGCGACCCAGCGGCCCTGACCCGAGTTCGACCAGGCGCGGTGCTCGATCGCGTGGATGCGCTTTCCCTTGGCCGCGATCTTCACGGTCTGGTACGTCGCGGAGCGGTTTCCGGCGGCCACGTTCTCCTCGTCGCGGCTGAGGAAGCAGCGCACCGGCTTCCCGAGCTGGCGTGCGAAGATCGAGGCCACGATCGTGTACTTGCCCGCGCCGCCCTTCGAGCCGAAACCACCTCCCATGTAGTCGCAGAGGACGCGGATGTCCCGGTACGGGATCTTCAGCGCGGCCTGCAGTCCAGCCCGGACCCCGAAGACATGCTGCGTGGATTCCCACACGGTGAGCTCGTCGCCGTCCCAGCGCGCGACGGCGCCGTGGGTCTCGAGGCTGTTATGCAGCTGCGTCGAGGTGCGATACGTCGCTTCGACGACCGTGCCGGCCTCGGCGAACGCGCGCTTGGTGTCGCCGCGCTCGTTCCTGCCGGACTCGGTCACGTTGCCCCGCTCATCGAGGCGCGTCGCGTCGTCGCGCATCGCCTCCTCGAGATCGGGCACGAACGGCAGCAGCTCGTAGTCCACGTCGATGAGGCGCACCGCATCCGCCGCCGTCTCCTCGGTGTCGGCCGCGATCGCGGCCACCTCGTCGCCGACGAACCGGACCTCGTCGCGGAAGATCGTCTCCTCGCCGCGGAACGCCGCCTTCGGCGCGTTGAAGCGATGCAGCACCCCGCGCACGCCCGGAAGTGCGAGAGCCCGGCTCGCGTCGACGCGCCGCACCCGCGCGCGGGGATACGGGCTGCGCAGCAGGCGCACGTGCAGCATCCCGGGCAGGTACAGATCTTGGGTGAACTGCGCACGCCCAGTGACCCGCGCGATGCCGTCGACCCGGGTGTGGCGCTTGCCGACGATCGCCAGTCCGGAGTCGGTCCCCCACGGGGCGAGATCCTTGCCGCCGACGAGCGCGGTCCGCTCGGTGATCTCGCCCTCGAACTCGGCCTTCGTGCGGACGACCTTGAGGCTCATCGCCGGGCCTGCTTCTTCGCCGCGCCCAGGGCGGCGGCGACGATGTTCGGGTACGCGCCGCACCGGCAGAGGTTTCCGCTCACCGCACGCAGAACGTCCTCACCGGTCGGCGCCGCGTTCCGCTTCAGCAACCCGACGCACGACATGATCTGCCCCGGCGTGCAGAAGCCGCATTGGAAGGCATCGTGCTCGATGAACGCCTCCTGGACCGGGTGGAGCTTGCCGTCCTTCGACAGCCCTTCGACGGTCTCGACCGAATGACCGGCGCATGCGACCGCGAGCGTCATGCACGAGTACACCGGCTCGCCGTCGAGGAGGACGGTGCAGGCACCGCACGTGCCTTCATCGCACACGCGCTTCGCGCCGGTGAGGCCGAGCGTCTCGCGCAGCGTATCGAGCAGGGTGCGATGCGGCGGAACGTGCACGTTCACGCCGTCCCCGTTGACCTCGAAGGCGACGTCGACGGCACCCGGGCCGATGTATTGGAGAGCTTTGGGCACGCGGCCCATCGTACGGAAAAAGCCTGCCTAGAATGCGCGAGCGAATACGCGTCCGAGGGGAGCGTCCATGTCGATCAACCGCGTCGGGGTAGTGGGCTTCGGCCTCATGGGTTCGGGGATCGCGCAGGTGTGCGCGCAGGCGGGCTACGACACGGTCGTGCGCGAGGTCGGCCAGCCCCTGCTCGACAAGGGATTCGGCCGCGTCGATTCGTCGCTCGCCCGCGTCGTGAAGGCCGGCAAGATGACCGAGGACGACGCGAAGTCGGCCCGGGGCCGGATGCGCGGCACGACGGCCCTCGAGGACCTCAAGGACTGCGACCTGATCATCGAGGCCGTCGTCGAACAGATGGACGCGAAGAAGGACGTCTTCGGCACGCTCGACGCGCTGTGCCCCGCGTCCACGATCTTCGCCTCGAACACGTCGAGCCTCACGATCGTCGAGATGGCCGCGATCACGAAGCGTCCCGACCGCTTCGCCGGCCTGCACTTCTTCAATCCCGCGCCGGTGATGCCGCTCGTCGAGATCGTGCAGGCGCTCACGACGAGCGAGGCGACGATCGCGACGCTGCGCGAGTTCGTCGGCTCGCTCGGCAAGACGGGCGTGGTCTGCAAGGACACGCCCGGCTTCATCGTGAACCGCCTCATGGTCCCCTACCTCCTCGGCGCGATCCGCGCGCTCGAGCAGGGTGTGGCGACGGTCGAGGAGATCGACACCGCCGTGAAGCTCGGGCTCCGCCACCCGATGGGTCCGTTCGAGCTCATCGACTACACCGGTCTGGACGTCAATCTCCACGTCGCGAACATCTTCTTCGACGAGTTCAAGGACCCGAGCGTCGCGCCGCCCGCGCTGCTCAAGCGCATGGTGCTTGCGGGCCGCCTCGGGGCGAAGGTCGGCCGCGGCTTCTACGAGTACGACGAGAAGGGGCAAAAGAAGCCGTCAACGCCGACGAAGTAGCGGCCACCCGCAGGGCCGCGCTCTGGAGCGCGATCGCGGGGATCGCGCACCTTTGCATCGTCGCGTTCGGCGCGCTCGCGTATCCGTATCTCTACGACGCGCTCGTCGCCGTGGCGTACGGCTTCCTACTGCCGGTCATCGCGGTGCTGCACGTCCGGCACGCGGCGGTACGCCAGAGCGGCGCGATCCTCGGGACCATCGCGGGCGCGGCCGTCGCCACCGTCGGGCTCGCGGGCTCGGCGAACGTCGACGTCCGGCCCGCGTCGCTGTTCGTCCTCGGCATGTGGTGGTGGACCATCGGGAAGATGTGGGCCCAGACCGGCGTCATGCTGCGGCCGCTGGGCATCGTCACCGCCGCGCTCGGGCTCTGCGCGTTCGCACTGGTCCCACTCGAGGCGTTCTCGGCCGCGTTCATCGCCGTGATGCCGCGCTCGCTCGCCGACGCGCTCGCGCAGCCGTATTTCAGCGTTGCCCACCTCGTCCTCGGGCTCTGGCTGCTCGGGCTCGCGTCGAGCTTCGCGCGGGAACGTGGCACGTCGGAGGCGGCCCCATGAGATCCGAGCGCGCGGCGGCGCTGGCGGGGGACCGGTGTCTGCTCATGAGCACCGGCCTGACGTTCGGCACGATCTCCGCGACGTACGGCCTCAACGTCGGGATCATCGACCGGACCCAGTTCTCCGTTCTCGTCACGGTCGTCATCCTGTCCGCCATCGTGCCTACCGCGATCGCGCAGCGCGTCTTCTCGCCGCCGATGCACCGTCTTTCCGTGGAGAAGATCGCCGCGGTCGAGGACGCCGAGTTCGAGCCGCCGTTCGGAGCACAGCGGCCGGCGTAGTCTCGGCAGATGCGTGCGCTCGTGGTGCTCGACGGCGATCCCCTCGGCAGCGACGGGTGGCTCTCCGGCCTCGCGAAACACGCGGATGTCGTGATCGCGGCCGATGGCGGCGCCATGCGCCTGTCCAGCGCCGGGCGGCGTCCGGACCTCGTCGTCGGCGACATGGATTCGCTGTCCGCGCAGGCACGGCGTGATCTCGAGCGCGCCGGCGCCGCGTTCGACGTGTACCCGGACGAGAAGGAAGAGACCGACGCGGAGCTCGCGCTCAAGGCCGCGGTGAAGCGCGGCGCCGACGAGATCGTCATCGTGGGAGCCTTCGGCGGCGGACGCCTCGATCACATGGTCGGCAACCTCCTCTTGCTCGCGCACGAGGATTTCGCCGCGATCGACGTCGCGATCGTCACCGAGCGCGCGACATTCCGCTCGCTCATCGGTCCCGGCACTCTCGAGCTCGAGGGCGCGCCGGGCGATTGGGTCTCGCTCGAGCCGCTGTCCGAGGTCGTGCGGGGTGTCGCGACGGACGGCCTGCGTTACCCGCTCCGGCACGAGGAGCTGGTCCGCGGATCCACGCGTGGCGTCAGCAACGAGCTCACCGAACGGCGTGGCAGCGTCGAGGTCGGCGACGGACTGCTTCTCGTCGCCGTCACGACCCGCCGGTCGGTAGCATCAGGCTGATGGCGATCAAGACCGGTCAGAAGCCGCGCCACACCGCACTCGGTCTCACCCTCGACGACGCGAAGGGGATGTATCGCGCGATGCTGCTCACCCGGATGCTCGGCGAGCGGATGATGCAGATGAACCGGATGGGCCGCGCGGCGTTCGTCGGCGTCGCGGACGGCCACGAGGCCGCGGAGGTCGGGTCCGCCTGGGTCATCAAGCGCGGCCACGACTGGGTCCACCCGTACTACCGCGACGTCGGCGTCGCGCTCGTGCTCGGACAGACTGCCAAGGATCAGTTCCTCGGCGTCTTCGCGAAGGCGACGGACCCGAACTCCGGCGGCCGCCAGGTCGTGAACCAGTTCAGCTCGCCCGAGGCGAACATCGTCAGCGGCTCGGTGTGCATCGCGACGCAGTTCCCGCAAGCGGCCGGCATCGCGCTCGCGATCAAGATCCGTAAGGAGGATCGCGTCGTCTTCACCTACGGCGGTGACGGATCGACGAGCCCCGGCGACTTCCACGAAGCCGTGAACTTCGCCGCGATCCACAAGCTGCCGGTCGTCTTCGTCATCGAGAACAACCTGTTCGCGATCTCGACCCCGACCTCCAAGCAGATGAGCGTGCCGAACGTCGCCGATCGCGCCGCCGGCTACGGGATCCCCGGGCTCATCGCCGACGGCACCGATGTCCTGGACGTGTACGGCAAGACGAAGGAGGCCGCCGACCGCGCCCGTCGCGGCGAGGGGCCGAGCATCGTCGAGGTCAAGTGCTATCGGTATCAGCCGCACAGCTCCGATGACGACGACTCGCGCTACCGCTCCAAGGACCTGTTGAAGAAATGGCGGGCGAAGGACCCGGTGGACAAGGGCCGGGACTACCTGCGCTCGCAGGGCGTTCCCCAAGCCGATCTCGAAGCGATGCGCGCCGAGATCGCCGCCGAGATCGAGCGCTCGATCGATGAGGCGGAGGCCGCACCGGACCCGCGGGCCGAGGATCTCCTCGAGCACGTGTACGCGAAGGAAGGCATCCCGGGCGGCACCCGCGCCTAGCCGCGTGCTGCACGCCGCCGCATTCGCGATCGCGCTCATCGCGGCGGCGTGCAGTGCCCAGCCACCGTCGACCGCATCGCCGACGCCGTCTCCGACGCGCGAACCGGGCACGTACGCGGTCACGGTGGTGCTCGACTTCTCCGGGAGCCGCGGGCCGCGAGGCGAGTCCCAACGCGCCGCGATGCAGCAATGGGCGGACGCGCAGCGCGGCTCGCCGCGGGTGAAGCTCCGGATCGTCGATGTCGCCGGCAGCGACGCGAGGCTGATCCTCGAGCTGAAGCGCGCCTCCGATGCCGGCGATACCGACGCGTTCGTCATCGGCGTGCCCGCGGCGATCGACGACGCGCTCCTCCGCGCGATCGCGCTCGTGGCCAGGCCGGTGCTGTTCACCCTGCCGATCGCCGAGCCGACCGGCGACGCCGCACGCTGGATCTTCGGTCTCGCGCCGACCCCCGACGCGATCGCCCGCGCCCTCGTCGACGCGCTTCCGGCGCGCACGACGCCGGGCATCATCGTGACGAACGGCACGCCCGCCTCCGGCCGCGAGGAGCTGGCGATCACCGCCACCTTCCGCGCCGATGGGCGGCCGCTGCCGTTCGTGATGAGCGCGGCGGCCGATCAGCGCGACACCTTCGCCCAGCGGTTCAAGCCGTTCGCGACCACCTCGTCCGCGGTGTTCTTTGCCGGCGGCGCGGTGAGCTATCTGGAGCCGCAGCGGATCGTGCCGGTGGCCGACGCGACATCGGGCCTCCAGGTCTTCCTCTCCTACCTCACCGACCCGGGCGACGCGAGCCGGCTGGGCGCGGCCGCGGCCGGCGCGCGCTGGCCCGGTCTGCGCCGGCCCACCGGCTCGACGCTCGGCACGCATGCCGCGACCGCGACCGATGCGCTCGCACTCCTCGCGGCGAGTGCGGACGTCTCGGGTGACCCCGTGCGGTCGCGCGTGCGCATCGAGGGCGGTACATTCGCAGGCATCGCGACGACCTATGCGTTCACCGCCCTGCGTCACACGGGTATCGACCCCCGCGAGATCACGATGCTGGCGTGGGAGAGCGGACGCGTGGTGGTGGCCCGGCCGATCCCCACGCCGGCCAAATGAGCGACCTCGACGCGCTGATCTACGACTGGAACCGTGACGGCCGCGCGGCGCGTGCCGATTACCGGGCGGTCGAGCTCGACGACGAGACGCTCCGCGACGGCCTGCAAGGTCCGTCGGTCCGCAACCCGCCGCTCGAGGTGAAGATCCGGCTGCTCCATCTGATGGACGAGCTCGGGATCGATAGCGCGGACATCGGGTTACCGGGCGCGTCGCCGCAGGCGCGCGCGACGATCGTGGCGCTGGCGAAAGAGACGAAGCACCTGCGCATCACCCCGAACGTCGCGGTCCGCACGCATCCGGCGGACATCGAAGGAGCGATCCAGGCCGCGGTCGAGTCCGGGGTCGCGATCGAAACGTGCGCGTTCATCGGGTCGAGCCCGATCCGCCGGGTCGCCGAGAGCTGGTCGATCGACACGATGACGAAGCAGGTCGAGGAGTCGGTCGCGCTCGCTGCCAAGAATGGGCTGCCAGTCATGTTCGTGACCGAGGACACCACCCGGGCGGACCCGGAGACGCTCGTCACGCTCTATGAGACCGCCATCAACGCGGGCGCGAAGCGGATCTGCGCGTCGGACACGGTCGGCCACGCCACGCCCGAAGGCGTGCGCAACCTGCTGACGTTCCTTCGCGCCGACATCATCAAGGGCCGGGACGTGAAGCTGGACTATCACGGCCACAACGACCGGGGCCTCGGTACGATCAACGCCCTCGCCGCGACCGCGATCGCGGACCGCGTGCACGGCACCGCGCTAGGGATCGGCGAGCGCGTGGGCAACGCCTCGATGGACCAGCTGCTGGTGAACCTGCGCCTCTTCGACCTCATCGCCACGAACTTGGAGCCGCTCGTCGAATACACGGCCCTCGTCGCCGAGCACTGCGGCGCGACGATCCCCGCGAACTATCCCGCGCTCGGCGAAGACGCGTTCCGTACCGGCACGGGCGTGCATGCCGCCGCGGTGGTGAAGGCTCTGCGGAAGGGCGATCGCGCGCTCGCCGACCGTGTGTACAGCGGCGTGCCGGCATCGATCGTGGGTCGCGAGCAGCGGATCGAGGTCGGTCCGATGAGCGGCGAGTCCAACGTGGTGTTCTGGTTGGAGCATCGGGGCATCGATGCGACGCGCGGCCGGATCGATCGGCTCCTGACCGCGGCAAAAGCATCGGACCGCCTGCTCACCGACGAGGAGCTCGACGCGCTTGCACGCCTAGACTGAACACCGTGGTCGTGCGACATCGCATCGAGCCCGCGAAGCTCCTCCCCGGCGTAGACCTGAAGGACATCGAGCGCCGGGTCCCCGCGCCCGAAGCGGCGCGCGACGAGCACACCATCCGGGGGAGGACCCTCATCTTCTGGGACCGTTCGGGCCGTCGCCCCGGCAAGAAGCTCGACGCGATCGACACCGACCAGATCACGCCGGCCAAGGACTGCGTGTCCGAGAGCCTCGAGACGCTCGACGAGCGCTGGAAGGCGGGCTCGTTCCGGTTCCTCATGCCCGACTTCCGCGAGCGCGTGCACGCGGGCGAGACGTTCGTCATCGCCGGCGACCGCTTCGCGATCGGGAGCTCGCGCGAGATGAGCCCGGCGGGCCTCAAGGCGGTGGCCGAAGAGGCGGGCCTCGAGCTGGTGATCGTCTGCGGCGACAACATGGGCGACATCTTCCGCCGCAACGCGTTCAACCTCGGCCTCGAGGTCGTGCAGGCGCGCACTGCGGTCGACCACGCCCAGGACGGCGACACGTTCAGCTTCGATCCGGCGACCCGCCGGCTCACGAACGAGACGCAGGGCAAGACCTACGACCCGAAGCCCCTCACGCCGAAGGAAGACGAGATCCGGCGGTCCGGCGGCATCTTCACGATCGGCCGCCGCGAGTTCGCCGAGTCCGTGCGGCGCCCACCGATCGTGGAGTGGCCCGACGACGAGACCGCGCGGCGGATGACCACGACCGAGCGCATCGTGTGGGCCCATCGGGTCGATCGCGACGCCGACGTGAAGCCCGGCGCGACCCTCCGGGTGTACGCCGATCTCCTGCCCGCGTCCGACGGGACCGCGCCCTTCTCGATCCATACGTTCAACCAGATCACCGGCGGCAACACCATCTATCCGCGGCAGATCGCCGTGGCCAACGACCACTTCGTGTTCACGCGAAAGGAAGCCGACGAGAAGCAGACCGCGATCGGGAAGGCGTTCGCGGACAAGTTCGGCGTCCGCAAGCCGTACTACGCGACGCCCGGCGACGGGATCTTCCACTTCTACTTCCCGGAGCAAGGGCTCGTGCATCCCGGCTCGTTCGTCGCCGGCGCGGACTCGCACTCGCGGGCCTATGGCGCGTACGGCGCGGTCGGCATCGGCGTCGGCTCGACCACCCTGGGCTTCGGTTGGGCCACCGGCTACGTGTTCACCACGCTCTCGAAGGCACGTCGCGTCGTGTTCGCCGGAAAGCTCCAGCCGTGGGTGAGCGGCAAGGACATCGTCCTCAAGCTCCTCGAGCGCTGGGGCACCGCGCAGTCGCAGGGCATGTCGGTCGAGTTCGTCGACGAGCACAGGCAGCTCCCGGTCTCGTACCGGAACACGATCGCGAACATGATGGCCGAGGGCGAAGCCCAGAACGGCATCTTCGCCGCCGACGAGCTCACCGCCGCCTGGTATCGCGAGAAAGGCATCGCCCTTCCGTACCCGCTTGTGCAGCCCGGGCGCGACGCTCACTACGAGATCGACGAAGCGCTCGACCTGTCCGACGTCGTCCCGATGATCGCGAAGCCGTACTCGCCTGGCAACGCCTTCGCGGCCGAAGCGGTCGCGACCGAGCACCTCACGTTCGATAAGGCCTATATCGGCTCGTGCACCAATGGGAGCTACGACGACCTCCTGCAGGCCGCGCTCGTCGTGCACGGCGCTCGCGATGCCGGACACACGAAGGCCGCGACGGACTTCGTCGTCTTCCCGGGATCGGGATCGGTGAAGGACGCGATCGAGCGTCCCGAGGCGCGGCTCGCGGGCGAGTCGGTCGCCAGCGTCCTGCGCTCGGTCGGCGCGCAGATCCGGATGAGCTGGTGTGGCCCGTGTTTCGGCCAGGGCGACGACGCGCTGGCGCAGGGTCAGCGCGCGATTACGTCGTTCAACCGCAACTGGCAGAACCGCATGGGCGTCGGCGGCGAGGGCTATCTCGCGAGCCCCGCCGTGGTCGCCTCGTCCGCGCTCCTCGGATACATGGCACCGCCGAGCGAGCTGCACCTGCGCTGGGAGCCCGAGCGCTACGGGATCTAGGGGCCAGGCGGGCCGCTGACGTGGGCGCACTCCTTCTCTGGATGACTCTCGGCACCCTGAGCGGCGCCACGGCCCTGGTGCTGTTCTTGGATTGGTTCGAAGCGCTGCGCGATCCCGATCCTCTCGCGCACGAGGGCTTCGAGCTGCAGGTGCTCATCGCGGTCATCTCGGCCTGGATCTTCGCGCTGGCGATCGTTCGAGTTACCCGCTTGCTGCGGCACCCTGGCATGCGTCGCTAGCGAGCGTCGAACCGCTCGACGACACCGTCGGGCGCCGGTTTTCGTGCGGCACCACCGATCACGTACAACGATCCACTGACCACGGCGGCGGCAACGCCGAACCGCGGCGTGCCGAGCGAAGGACCGAGCCACCAGCGGGTGCCGTCGAAGATCTGCACGTCATCCCCAGCGGTCCAGATGCCGCCATCGAAGAACGCGGCGGCGAAGTCCGACGCTGGCTTCGGGAGCGGCATGCCGGCCGACCAATGGTCCGTCGCCGGGTCGTAGCACTCGACCGTGGACGTCGCAACGGCGTTCCCGACGTGACCGCCCAAGGCGCACACTTGTCCCCGGAAATCCGTGACCGCCAAGTGCTCGCGCGGCGTCGGAAGATCGGCGATCCTCCGCCACGTGTCGCCAGCCGTGTCATACACGTAGGCGGTCTTCAGCTCGCGTCTCGTCGCATCGAATCCGCCGACGACGTAGATGCGATCGCCAACGACGGCGGCGCCTGCGGCGGAGCGTGGCTCCAGTAGCGGCGAGATCGGCCGCCACCGCATCGCCGCGAACTGCGCGCTTTGCGCGCCGGCAGGCGGCACGTCGATCCGGTACGCGCGCGTCGACGGCTGTTCGAAGGTCCCGCCGAAGACGAAGATCGACGATCCGACCGCGGCCGCTGCGGAGTGATCTGTGCCAACAGGTAAGGCGGTCAGACTCGTCCACGTGTCGGTCAACGGTTCGTAGCGATCGAAGCCGAGGCTGCTCGCGCCGCCGCGCGGGAGACCGCCAACGGCGAAGAGCGCTCCGCTCGATGTGACAGCGCTCAGGTGGCTGCGTGGCGCAGGCATCGCGGCGAGCTCGCGCCACGAGCGACCGGCGAGTGTCACGGCCGCGGATGCCTCGGCCGGCGGCGTTGTTGCCGCTGGTTGGAGAGGACTGCAAGTCGCCGCAGCCGAGCAAACGACCGCCAGACAGGCGAACCGGCGAAGCCTCACCTGCTGTCTATGGAAACGAGCCGCAGACGGTTCCTACAGCGCATGGAGTTCCTGCACGAGGGGCGCGAACGGCTCCATCGCTTTCTCCGGCAAGCCGACGTACGTGATCCCGAGGCGCTCGCGGCGGCTGAGGAGCTGTCTCCTCAGATCCGCGTTCGATCCGTACAGGAAGAACGGCGAGTCGACGAGCTGCGCGACGGAGCCCTTGAGGCGCGTCGCGACCGCGTCGAAAAGCGAGTGCGGCTCGTCGCTCACGCCCGCGTCCACGATGAAGATGTTCATCTCGACGTTGGCCAGGCGCGCACCGGCCTCCGCGCGCAAGCGCGCGAGCTTCCGCTCGATCGCACCGGCCGTGAGATCGGCGACGACGGGATGACCGTTCGCGTCGAACCGCGGGTTGAGCGCGATGATGTCGGCATGCTGCGCGGCGAAGCGCAGCATGCGCGGGCCGCCGCCGCCGATCATGAGCGGCGGACGCGGCCGTTGCACCGGCTTCGGCAGCACGCGCGCGCCGTGGACCGTGTAGAACGCCCCGCTCGCGTCGACCGAGTCCTCGGCGAACAGGCGGTCGATGAGCTTCACCGCCTCGATCATCCGCGAGACACGCGTTGCCGGCGGGTCGTACGGGAGCCCGAGCATCTCGTAGTCGCGCTGGTACCAGCCGGCCCCGAGCCCGAACTCCACGCGCCCGCCTGACAAGACGTCCAGGGTCGCGATCTCCTTCGCGAGCATCACCGGATTCCGGTAGTCGTTCGCGAAGACATAGCTCCCGACGCGCAAGCGCGTGGTCGCCTCGAGCGCCGCTGCCATCGCCGGGATCGGCGCGAGCTGCTGCGTGATGTGATCGGTGATGAGCAGCGTGTCGTAGCCGAGCTCTTCGATCCGCCGGGCCTTCGCCCGCCACGCCTCGCCCGACTCGGCGCGCGTCGCGGTGATCGCAAAGCGGAACGGCCGCACGGATGGGAGAATGCGCGCATCCGATGAAGACCGCACGCGAAGCCGCGACCCGCCTCGGCCCGATCGGCGTCTGGTCGGCGGACCCGGAGCGCATGACCGCTGCCGACGCAGGCCGGTTCGCCGGGGAGATCGAATCGCTCGGCTTCCGCACCCTGTGGATCCAGGAGTCGCTCGGCAGCAAGGAGATCTTCGCCCACGCGGGGATCCTCCTCGCGGCGACGAAGACCCTCATCATCGCGACGGGCATCGCGAACATCTGGGCCCGCGATCCCGTCGCCATGGCGAACGGCGCGAAGACGCTGGCCGAGGCCTATCCCGACCGTTTCCTGCTGGGCGTTGGCGTGAGCCACAAGCCGAGCGTGGCGCTCCGAGGCGGCCGATACCAGAAGCCACTCGAGCACATGCGCACGTACCTCGAGGCGATGGACCACGCGCCCTTCGTCGGCCCCAATCGCGACGAGCCTCCGGCGTCCCGGGTGCTCGCGGCGCTCGGTCCGCAGATGCTGCGGCTCGCCGCGGAACGATCGCTCGGCGCGCACCCGTACTTTGTGCCCGTCGCGCACACCGTCGTGGCTCGGAAGACCCTCGGCCCCGACCCTCTGCTCGCGGTCGAACAGGCCGCCGTCGTCGGCATCGATCGCGAGAAGGTCGTCGCGGCGACGAAACGGCACACGAAGTTCTACCTCGGCCTCGAGAACTACTCGAACAATCTGCGGCGTTTGGGCTGGAGCGAGGCGGACCTCGCTGACGCTGGCAGCGAGAAGCTCATGGACGCGATCGTCGCGTCTGGCGAGGCGCAGGTCACCGCCGAGCGGGTCGCGGCACATCACGCCGCCGGCGCGGACCACGTCTGTCTCCAGGTGCTCGGCGGCGACAGTCTTGCGCAGCTACGCGTGATCGCGAAGGCGCTGCTCTAACCCGCCTCGGCGGTCCGCAGGCTCGGCAGCCAGTCGGGGCGGCCAGCCTCGTAGCTCACGATCGCGTCCACATGCGCCAGGCTCAGGTCGATCTCATCGTGTCCGGCGAGCAGCCGCGCGCGTGAGGCGTCGTCGAGGCCGAAGTGCGACGCGTAGCCGAGCGCGGGGATCTCGACCATCCGGCGGTCGACGTCGACGCTGATCTCGATCGAGGGATCGCGGGCCACCGCGGCGAGCAGCCGCGCGACGTCCTCCTCCGGGAGCTCCGCGGTCACGAGGCCGACCGAACGGCAGTTGCCGCGAAAGATGTCGGCGAAGCTCGGCGCGACCAACGCGCGGAAGCCCCAGTCCTCGACCGCCCAGGCCGCATGCTCGCGCGAGCTTCCGCAGCCGAAGTTCGCTCCGGCGACGAGGATCGTCGCGCCGCCGAACCGCGGATCGTTCAGCACGAACGCCGGGTCGGTCCGCCAGGCCGCGAACAGGCCCGCACCATACCCGGTGCGCTCCACGCGCTTCAACCAGTCGCTGGCGATGATCTGATCTGTGTCGACGTTACACCGGTCCAGCGGGACCGCGCGCCCCGTCACGCGCGAGACGGCCTTCATCGCGCGAGGTCCGCCGGCGATGCGAGGTGTCCGGCTACCGCGCTCGCGGCCGCGACGGCCGGCGACACGAGGTGCGTACGAGCACCCGGTCCCTGGCGTCCCTCGAAGTTGCGGTTCGATGTCGAGGCGACGCGCTCGCCCGGGCTCGCGACATCGTCGTTCATCCCCAGGCACATCGAGCACCCTGCGCTCCGCCACTCGAAGCCCGCGTCGCGGAATACGCGGTCCAGGCCTTCGGCCTCCGCCTGGGCCTTCACCAGCATCGACCCGGGGACCGCCAGCGCGCGCAGCCCGTCGCGGACGCGCCGGCCGCGCAGGACCGTGGCTGCGGCGCGCAGGTCCTCGATGCGGCCGTTCGTGCAGGACCCGAGGAAGACCGCATCGACGGCGATGTCGCGGATCGCGGTCCCTGGACGAAGGTCCATATAGGCGAGGGCGCGCCGCGCGCTCTCGCGTGCGGCCTCGCCGTCCAGAGCCTCGGGGTCCGGCACCCGGCCGTCGATCGCGACGGCCTGCGCGGGATTGGTGCCCCACGTCACATACGGCCGCAGCTCCGCGGCGTCGATACGGACCTCGCGGTCGAACGTGGCGTCCGAGTCGGTCGGCAGCCCGCGCCAGTGATCGAGGGCGCGCTCCCAGTGCGCGCCGGACGGCGCGTGCGGGCGACCCTCGAGGTACGCGAACGTCGTGTCGTCGGGCGCGATCATGCCGGCGCGCGCGCCCGCTTCGATCGACATGTTGCACACGGTCATGCGGCCTTCCATCGAGAGCGCGCGGATCGCCTCGCCGCGGTACTCGACGATGTGACCGATGCCGCCGCCGACCCCGAGGCGAGCGATGATCCCGAGGATCACGTCCTTGGCGCTCACATCGGCCGGCGCCTGGCCGTCGATCGTGACGGCCATGGTCCGTGGCAGCGGGCGCGAGATCGTCTGGGTCGCGAGCACATGCTCGACGTCGCTCGTGCCGATGCCGAACGCGATGGCACCGAGCGCGCCATGGGTCGAGGTGTGGCTGTCGCCACACACGATGACCATCCCCGGCTGGCTGAGGCCCAGCTGCGGCCCGATGACGTGGACGATCCCCTGGAGGGCGTCGCCCATCGGGTAGAGGCGGATGCCGAACTCGGCGCAGTTGCGGGCGAGCGCGTCGATCTGCCGCGCCGAGACGGGATCCGCGACTGGCCGGTCCAGCACGGTCGGGATGTTGTGGTCGGCGGTCGCGAGCGTGAGATCGGGACGCCGGACCGGCCGGCCCGCGAGACGCAGGCCGTCGAACGCCTGCGGCGAGGTCACCTCGTGCACGAGATGGAGGTCCACATAGAGGAGATCGGGCTCGCCCTCGGCGTGCCGGACGACGTGCTCGTCCCAGACCTTCTGCGCGAGCGTGCGACCCGCCATCTCAGCGCTCCGGCTGGACGTCGATGAGCTGCTCCGCGGGGAAGCCCGCGCGACGGGCGAGCGCGAGGACGTCCTGGGCGTGCGCCGCGTCGCGCGTATCCACGATCACGTCGAGGCCGACCTGGCCGAGGGCCGTATATGGCCCGACGCGATGGATCCCGACGTGAAGGATGTTGATGTGCTCGTCGCCGAGGATGCCGGTGAGCTCGTGCAGCTGCCCGGGCCGGTCGTCGAGCCACGTGCGGAACGCGAGGTAGCGGCCCGCGCTCGCGAGACCCTGCTGCAGCACCTTGCCCAGGAGGTTCGGGTCGATGTTGCCGCCGCTCACGATGATCCCGACCCGCTTCCCCGCGAGCTCGGCGGGGCCGTCCAGCATCGCGGCGACGCCCGCGGCGCCTGCGGCCTCGGCGAGCAGCTTGTGACGCTCGAGCAGCAGCACCATCGCGCGGGCGATCGCTTCGTCGGTGACGATCCGCATCGTCGTGCCGTTGGCCCGGGCGATCGCCACCGTGCGCGCCGCCGGCTCGCGGACCGCGATGCCGTCGGCGATGGTGGCAGCCCCGCCGGCAACGACCGATCCGCTGCGGACCGCATCGGCGAACGCGCAGGCACCGGCGGCCTGGACGCCGACGAGCCGCACGTTCGCGTGCGCCTCGGCGATCGCGAGGGCCGTGCCGGCGAGCAGACCGCCGCCACCCACGGGAACGACGATCGCGTCGAGATCGGGGCGGTCCTCGAGCATCTCGCGCGCGACCGTGCCCTGGCCCGCGATGACCACGGGGTCGTCGAAGGCGTGGAGGTACACGGCGCCGCGCTGCGCCGCGAGCTCGCACGCGGCGGCGAACGCCTCGTCGTAGCCGGAGCCGGCCATGACGACCTCCGCGCCCGCGCGCTGGATCGCGGTGAGCTTGGCGAGCGGCACGCCGCGCGGGAGGACGACGCACGCGGGGATGCCGAGCGCGGCGGCACCCACCGCGACGCCCTGCCCGTGGTTGCCCGCGGACGCGGTGACCACGCCACGGGAGCGCTCCTGCGCGTCGAGCGTGAGGAGTCGGGCGAGCGCGCCACGGAGCTTGAAGGCGCCGGTGCGCTGCAGGTTCTCGAGCTTGAGGTGGATCTCGCAGCCCGCGAGCACGGAGAGATCCGGTGACGCGATGAACGGCGTGCGCTCGACCCGGCCGGCGATCGCCGCTGCCGCCGCCGCGACGGTCGTGGGTGTCGTCGCGATGGCCACGGCGCCGGTCATCCGGTCACCGCGCCCTCTGAGGCGGACGACACGAGCTTCGCGTACTTCGCGAGCGCCCCGGTCCGGTACAAGGGTTCCGGCGCGCGCCACGCGCTCCGGCGCCGCACGATCTCGGCTTCGTCGACATCGAGGTCGATGCGCCGCCTCGCCACGTCGATGGTGATCGGGTCGCCGTTCTTGACGAGGCCGATCGGCCCGCCGGTCGCGGCCTCGGGCGCGACGTGCCCCACGGCGATCCCGTGGGTCGCGCCGCTGAAGCGACCGTCGGTGACGAGCGCGACCGCGTCGCCGAGACCGGCACCGACGAGCGCGCCGGTGACCGCGAGCATCTCGCGCATCCCGGGTCCGCCCTTCGGACCCTCGTACCGGATCACGACGATGTCGCCGGCCGCGATGCGCTTCCCCTCGATCGCCGCGAAGGCGTCCTCTTCGCGGTCGAAGACCTTCGCCGTGTACGTTCGGGTCGGCGTGTCATGGCCCGCAACCTTCGTCACGCAGCCATCGGGAGCGAGCGATCCGCGAAGGATCACGAGGCCGCCGCTCGCGGCGAGCGGCCTCGCGAGTGGGCGCACGACCTCCTGCGCGGGCGTCTCCCGCGCGGCGCGGGCCTCCTCGCCGATGGTCCTGCCGGTCACGGTGAGCGCGTCCTGCTGCAGCAGCCCCGCCTCGAGGAGCCGCTGGAGGACGAGCATGATCCCGCCGGCCTTGTCCATGTCGGGCGCGGTGAAGCGGCCCCACGGCTTCATGTCAGCAAGGAGTGGCGTGCGCGCGCTGATGCGGTCGAAGTCGTCGATCCCGAGCTCGACCTTGGCCTCGCGCGCGACCGCGAGCAGATGCAGGACGGCGTTCGTCGAGCCGCCGGTCGCCATGACCGCGGCGATCGCGTTCTCGATGGCGTCCTTCGTGATGATCCGCGAGGGACGCACGTCATCCTTCAGGAGCCGCATCACGAGCCGGCCCGCGTCCCGCGCCACCGCCTCGCGGCGCGCGTCGAGCGCGGGGACGCCGCTCGAGCCGGCCGGTGAGATGCCCATGGCCTCGAACGCGGTCGCCATCGTGTTGGCGGTGAACTGACCGCCGCAGGCGCCGGCGCCCGGGCACGCGACGCGCTCGAGCTCCAACAGGGCGGCGGCGGTCATCTTCCCGGCGTTGTGGGCGCCGACCGCCTCGAAGACATCGCCGATCGTCACGTCGCGGCCCTCGAACCGCCCGGGGAGGATCGAGCCGCCGTACAGCATCAGCCCCGGTACATCGAGGCGCGCGAGCGCCATGACGCACCCGGGGATGGTCTTGTCGCAGCCCGAGATCGCGACGAGCGCATCGAGCTGGTGGCCGCGTACGACGAGCTCGATGCTGTCCGCGACGATCTCCCGTGACACGAGCGACGCCTTCATGCCCTCGGTGCCCATGGCGATCCCGTCGGAGACCGCGATCGTGTTGCACTCGACGGGCGTGCCGCCGGCCTCGCGGATGCCCTCCTTCACCCATTCGGCGATGCGCCGCAGGTGCACGGTGCAGGGCATGATCTCGATCCAGCTGTGCGCGACCCCGATGAGCGGCTTCGTGAAGTCGGCGTCGGTGTAGCCGGCGCCGCGCATCATCGCGCGCGCGGGC
>DASYVN010000062.1:0-1743 GCA_035937095.1 Candidatus Limnocylindria bacterium
GCGGCCCGGTGCTCGTCGAGACGGACGCGCCCTATCTCTCGCCGGAGGGCCATCGCGGGCAGCGCAACGAGCCCGCGTTCGTCGCGGTCACCTACCGGGTCATCGCGGCCGAGCGCGGCTCCGACCTGGCCTCGCTGATCGCGACGACGGACGAGACCGCCCGCTCGGTGTTCGGCGCGCGCTGGTGAGGGCCCTCCTCCTCGTTCCGCCGCTCCTCTCGCTCGCCGCATGCGGCGGCGGAGGCGCCGATCGGGTCGTGCGCGCGGCCGACGCGATGGAGCATCTGCGCGGCGTGCGGTTCTCGCTCGATGCATCGAGCGTCGCCAGCGGATCGCCGTCGCTCGCGGGCGACCTCGTGCTGACCTACCGGGCCACCGGCGAGGTCGTGCCGCCGGACAGGCTGCGGATCGCCGTGAGCCACCCGGAGCCCGCGACGCTCGAGATCGCCGGGCAAAGCGTGCGGCTGAACGGGCAGCCCGCGTCGGCGACCGCCCTGCGGACGCTCGCCAGCCCGATCGCGGTGCTCGAGCAGCTGCGCGAGGCCGGTGCGGTGCGCTTCAGCGGCCTCGGCTTCGCGCGGGGGAACGTCACCGCCCGGTACATAATCGATCGCGGCGACCGCGGTGTCGTCGAGGTGGAGCTCGGCCTCCTAGACGACCTCGTCCGCCGCCAGACATTTACCGTCTCGGAAGCGGTCCCCCCAGAAGCCCAGATGGCCGGGTCGGGCCCGACGACGGTGCGGACGACCTACACGGTGGAGTACTGGGATTACGGCGCCGATCTCGATATCCGGCCCATCCGACCTGGGGGGGAACCGGACCGGCCCTAGCGACGTCTGCCTTCGTGGCCGGTACGCTCCCGGCAAGAAGGCAGGTGGCGAATGAAACGCTTCGGTTGGCTCCTCCCGGCAATCCTCCTCCTGGCGGCGTGCTCCGGCGCGCAGTCGACCGCCTCCGGTCCGGCGACGCGCGGCGGCGGCTCGTCCGCCGAATTCGCGGTCGGCAAGCCTGCCGCCGTCAACGCGGGCGCGCCGCAGCCCGCCGAGTCCGTCAGCAACGGCGTGCCAGTGCCGCAGGCCTTCGACGTGACCCGTTCGGTGATCCTCACGGCGAACATCGCGATGAAGGCGAGCGACCCGTGGGCCGTGGCCGATAAGGCCCAGGCTGTCGCGGCCGGTCTCGGTGGCGACGTCATCGGTCTGAGCCAGAGCGGCTCGAAGGACGACCGCGTCGCGAGCCTCACGATCCGCGTGCCGTCGGAGCGCTTCACCGAGGCACTGCGCCAGCTTCGCGCGCTCGACGGCGATGTCCTGTCTTCCACCGTCGAGGGGAAGGACGTCACCGACCAGTTCGTCGACCTCAAGGCCCGGCTCTCGGCCAAGCAGGGCGAAGAGCAGCGGTACAACGCGCTCCTCACCCGCGCCGGGACGATCGACGAGATCCTCAAGATCGACGCTGCGCTCTCCAACGTGCGCACCCAGATCGAGCAGCTCCAGGGACAAGTGAACTCGATCAGCTCGCGGACGCAGTTCTCGACGATCACCATGTCGATCACCCCCGCCCTCGTGCCCGTCGGCACGACCCCGTCGGCGTGGGACCCGGCCAGGACCGTGGCCGTCGCCCTGGCGACGCTCGCGGCCGTGCTGCGGGGGTTCGCGGACGTCGCCATCTGGCTCCTCGTCTTCGGCTGGATCCCGCTTCTCGCGCTCGCGGTCGCGCTCATCGTGACGCGCGGCCGTCGCAC
>DASYVN010000063.1:0-2123 GCA_035937095.1 Candidatus Limnocylindria bacterium
AACTACGAGCGCCATAGTCAACGCGAGGATTGCCCCGTACACGAGTCTCGAGCGCATACCCACCTTTTCCCCCGTCTCACGCGCGCGTCCAGGGCGCGCGTCAGTCCGCTCTCGGCAGCCCGCCGCTCGGGGACCAATCCCGGAGTCTGCAAGCCGGCTACCGGTCGCGGGCGGGACTATAGCCGACCGGTCCTATGAGTTGCGTTGAGGCGATGGGTGCCCTCAGAACCGGATGCGGCGCGGCACGAGGCCACGCTTGCCCGCCCACAACACGCCCCATGCCAGCCCAGCGAGAGCAGTGACTGACCCCGGATGACGCTACTGACCCTCTACCGTCCGCAGGCTTCGAAGCGGCGAGAAGATCAAGAAGCCGACGCCGGCGAGCGAGCCCGCCACCGAGATCCAGATCGCCGTCCGGATGCCGAACGCCTCGGCGAGCGCCGCGCCTGCCAGCGCGCCGATCGAGCCGACCCCCTCCAGTAGCACGTGCATCGTCCCGTTGACCCGCCCGAGCAGCTGGGGGGGCGTGACCTGCTGCCGCACCGTCAGCTGGTCGATCAGCGACACGGTGTCGAGGCCGTCGCCGAAGAGCTGCGGGATGAACAGGAATGTCGCCGCGACGAGCGGCGGTCCGCCGGCCAGGGGGATGAGGCTGGCTAGGACGCCGGCCGCGACCTGGGTCCAGACGATCGCCGGGCCGAAGCCGGCGCGCCGGGTGAGCGGGCCGACGACCAGGCTCGCCGCGAGCGACCCCACGCCGCCGGCCGAGATGACCACGCCGAGGAGGAACGGCGAGAGGCCGAGATCGTCGAGCGCGTAGATCGTGTACAGCGCGGCGAAGAAGTTCCCGAAGAGCGCACTCGTCATCGACGCGAGGGCCATCGGCCGAAGGAGCCGATGCCGGGCGACCGCGCCGAAGCCTTCGGCGAGCTGTCGCCACAGACCGGCAGGACCGTCGACGTGCTCGACCGACCCTTCCGGTGCGCGGATCGCGCCGATGGTGAACGCCGAGAAGAGGTAGGAGACGGCGTCGACGAGCATCGCCATCGGCGCGGTGATCAGCTGCACGAGCGCGCCGGCGATACCCGGGCCACCGATCTCGGCGATCGCGCTCGACATCCCGATCTTCGCGTTCCCCTCGAGCAGTCGATCCGCGGGAAGGAGCGATGGGAGGTAGGTGCGGTACGCGACGTCGAACACCGAGCCGAACGCGGCCTCGAGGAACGCGACGACGTACAGCTGCTCGATCCGGAGCGATCCGGTGATCGCCGCGAATGGGATCGAGAGGAGGAGCGCGGCCCGGATGGCGTCGGCCGCGATCATCAGCGGCCGACGGCGCGACCGGTCGACCAGGGCACCGGCGAACAGACCCACGAGCAGGACGGCGATGGACGCCGAGGCGACCAGGATGCCGACTTGGAGCGGGCTCGCGTGCAGCGTGATAACGGCGGCGATCGGGAGCGCCGTGCGGGTCACCACCGAGCCCAGCTCCGAAACCGTTTGACCGGTCCAGAGCTTCATGAAATCGCCGTTCCGCCACAGCGAACGGTCGGTCACATCCACCGGGGGCGCAGCGTGACACACTTGATGTGATGGCGGTCAAGGACACGTACCCGGCGGACGAGCCGCGGGACCACCACGATCCACTGGCCCAAAGCGAGTCCGAGCCGCCGTTCTCGTGGCGGGCGATGCTCGAGATCATTCAGGCCTTGGCGCTCGCGGTCATCATCTCGGTCGTCCTGAACCTGTTCGTCGTGCAGGTGACCGAGGTGCGACAACGGAGCATGGAATCGACGCTGCTCCAGGGTGATCGCGTCCTCGTGAGCAAGGTCGACTACCGGTTCGGCTCGCCGCAACGCGGTGAAATCGTCGTCTTCCAGCCAACGACGGACTCGTCGATCCCGTACGTGAAGCGCGTCGCAGCGGTCGCGGGCGACACGATCGATCTCAACGACGGCGACCTGTACGTGAACGGGACGAAGACCGATTACCCGGGAGCGCACGGGGTCACCACGCCGCAGTCGCCTGCGGTGGCATACCCGTTGAAGGTCCCGGCCGATTCGTTCTTCGCCCTCGGGGACAACCGCCAGGCCTCGAGCGATTCGCGAACGTTCGGCCCCCAG
>DASYVN010000064.1:0-2556 GCA_035937095.1 Candidatus Limnocylindria bacterium
CTCGCCCGCGGCGCGCCGCATCTGCGGCACGAACTCGACGCAGCGCTGCTTCGTCATGCGGCTCGCCGGACCGGAGATCGAGATGGCGGCGATGGGTGCGCCGATCGGTCCGACCGCGACGGCGACGCACCGCACGCCGTCGTCGTACTCCTCGTCGTCGAGCGCGTACCCGCGTTCGCGCGCGTCGTCGAGCGCGCGCGCGAGCGCCGCTCGATCGACGAGCGTCTTGCCCGTGTGCGCGCGCAGCTCGGTGCGATCGAGAAGCGCGTCGCGCCGCGGCTGCGGGAGCGACGCGAGGAGCGCCTTTCCCGCGCCGGTGGCGTGGAGCGGCACCCGATTGCCGACGACGGTGAAGAGCCGCACGACCTGCGGGCTCGCGGCTGTCTCGATGTACACGGCCATCGTGTCGTCGAGGACGCTGAGGTTCGCGGTCTCGCGGGTCGCCCCGACCAGCGCCTGGAGGAGCGGGCGCGCCGCGAGGCGGAGCTCGTTGTACCGGCTGCGGCCCTCGGCCAGGGTCGAGACCTTCGCGCCCGCGTAGTACCGGCTGGTATCGGGGTTCTGCCGGACGTAGCCGCGGCGGAGGAGCGTCGCGAGGAGCCGGTGGACGGTGCTGACGTGGAGCTTCGTGTGCGCGGCCAGCGCGGTGATGCTCACCTCGCCGTCGGCGCCGGCCAGGGCCTCGAGCAGGTCCAGGGCGCGATCGACCGACTGGACCGAGCGCCGGGAGCGGCGCGGCTCGGTGGCTTCTTTCACGGCTCGGAACTCCCCATCTGAGGAGCGAAATGATAGGCCGCGCCGCCGTTCCTATCCTTTTCACATGCCGAACGCTGCCGACCGCCGGGACACCCTCCTCGCCCAGGCCGCTTCCTTCCCGAACTCGCCGGGCGTGTACCTGTTCAAGGACGCTCGCGGCCGGGTGCTCTACGTCGGGAAGGCGGACGTGCTGCGCGATCGTATCCGCAGCTACTTCGGCCCGAGCCTCGACGTGCGGCACGTCCGCCTCGTCGAGCGGGCCGAGCGCCTCGAGTACGTGCTCACCGGCAGCGTGTCCGAGTCATACCTGCTCGAGGCGAACCTCATCAAGCAGCACCGCCCCCGGTACAACATCCGGCTCAAAGACGACAAGTCGTACCCGTACGTGAAGGTCACGCTCGGCGAGGACTTCCCGCGGATCCTTCGCACCCGGCAGCTCGGCGACCGGACCGCGCGCTACTTCGGCCCGTACGCGAACGCGAAATCGGTCGACGAGTCCCTCGACCTGTTGCAGAAGCTGCTCCCGTACCGGACCTGCAAGCTGACGATCGTCGCGTCGGAGGACGGCCGCGGGCGGACCGTGCCGCCGTCGGCGCTCCCGGGCGGACGACCGTGTCTGCTGT
The DNA here is from genome assembly GCA_035937095.1 of Candidatus Limnocylindria bacterium. Classification (GTDB taxonomy): domain Bacteria; phylum Chloroflexota; class Limnocylindria; order P2-11E; family P2-11E; genus UBA4735. The sequence goes on from DASYVN010000064.1 coordinate 1,380, forward strand.
TCCACCTCAAGCGCTGCACCGCGCCGTGCGTCGGTGCGACCACCCGCGACGAGTACCGCGCCACGATCGATCGCAGCGTGCAGTTCCTCGAAGGCCGCTACGACGCGCTCGCGCGCGACCTGCGGCGCGAGATGCTCCAGGCGTCCGAGGCGCTGGACTACGAGCGCGCCGGGCTCCTGCGGGATCGCGTCACGGCGATCGAGCGCACCACGGACCGGCAGGAGGTGCACGCGTACAAAGGGGACGACTTCGACGCCCTTGGCGTCGCGCTGGCCGAGGGCGATGCGGCGGTCCAACTGCTGCGCGTCCGCGATGGCACGATCGTCGGCCGCGACCATTTCTTCCTCGAGGGCGCGGAGGGCGCGACGCCTGGAGAAGTGCTCGGCTCGTTCTTGCGGCAGCACTACGCCGCGGCGACGACGTTCCCGCCGGAGATCGTGGTCCCCGAGACGATCCCCGACGCGGCGACGTTCATCGCGTTCGCCGAGGAGAAGCGCGGCACGCAGGTCGAGCTGCACGTGCCCCAGCGCGGCAAGAAGCGCCGGCTCATCGAGCTCGCGGTGCGCAACGCCCAGGACGCGCTCGAGCAGGAGCGCGTGCGGTGGCTCGCCGACAAGGGAAAGACCGAGACTGCGCTGGCCGAGCTCCAGCAGGCCCTTGGCCTGGAGGGTCCGCCGAAGCGCATCGAGTGCTTCGACGTGAGCCACGTCCAAGGGACCAACGTCACCAGCTCGATGGTCGTGTTCGAGGACGGCCGACCCGCGAAGCAGAGCTACCGGCGGTTCCGGACCAAGCTCGGCGATCGCAACGACGACTTCGCGAACATGCGGGACACGCTTCGGAGACGCTTCGCGCGGAGCGCCGCCGGTGAGCAGGACGCGTGGCCGGTGCCTGACCTGGTGATCCTCGATGGGGGGAAAGGGCAGCTCGCCGAGGGCATCGGCGCGCTCTCGGATGCCGGCTTGCTGCAGATCCCGATCGCCGCGCTCGCCAAGGAGCGCGAGGAGCTGTTCGTGCCGGGGAGGCCCGACCCGATCGTCCTGCCGGCTCGGTCGCAGGGGCTGTTCCTGGTCCAGCGGGTCCGCGACGAGGCCCATCGGTTCGCGGTGACCTATCACCAGCAGCTCCGAGGGAAGCGCGCTGTGAAATCGGTGCTCGACGAGATCCAGGGTGTCGG
>DASYVN010000065.1:0-4136 GCA_035937095.1 Candidatus Limnocylindria bacterium
TTGCGCCCGCGGACACCGGGTGGACGATCGACGCGTTCCGCGCTGACATCGCGATCCGCTCGAGCGGTGTGCTCGCGATCGTCGAGACGATCGACGTCGACCTCGGCGGCCTCCAGAAGCACGGCATCTTCCGGACCATCCTGACGCGCGACCGCTACGACGATCGGCGCGATCGCACGTGCGCGCTGCTCGTGGACAGCGTCACCGACCGTATCGGACGGCCGTGGACGTATCAGCTGACCAGGGGCGACGCCGCGGCCGAGATCAAGATCGGTTGACCCCGCCCGGACGCTGAGCGGCACGCAGAGCTACCGCATCAGCTACACAGTCACCGGCGCGCTCACCGCGTTCCCGGACCACGACGAGCTGTTCTGGAACGTGAGCGGCGACCAATGGGAGGTCCCGCTGCGGGCCGTGACCGCACCCGCCGGCGCGGTCCAGCGGGTCGCGTGCTTCGAGGGGTCCGACCGGCTCGACGGAGGCGTGCCGCTCGACAAGCACGGCGGATCGCGCCGATCTCACCGCGACCCGGCCGCTCTCGCCGGGCGAGCAGCTCACGGTCGTCACCGCACTCCGCAGCGGCGCCGTCGCGGTCGGGGCACTGGTCCTCGTCGACCGCCCGTGCGGCTTCGCCGACTACTTCTCCACGTCGCCGGCGGCGAGCGGCGCCACAGCGGTCGCGCAGCGGCGGCGTCTTCAGCGTGTGGTGGCTGTGGTGGACGCGCGGGCGCGACCGCGAACGACCGCGCGGCGCGATCGTCGCCGAGTGCGAGCCGCCGGAGAAGCTGCGGCCTGCGCAGCTCGGCGTGCTCGTCGCCGAGACCGCGGATCCACGCGATCTGATCGCGACGATCGTCGATCTCGCGGTGCGCGACTGCCTCACGATCACCGAGCACCCGAAGCAGGGACTCTTCGGCCACACCGACTGGACGCTCGACAAGAAGCAGTCCGGCGACGACCTCCTGCCCTACGAGCGCACCCTCTTCGATGGTCTGTTCAAGGACGGCTCGAGCGTGCTGCTGTCGAGCCTCAGGGGCAGCTTCGCCGGAACGCTGACGTCCGCGGAGGAGCAGCTCTACGCCGACGCGAAGGCGCGCGGCTGGTTCGTCGCGGATCCGTCGCGCGTCCGCACCGCGTACGCCGGCCTCGGCTGCTTGGTCGTGATCGCCGGCGTCGGCCTCATGTACCTCCTCGGCTCGCGTTTCGGCTGGGTCTCGTCGGCCTTGCGGTCGTTCCCGCCGGTGCCGCGTTGGTCGTGATGAACCGGGCGATGCCGGCGCGGACGGAGAAGGGCTCCGCAGTGCTCGCGCGGACGCTCGGCTTCAGGCGCTACCTGACACCGCCGAGACCGACCACGCGGCGTTCGCGGAGAAGGAAGCTCTCTTCACCTCCTACCTCCCGTACGCGGTGATGTTCGCGAGCCTGGACAAGTGGATCCGCGCGTTCGCCGGACTGGACATCGCGAAGGCCGCATCCAGCTTCTACGTCGGGTCGGGCCCGTTCAACGCCGCGATGTTCGCCTCGAGCTTCGACGATTTCTCGAGCTCGCTCGCGAGCGCGGTCGTCGCGACACCGGCCGGCAGCGGCGGCAGTGGCTTTTTCCGGCGGCGGGCCCTCCGGTGGCGGTGGCGGTGGCGGTGGCGGTGGCGGGGGAGGGGGCAGCTGGTGAGCGGTCCCGATCCGCGCGCGCTTGCGGCCAAGGTCAGCGAGCCGCCGTCACCCCGCGCGCACCATTTCGCAGCGCTGCCGCAACTGAGCACGGCTCCCGTCCTCAGTACGCTGCGCGACGTGCGGCCGGGCCGGGCTTTGCTGGTACCGGCCGAGCCCAGTCAAAGGAGATGTTCCGCATGAGCGTGTATCGCGCCGAATACATCTGGATCGACGGCTCGAAGCCGACCGCGAAGCTTCGCTCGAAGGCGAAGGTCGTACCGATCGGCGAAGCGCCACCCATCTGGGGCTTCGACGGGTCGAGCACCAACCAGGCCCCGGGCGCGAACTCCGACTGTGTCCTGCGTCCGGTGTTCGTGTGCCCGGACCCGGTGCGCGGCGGCGAGAACAAGCTCGTCATGACCGAAGTCCTCCTAACAGACATGACGCCCCACCCGACCAATACGCGCGCCGCGAACGCCGCGATGGCGAAGCGCTACGCGAGCGACGACACGTGGTTCGGGATCGAGCCGGAGTACACGTTCTTCGATGGCTCGCGCCCACTCGGGTTCCCCGAGAACGGGTTCCCGCCGCCGCAGGGCGGCTACTACTGCGGCGTCGGCGCGGACGAGGTCTTCGGCCGCGACGTGGTCGAGGCTCATCTCGACGCCTGCATCCGTGCCGGCCTGAACATCGCCGGGATCAACGGCGAGGTCATGCCCGGCCAGTGGGAGTTCCAGATCGGACCGATCGGCGCGCCCGCCATCGGCGACCAGATGTGGATCGCCCGGTGGCTCCTCTACCGCGTGGCGGAGGATTTCGGCATCAGCGCGACGCTCTACCCGAAACCGGTCCGCGGTGACTGGAACGGCGCCGGCGCGCACACGAACTTCTCGACGAAGGCGATGCGCTCGAGCTACGATCCGTGCGTCGCGGCGGCCGAGGCCTTGAAGACGCGTCACGACCTGCACATCCAGAACTACGGCTACGCGATCGAGGAGCGGCTCACCGGTCTCCACGAGACCGCGTCGTACAAGGAGTTCAACTACGGGGTGTCGAACCGCGGCGCGTCCGTGCGGATCCCGTGGCAGGTCGCCCGCGACAAGAAGGGCTACATCGAGGATCGTCGGCCGAACGCGAACTGCGATCCGTACGTGGTCACCCGTTTGATCATCGAGACCGTCTGCGGCGCCGCGGAGAAGCGCAAGCCGACCCCGCTGCGCAAGGCGGCGAAGCGTCCGGTGCGCACGAAGGCAAAGGCGAAGAAGAGCGCCGCGTAGGCCCCAAGAGAGCGAACTGGGAATTACCTGGTGACGGGGCGGGCTATGCCCGCCCCGTTGATTTCCATTCGTTGCGCGCTAGGTCGGCGTAGGAGATGAACTCGAGGAGACTGCCGTCGGGGTCGCGGAAGTACACGCTCGCGCCGGGACCCCGTGCGCCGTGGCGCATCAGCGGGCCGATCTCGACGGCGATGCTCTTCCGCTCGAGATGCGCGATCGCGTCGCCGATCGGTCCCGGCCACTCGAAGCAGAGATCGCTATTCCCGGGTGCGACTGGGATCAGCGCGACCGCGGCCGGCGCGACATCGGCTGCGTGCACGTTCAGCTGCTGCTCGCCGATGCGATAGAAGACCCGGCCGTTGTGCTCCACTACATCGGCCCCAACGACCTCGCGATAGAACGCGTCGGAGCGGCGCCGATCGCTCACCGCGATGACCACGTGATCGAGCCGCACGCTCACGAGCGAAGAATATCGACGGGGACGGTCGTGTGGACCCGGCTGGAGTCGGGTCAGCGCGACACGCCTCCGGGTTGACGCCCTAACAGCAGCCGAGCACCGGCACTGGCTCGAGGCGAGCGCCTGATTCTGGTCGTGGGTCGCACCGGGAACTTCAACTAGCGCCTGCCACGAATGGTGTCGCTGCCTGACCTGCGGTCGACGCATGCGAGCGGCTCACCTGCACCGCCTCACGATCGAGCTGACGAGTTATTGGGCATTCAGCTATCGCCTGACCAGGACCGCGGCCATAGACTGGCCATGTTCGACGTACGGCGGCGGGGCGTAGGACTGCGAACGCCGAGTCGGTGGAGGGTCCATCCATGAGAGTCGCCTGCGTGCTCGCCAACGGGTTCGAGGACTCCGAGTTCAAGCAGCCGTACGACGCCCTGAAGCGGGCCGGCCACGAGGTCACCATCATCGGCATGCAGGCCGGGCAGCAGCTGAACGGGGACAAGGGCACGGAAACGGCGACCCCGGAGAAGGCGTTCTCCGACGTGAGCCCCGACCAGTTCGACGCGCTCTTCATTCCGGGCGGCGTCTCGCCGGACCGGCTGCGGGCCCAGCCGGCGCCCGTGGCCTTCGTCAAGGCCTTCTTCGAGAAGGAGAAGCCCATCCTCGCGATCTGCCACGGGCCCCAGCTCTTCATCACCGCCGGCACCTACAAGGGTCACCGGCTGACGGCCTGGAAGACGATCCAGGGCGACCTTGCG
>DASYVN010000066.1:0-14106 GCA_035937095.1 Candidatus Limnocylindria bacterium
CTTACTTCCCTTCATTCGGCGCGTCTTGTTCGTCGTCGCGCTGCGGCCGGCCTTCTCTTCGCTCTCGTTGATGTGCTCGTACTGACGCGTGCGCTTCGTGCTCTTCACTCCGCGCGGCGGCATGTGCGTCACCTCCGGTCTCACGGCCCGTTTACAGAGTTCGCGCCACTATCGTCGGCGGATGACGACGCGCTGCCCCTGGGCCGAGCTGAGTCCGGCGATGCGGGCGTATCACGACCGCGAGTGGGGCCGTCCGGTGCGTGGAGACGCCGCGTTGTTCGAGCGCATCACGCTCGAGGGCGCGCAGGCAGGGCTCTCCTGGTCCACGATCCTCAACAAGCGGCCGGCCTATCGAACGGCGTTCGCCGGGTTCGAGCCCGAGCGCGTGGCCCGATTCACCGCACGGGATGAACGGCGACTGCTGGCCGACGCCGGGATCGTGCGCAATCGGGCGAAGATCCGCTCGGCGATCGCGAATGCGCGCGCGTACCTGGATCTGCGCGATGAGGTCGGGAGCGTCGCGCGCTGGCTTGGGACCTTCCACGTCCCGGCCGCCCTGTCCACAGCGCTGCGATCGCGGGGATTTACTTTCGTCGGCCCGACGATCGCCGCGTCGATCATGCAGGCCACCGGAGTGCTCGATGGGCATGTGCCCGGCTGCGCCCTGGCTAGTCGGCCTCGGCGGCGGCAGCCACAGGCGCGGGCCGCGGGTGCGGCGCGCGCAAGGCGATCAGCACCGCGCTGATCACGATCGCCGCGCCGACGTAGGTCAGGCCGGCAGGCTGCTCGCCTTTCAGCAGGCCGCCGAGGATCACCGCGATGATCGGCACCGTCACGCCCAGGAGGCTCGCGTTCGTCACGGACCAGTGCGTGACCAGCCAGGTGAAGAGCACGAACGCGCCGAGCGATCCGGCAAGGGTGAGGTACACGATCGGGATCCACGCCGCCGCGGTCACCGGCAGCGCCTGCGGCTCGCCGAGCAGCAGGCTCACGACGAGGCAGACGACCGCGCCGACCGCGGTGCCGATGGCGTTCAACGGGATGACCTGCTGTTTCGGCGCCTGCTTCAACAGCACGTTCGCGAGCGCAGCCGCGCTCGCCGCGCCGAACACCGTCAGCAGACCGGCGAAGGGCACGGCCAGGCCAAGCTCGCCGGTGAAGATGACGGCCACGCCGCCGATGGCGACGATCGCCGCGATGAGCTTGCGCGTCACGAGCGGCTCGACGTGGAAACCGGCGGCGAGGAGCGCGGTCGTGAGCGGCACCGTCGCGAAGAGCACCGCGGCGATGCCGCTCGGGACGGACTGCTCCCCCACGTACAGAAGCGTGAGGTTGATGCCGAGGTTGAAGAAGCCCCAGAGCGCCGCGCCACGCAGCGCTCTGCCGCGTGGCAGCGGCATGCGGAACGCGCCGGCGGTTGCGAAGAGCAGCACCGATGCGAGCGTGAGCCGGATCGTCGCCGCCCAGACCGGCGGCGTGGCCTCGTTCCCGAACCGGATCGCGAGGAACGTGCTGCCCCAGATGAGGGCGCAGGCCACGAACGTGACGGCGATGCGCATGCTCACGACCCTAGAACGCTTGACCGGTCGGGGATGTGAGCCAGGCCCGAATGTCGCCAAGGATGCGGAACCATGGGCTGGACGACCGCTTCGGAGGCCGTATATTTCGGGGACCTAACTATTCGGAAGGCGAACGAATTGACCACCGCCACCCTCAAGACGCCCGCTGCTGGCGACATCCGTGCCGCCAAGCAGCTGCTCGGGCTGTTCCCGCTCATGGGTCAGGTCTGGTCGACCGCCGTGCGCGAGGGCAACGCCGGATCCATCGGTCGCTTCAAGACCCTCGGCATCCTCCGCGGCAAGGGTCCGATCCGGGCCGGCGAGCTCGCATCGCTCTGCGGCACGACCCCCTCGGCCATGACCGACATCATCGAGGGGCTGGTCGCGGACGGACACGTCCGCCGCGTCGATGACCCCACCGATCGCCGGGCTGTCGTGCTCGGGCTGACGGAGCACGGTCAAGCCGAGCTCGAACGCGTCGCGGAGCTCATGACCGCCGCGATGGCGAAGCTCTTCGACGGACTCACGTCGGAGCAGAAGACCCGGCTCCGCGGCGCCATCGCCGACCTCAACGAGATCCTCATCAGCCCATCCGCGCAAAAGGAGACCCGCAATGTCAGGTGAGATCCACGGCCGCCGGCTGGTCCTTGTGACGGTCGGCATCATGCTCGCGCTCTTCCTCGCGGCCCTCGATCAGACGATCGTCGGCACCGCGCTTCCGCGCATCGTCACCGAGCTCCGTGGCCTCGACTACTACGCCTGGGTGCTCACGGCGTACCTCGTGACGTCGACGATCATGACCCCGATCTCCGGCAAGCTCGGCGACCTCTTCGGCCGCAAGCCGCTCCTCCTCGCGGGCATGATCGGATTCGTTCTGGCGTCGGCCCTGTGCGGCCAGGCGCAGGACATGGTCCAGCTCGTTGTGTTCCGCGGCATCCAGGGCCTCTTCGGCGGCGTGCTCTTCTCGACCGTCTTCGCCGCCATCGCGGACATCTTCACGATCGAGCGCCGCGCCCGCATCCAGGGGCTGTTCGGCGGCATCTTCGGCATCGCCTCGGTGGTCGGGCCGACCATCGGTGGCTACCTCACGGACAACGTGGGCTGGCGCTGGGTCTTCTACGTGAACGTCCCGGTCGGCCTGGCCGCGATCCTCTTCGTGCTCTTCACCATGCCGCGCGTCCGCACCGCCGCCACGTGGCGGGACATCGATTTCCTCGGCGTCGGGGCGCTGACGGCGGGCCTCGCGCCGCTCCTCGTCGCGTTCTCGATCACCCGCGACCACGCCTGGGGCTCCTCCGAGGTCCTCGGCCTGCTCGCAGTGGGCGTGGTCGCGCTCATCGGCTTCTACTTCATCGAGCAGCGCACCGACCACCCGATCGTGCCGTTCCAGCTGTTCAAGAACCGCACGTTCGCGGTCTCGGTGATCACCGGCTTCCTCGTCGCGGTCGGGATGTTCGGCGCGATCGTGTACGTGCCGCTGGTGTACCAGGGCGTCCTCGGCATCCCGGCGACGAACTCCGGCTTGCTGGTCACCCCGATGATGGTCGGGCTCGTGTTCGGTAGCGTCATGACCGGCCAGCTGATGCTCCGGGTGACGCGCTACCGCTACCTCGGCACGCTCGCCACGGCCCTGCTCGTCATCGGGACGTACCTCATGTCCCAGATCTCGACGGAGACCCAGCAGCTCGAGGTCGTGCGCAATCTGGTCATCATCGGACTCGGGGTCGGCATCACGTTCCCGCTCTACCTGAACTCGGTCCAGTCCGCGGTCGAGCCGCGGTTCATCGGCGTCGTCACGAGCCAGATCCAGTTCTTCCGCAACGTGGGCGCCACGATCGGCGTCGCGGTGCTCGGATCGTTCCTCTCGCAGCGCCTGCCGGTGAACATCGCCGCGAAGATCGACGCGCTCAACCTTCCAGCGCAGGCCAAGGCCTTCGCGCCCACCGGCTCCGGCAACACCCAAACCCTGTTCGATCCCGCCTCGCTCGCCGCCGCCAAGGCCGCAGTACCCGCGGCGTTCCAACCGGTGTTCGACTCGGTCATCGTGGCCGTCCGCGCCGGACTGGCGGCGACGCTGCACGACGTCTTCCTCACCGCCTCGCTCGCGGGGGCGCTCGCACTGGTTGCGTCGGTGTTCCTCAAGGACGTCCCGATCCGCAGGACCCAGCGCGGCCAGCAGGCTCCGGCGGAGGCCGCGCCGGCCTTCGGCGACTAGCCCAACTAGCCCTCGTCCCGACCCGGTCCGCGTCCGACCCGGCGCTTGATGGCGGCTTCCATCTCGCGCCGGGTCTCGCGTTCCTTGATGGTCTGCCGCTTGTCGTAGCGGCGCTTGCCCTTCGCGAGGCCGAGCTCGACCTTCGCGACGCCGTTCTTGATGTACAGGCGGAGCGGCACGAGCGTGTAGCCCTGCTGCGAGACGGCGCCGGTGAGTCCGGTGATCTCGTCACGGTGGAGCAGCAGCTTCCGGGGCCGCGTTGGGTCGTGCTCTTCGAAGCCGACCGCGTTCTGCCACGGTGCGATGTGCACGTTCCGCAGCCACACCTGCCCGCGGTCGATCTTGGCGTAGCCGTCGGAAAGGTTCGTCCGCCCGGCGCGAACCGACTTGATCTCCGTGCCGGTGAGCGCGAGCCCGGCCTCGAGCTTCCGGTCGATCGCGTAGTTGAAGCGCGCCTTGCGGTTGTCGGCCAGGACGATCTCGGCTGGCGCCTCCACGGCAGCGGCCAACTGCTTGGGAGTGTGCTGGCGATCCGAGCGTGACCGGCCGCTCCGCCGACCACCGGGTTTCTGGATTCCCATGATCGAATGAGCGTACTGACACACCGGTGCGGCCGGGCCAGGCGTGTCGATCCTGGGGGCCGACACAAAGCAAGAGGCGGCGGCATTTCTGCCGCCGCCTCCTTTGGGTCTCGCGAAGACTCGCTAGACCGCGATCACCTCAGTTGGTTGCATACCGGAAGCCTGGAGTGTGCAGTCTTGGGTCTTCGGATTCCCAGAGCTATCGCTCACTCCACATCACCTCCTTTCTTTCGTCGCAAATCCTATCAAAAAAGGCGACGAGGAGCGGCTTTGCCGCGACGAGGAGTTCCACCAGCCTCGAGCACGCAGTCGAGGCCCGGAGGGGAATGCCGACGGACCGAGCTGCTTGTCAGGGCAAGTACGGGCGGGGATCGACCGCACGGCCGTTGAGGATCGTCATGAAGTGCAGGTGCGGCCCGGTGGTCCAACCGGTCATGCCCTCGTAGGCGATGAGCTGGCCGGCGCTCACGAACTGGCCGACCTGCACGACGGGCGGATGGACCCGGTCATCGAGGTGGCCGTAGAGCGTCGAGAAGTTGTTGCCGTGGGCGATGATCACCACCGTCGCCGTGTCACCGTAGGCGAGGTACGGCTTGCCGACCGTGGTGACCCGGCCCGCGGCCGCCGCGACGATCGGGCTGTACATCGGCGCCGCGATGTCGAGGCCGTTATGGAATCCACCCCAGCGCGCGCCGAACGGCGACGTGAGTGCTCCGCGGAGCGGCCAGAGCGGCAGCTTCCCGCCGGTGTACACCCCGAGGCCGGACTTCGCGGCCGCGAGCGCCGCAAGTTGCTCGTACTGGGCCTCGGCCTGTTCGAGTTGCTTGTTGAGGTCGGCCGTCTGCTGGTTCTGTTTCACGGCCGCGCCGAGCTGCGCGTTGCGCGCGGCGGCGGCCTGGTCGCGGACGCCGGACTGGCTGTCGATCGCGTTCTGGGCTTCCTCGATCAACTGGTCGTAGCGCGCCTTCTGCGTCGCGAGCGCCGCGCGCTGCTGGGTGATCTGGTCCTGGAGGCCGACGATCTCGGCGACCTTGTCCTCGGTGAGGCCGACATTCGCCGCGGTCTCGTCGCGCATCGTGCGGATCTCGTTGGCGAGCTGTACGTCCTGGCGGTTGATGATGACCATCGCCTGGATGCGGCTCGCGAAGTCGGAGATCGAGCTCGACGACAACAGCATCTCGAGCGGGCTGACCTGCGCTTGCCGGTAGGTCGTCCGAAGGTGCTTCGCGTACAGATCCTCGCGCTGCGACAGCTGCTTGTTCTCCGCGTCGACCTGCGCCTTCAGCGACGAGACGAGCGCGTTGGTCTCATCGAGCTGGAAGCTGACGATCTGGAGCTGCTCCTCGGCGATCTGGATCTCGTAACCGAGCTGCTCGGCCTGCGACTGCGCGGCGTCGGCCCTGGCCTGGAGGTCTCCGATGACGGCGTTGCTGTTGTTCACGGCCGCTTGGAACTGGTCGGCGGCCACCTTGTAGCGCGCGGTGTTGGCTCGCGACACGGCGACCGCGCGCTCGAGCTCCTGCTTCCGCCTCAGGGCATCGGTGAGCGGATCGTCTGCGGAAGCGGGGATGACCTGCCCGAGGAACAAGGCAAGGCCGGCCAGCACGACCAGCGTCGTGCGGAAGGCCGCGTTCCTCTTGCTCCCACCTCCCCGGCTCGTCCGGGGAGTTCCCATACCGGCCGGATGGTCGCAGTTCGGACGGTCGATGGTCAAGCGCGTGCGCCCCTGGCGAGCTGGGACCGGACCGAGATCGAGGCCCCTCCACCGCCGACGATGAGCGCGAATCCGAGGACCCCGAGCGCCAGCTGGACCACGAAATTCGCGCCCAGCGAGACCGGGAGGATGTCAAGGAACCCGACCAGCGCGCTCGTGACCGGCTGCGAAGCGAGTGCCAGGACCGCGAGCGCGACGATCGCCCCGAACGTGCCGACGAGCATCCCCTCGAGGATGAAGGGCCAGCTTACGAACCAGTCGGTCGCACCGACCAGCTGCATGATCTCGATCTCGTCGCGGCGCGCGTGTACCGCGATCCGGATCGTGTTCACGATGACGAAGAGCGCGACGAACAGCATCATCGCGAGCACGGCGATGCCGCCGATCGAGAGCACGCGGGTGATCGTGAGGAGCTTCTCGACGACGGTCGGGTTGTCGATGACATCGGTGACGACACCGCGACCGAGCTCGTCCTTCAGCGATGTCGCGAGCCGAGTGGTCTCCTGGGCTTTGGCGAGCTTGATCTCGAGCGACGCCGGCAGCGGGTTCGTGCCGATGTCGGCGACGGTGAAGTCCTCTTTGCGCTGCGCGAGCTCGCGGAGCCGGTCGAGGGCCTGCTGCTTCGTGACGTAGACGACGCTCGCGACCGCCGGGTCCTTCTCGATCCGCGCCTTGAGCGCGAGGACGTCCGACGGCTTCGCCGCGTCGTCGAGATACAGGACGAGCTCCACCTTCGACTCGAGCGCGCCCACGGCGGCCTGGAGGCCGCGGTCGGTGACGATGAAGAACGCGAACAGCAGGAGCATCAGCGCGACGGTGAGGGTCGCGGCGACGCTCATCACCGGATTGCGCCAGAAGCCCTGCCAAGCGGCCGTCAGCACGTACTCGAGGCGCCTCATGCGGCGTAGAGGCCTTCGCGCTCGTCGCGGACGATCGCGCCGTGGTCGAGGTGGATGACCCGCCGCCGGAGGGCGTTCACGATCTCGGCGTTGTGCGTTGCCATGATCAGCGTCGTGCCGAGCTCCTGCACGCGGGTGAGGAGCTTGATGATCTCCCAGCTCGTGACCGGGTCGAGGTTGCCCGTCGGCTCGTCCGCGATCAGTACGCGTGGCCGGTTGACGAGCGCGCGGGCGATCGCGACCCGCTGCTGCTCACCACCCGACAGCTCGCGCGGGAAGTGGCTGCGGCGGTGGGTCAGGCCGACGAGCGCGAGCGCCCGGTCGGTCTCCTCGCGCACGGTCTGGCCATCGTGTCCGGTGACCAGGAGTGCGAACGCGATGTTCTCGGTCACGGTCTTGGTCGGAAGGAGCTTGAAGTCCTGGAACACCACCCCGACGACGCGGCGCAGGTTCGGGATCTGCGAGTGGCGGAGCCGGGCGACGTCCTTGTCGTCCACGACCACCCGGCCGGTCGTCGGAAGTTCCTCCCGGATGAGGAGCCGGATCAGGGTCGACTTGCCCGCGCCGGACGCGCCGACGAGGAACGCGAAGTCGCCTTGGTCGATGGCCAGGTCCACGTCCTGTAGCGCCGCCGTCCCGTTCGGATAGCGCTTGCTGACGTCTTCGAGGCGGATCAAATCCGGTCGGTCCCTCTTCCGCAGCGTCCGGAGCCCTTGTCTGTGCGCTCCTGGCATGGACCGTAACGGGACAAACAGGCCAGGCGCAACGGGTTTTGGTAGCGATTTCGTACTGTCCGCGCCCGGCTGTCGTAAGAACGTACGCGAGGCGAACGGCCTCGCGGCCGCGGTCTGACTACGTAACGGCTAGCTGTTTCGGAGGCCGAGCCCCGGTTGCGACGGACGCGTCGTGGCGAACGTCGCGATCGACGCGATCTTCGCTTCGCCGGTCGCCATCACCTTCACGCCCTGGGTCGCGCGGCCGAGCACGCGGATCTGGTCCATCGGCACGCGGATCACGACCCCGTTCGTCGAGATGAGGAGGACCTCTTCGCTCTTCTCGTCGATCACCTGGATCGCCGCGACGTTTCCGGTCTTGGCGGTGATCGCCGCGAGCGCCACCCCTTGGCCACCGCGGTTGTGCGTCGGGAAGTCCTCGACCTTGGTCCGCTTGCCGTAGCCGTTCTCGGTGACCGAGAGCACCTCGGTGCGCGCCGTCGCGACGCCCATGCCGATGACCTCATCGCCCTTCGCCAGTCGGATGCCGGTCACGCCCTGGGTCTGGCGGCCCATTGGCCGCGCGTCGGTCGCCTTGAATGTGATGGCCTTGCCCTTCCGGGTCGCGAGCACGATCCGGTCCTTGTCGCCCGCGGCAGCGACCCACGCAAGCTTGTCGTCCTTGCGCAGCGCGATGGCGATGAGGCCGGCGCGGCGCACGTTGCCGTAGTCGGCGAGCGGGGTCTTCTTGACGAAGCCCTTGCGCGTCGCCATCACGAGGTACGGAGCGGAGCCGCCCTCGCGGATCGCGATGAGCGCCGAGACCCGCTCGCCCGACTGCATGGCCTCGAGGATGTTCTGGATCGGTGTGCCCTTCGCAGTGCGGCTCGCGTCCGGCAATTCGAACGCTTTGAGCGCGAACACCCGGCCACGATCGGTGAAGACGTAGAGCCGATCGTGGTTGCGCGCGACGACCAGGTGCTCGACGTCGTCCTCGTCGCGCGTGGACATGCCGATGACCCCGCGGCCACCGCGGTGCTGGGCCTTGTACGTCGAGAGCGGCATCCGCTTCACGTAGTTGCGGGTCGACACCGTGATCACGACGTCCTCGTCGGCCACCAGGTCCTGGTCGGTGAGCTCGCGGTTGAGGTCGTCGAGGATCTTCGTGCGCCGGTCGTCGCCGTACTTCGTCGCGAGCTCGTCCATGTCCTGTTTGATGAGGAACACGATCTTGCGCGGGTTGCCGAGGATCGATTCGAGCTCGGAGATGAGCTTGATCGTCTCGCGGTACTCGTCCTCGACCCTCTGCCGCTCCAGGCCGGTGAGGCGCCGCAGCTGCATCTCGAGGATCGCCTTCGCCTGGATCTCTGACAGCTCGAACTTCTCTTGCAGGTTCGCGAGCGCGGTCTCCGGCGTCTTGCTCGCGCGGATCGTCTTGACGATCTCGTCGATGTGATCGAGGGCGATCTTGAAGCCCTCCAGGATGTGCGCGCGGTCCTTCGCCTTGCCGAGGTCGAACTCGGTCCGGCGCTTGATGACCTGCTTTCGGTAGTCGATGTAGTGCTGGAGGACGTCCTTCAGCGACAGGGTCTTGGGCGACGAATCGACGAGCGCGAGCATGTTCAGGTTGAACGCCGACTGCATCGCCGTGTGCTTGAAGAGGTTGTTCAGCACCCGGTCGGCGTTGTCGTCCCGCTTCACTTCGATCGCCACGCGCATGCCTTCGCGGTCGCTCTCATCGCGGATGTCCGAGATCCCGGCGAGGCGCTTGGACTGCACCAGATCGGCGATCTTCTCGATGAGCGAGGCCTTGTTCACCGCGTACGGCAGCTCGGTCACGATGATCGACTGGCGGCCGCCCTTCCCATCTTCGACGTGGGCCTTTGCGCGCATCAGGATCCGGCCGCGGCCGTTGGCGTAGGCGCGGCGGATCGCGTCCACCCGTTCAGCGGCGCCGGTCTCGATGTTCTTCTGCTCCTCGAAGCGGTAGATGACCCCGCCACCCGGGAAGTCGGGACCGAGGACGGTCTCGCAGAGGTCGTCGTTCGTGAGCTCCGGGTCGTCGACCAGGCGCTGCACGGCCGCCGTCACCTCGCGCAGGTTGTGCGGCGGGATGTTGCTCGCCATGCCGACCGCGATTCCGGTCGACCCGTTCACCAGCAGGTTTGGGACGCGCGCCGGCAGCACCGTCGGCTGCAGGTGGCGATTGTCGTAGTTGGGATACCAGTCGACCGTTTCCTTGTCGATGTCGGCAAGCAGGTCAGCGGCGATGGCCGCCGGACGCGCTTCCGTGTTGTGGCTCACGAAGCCGTTCGTCACGAAGCTGTGGTCGTCGGAGTCGACACGGATCGAGTACACCGGTTGCGGGCCGGCGTCCGCGACCGCCGCCACGGTGGCGTAGTAATACGTACCGTCGACGAGGGGCTCGACGACCCGACGGACCTCGTCGTTCGTCAGGTGCGCAAGGATCTCCTCTCGGTCGCGCTCCCAGCGCTCGATCCGGTCGATGTTGTGCTTGTGCAGCCACTCGCGGTCGGTCCACCGCGCCATGCGCTCGCCGCGGATGTACTCGGCGACGAACGGTACGGCGTCGGCGCTCATCGCCGAGCTCGTCAACGGGATCTGGCCCAGCTCGGATTCGAGCTTCCGCTGCTTCGCGCCGTGGAAGCCGATCGCGGACGCGAACGTGCGAGCGTCACGACGATTGGTGATGACGACCTTGATCTCGCCATCCTCGTACGGGCACAGCTTGGAGACGATTCCGAATTCGAGCAGGAGCTGCTGGACCTCGGTCGCGAGGCGTTGACTGCGCGTCGAGTAGCTGATCTGGATCGCGAAACCGCCGGCTGGCTTCAGCAGCGAGGAGGAGCCGTCGCCCTCGAACAGTGCACGGAGGAACGCGACCTTGAACGCCGGCGACGCGGCCCAGACGAACGTCGGCACGCGCTTGGCGGCGCCCCGAAGGCCGACCATCTCGGCGAGCGGGCTTACCTTCAGCGCGGTCATGTTCTGCACGTCGAGCTCGTGCAGCAGGTTGCCCGACTTGATCGTACGCGAGTAGGCATAGCGCCGGCCGCCCACGACCTCGTCGTACGCCGATGCCACCGCCTCGAAGTATTCGTGGTCCAGGTCGTTGAACCCGGCGCGGGTGTCCGAGGCCCAGCCGTCCGACACCATACCGCCGGCCAGTGTCGCCAGCGCCAGCTCGCGCGGCGTCAGCGCGTCCGCCTGGGCGGTCGCGTGCCGGCGCAGAAGGGCGACTCGGTCGCCGGGCGTCACCTCTTCGAGCAGCGTCCACACGAGCATCGGGACGCCGGCGACAGGCTGCAGCGTCAGGACTGGGTGGTTCTTCGTGCCGGTGAGCTCGTACCCCTCCCGCGTCCGGAGTCGCAGGGTCGGATGGGTGCCTGAATGGAAGAACTTGCTCGCGTGCACGGCCTCGCCACGGCGATCGAGAACCTGGAGATCCAGGTCGTGGTCCGATTCCGCGGCGGCATCCGCGACGACCTCGGCGATCGGCACGGTCCCCGTCGTCGTCCGGACAAGGGCGTCGGCAGTGAGGCAATAGCGCATATGTGCCGGTGGGTCGTCGTCGATCGAGTTGTGCACGAACACGCCGGCCGCGAGCGCGAAGTTCTGGGTCACATCGACGGTGAGGTCGTACACGTCCGCGCGGCCCGCCGGCGCGACGGCGGTGACGGTCTGCGACAGGCTGGCCGGGATCGGGAACGCACCGGTGCGATGCAGGCGCTCCGGGATGGCCGTGCGCGCAAAGGGCATGAGCTGATCCTTCGCCTTCAGCTTGCCGGCCTCTCGGTACGTGCCGTCGCGGAGCATGAAGCGGTGATCCGGCGTGCACACGATCTCCGCGCCCGCCACGAGGGTCACCTTCACCACCGGGTCGTTGCGCTTGACGAGGCGCGGCGCGCGGAGCGGCTTGATGCGCACGTTGCGGTGCGCGTCGACCGTGAAGACCTCGGCGCGTACGCCGCGGTGCACCATCTCGACGAGCTCGACGAAGGTGCGCTGCTCGCCGTTGACGAGCTCGACCTTCGTATCGCCGGAGAAGCAGCCGAAGTTGCCCTGGCCTTGGATCGGCGGGTAGCGCATCGTGAAATCCTGCGCGAAGCGCGCGAGGGCGTCGTAGATCGGCACGTCACCGTGCGGGTGGTATTTGCCCATCACGTCGCCGACGATCGCGGCGGACTTGCGGAACGGCCGGTCGCTGCGGAGCCCCATCTCGTGCATCGTCCAGAGGATCCGGCGCTGCACCGGCTTCAGTCCGTCACGCACGTCCGGCAGGGCGCGAGCGACGATGACCGTCATCGCGTAGTCGAGGTAGGCCTTGCGCATCTCGGTCTCGAGCTCGACACCGACGATGCGCTCGTTGTTCGGGCCTTCGATCACGTTCTGGCGTGCTCCCGTCCTGCGGTCTCCGCGGCGACGGCCTCGCGTACGCGCGCGAACGCCTCGTCGGTGCGCGAGTATCGCCGCTCGAGCTCGGCGCGCTGCCCCTCGGGCATGCGGAGGAAGAGGGCGGTGGCCTCAGCGAGCACCTCGCCATCGGCCGCGCGCGCGAGCGTGCCCTCCGTCTCGATCCCGCGGCCACGATCGCGGAGCACCTCGCCGGTCACGACGAGCTCCTCCCCTACCGGGACCGGGCGCTTGAAGGTCACGTTGATCTTCGCCGTCACGCCCCACACCCCCTGGTGGAAGATGGCCCAGCCCATCGTCTCGTCGAGGAGCGCGGTCACGACGCCGCCATGGAGGGTGCCGTCATAGCCCTGATGGCGCTGCAACCCCACGTACCGCGCGGTCGCGCTGTTGGTCGAGACGTCGAAGTCGAGCTGCAGGCCCGACGGGTTCAGCCGCCCGCAGGCGAAACACCAATGCTCGAAGTCGATGCCCAGATCGAGGAGTCGTGCCACTAGCGCCGCCCGCCCGACTCGATCACAGGTCGAGCTCCGCGGTCTTCGCGTTCGCCATGATCCATTTCTTGCGGCCTTCGACCTCGGTGCCCATGAGCTCGTCGAACACGAAGTCGGCCCGTTCGGCGTCTTCGAGCGTGACCTTGCGAAGGGTGCGTGTGGCGGGGTTGAGGGTCGTGTCCCAGAGCTGCTCGGCGTTCATCTCGCCGAGCCCCTTGTACCGAGCGATCGCCGGCTCCCGGCCGCCCTTGCCGTCGTCAGTGCCTTCGTCCGTCGATGTCGACTCAGCCTCGGCGGGCTCCGCGGCCTCGCCCTTCGCCTTCTTCGCGGCGGCCTTCGACTTCCGCTCGGCCGACTTGGTCTTCGCCTGCGCCTTCAGCTCCTTGATCGCGGCGTCGCGCTCCTTGTCCGAGTAGACCCACCGGATCTCCTTGCCGAGCTGCAGCCGGTAGAGCGGCGGCTGGCCGATGAAGATCCGGCCCTGCTCGATCAGCGGCTTGAAGTGGCGATAGAGCAGCGTCAGAAGGAGCGTGCGGATGTGCGAGCCGTCGACGTCGGCGTCGGCGAGCAGGATCGTCTTGCC
The DNA here is from genome assembly GCA_035937095.1 of Candidatus Limnocylindria bacterium. Classification (GTDB taxonomy): domain Bacteria; phylum Chloroflexota; class Limnocylindria; order P2-11E; family P2-11E; genus UBA4735. Next base: position 13,193 of record DASYVN010000066.1, read on the forward strand.
GTAGCGGAGCTTCGAGATGTCGAAGTAGTCGCCGATGCCCGTGCCGAGCGCGGTGATGATCGCCTTGATCTCTTCGTTGCCCAGCATCTTGTCGGCGCGGGCCTTCTCGACGTTCAGGATCTTGCCGCGGAGCGGAAGGATCGCCTGGAACCGGCGATCGCGGCCGCCCTTGGCGGAGCCGCCGGCGGAGTTGCCCTCGACGAGGATGATCTCCGCCTTCTCGGGGTCGCGCTCTTGGCAATCGGCGAGCTTGCCCGGCAGCGAGAAGCCATCGAGCGCGCCCTTCCGCAGGACGAGGTCACGCGCCTTGCGCGCTGCCTCGCGCGCGCGGAACGCGGTGAGGCACTTCTCGACGATCCGCCGGGCCTCGGACGGGTTTTCCTCGAGGTACTGCCCGAGCGCGTCATTGATCGCGGACGCGACCTGACCGGCGACCTCGGCGTTGCCGAGCCGCGTCTTCGTCTGCCCCTCGAACTGCGGCTCCTTGATCTTCACGCTGATCACCGCCGTGAGGCCCTCGCGCACGTCCTCGGCGGTGAGGTTCGGATCGGCCTCCTTGAGCGCGCCGCTCTTTCGGGCGTACGCGTTCAGGGTGCGGGTGAGGGCGGTGCGGAAGCCCGTGAGGTGGGCGCCGCCATCCATCGTGTTGATGTTGTTGGCGAACGTGTAGACCTTCTCGGCGAAGGTGTCGTTGTATTCGAACGCGACCTCCACGACGGTGTCGTTCTCGAAGGCCCGCTCGACGTACACCGGCTTGTGCAGCGCGCTGTGGGACTTGTCGAGGTGCCGAACGAACGACACGACGCCGCCGTCGAAGTAGAAGGCCTCATCGGTGTCGTCGCGCTCGTCCTTGATGTAAAGGAACAGCCCCTTGTTGAGGTAGGCGGTCTCTCGTAGCCATTGGGCGATGATCG
>DASYVN010000067.1:0-6063 GCA_035937095.1 Candidatus Limnocylindria bacterium
CCCCGGCGGCGACCTCCGCGACCCCGAAGGCCTCGGCGACCCAGGCGCAGGCGACGAAACCGGCGCGGGCCACGGTGAAGGTCTCGGTCGGCTCGGCGGCATCGCTCATCTACCTGCCGTGGGATCTTGCCAAGGCGCTCAGCTACTTCGAGGACGAGAACCTCGACGTGCAGCTGAACTACGCAGCAGCCGGCACCGAGGCCGCGACGGCGCTGCTCTCGGGCTCGGTCGACTTCACGGGGAACTCGCTCGACCACTCGATCAAGGCGCAGATCGCCGGAAAGCCGACCAAGATGGTCGTGTCGTTCGCGAAGCTGCCAGGCACCGCGCTCATCGTCCGCGGCGATCTCAAGGACACGGTGAAGAGCGTCAAGGACCTCAAGGGTCAGACCGTGGGTGCGACGTCCGTCGGCTCCGGGACGCACCTGCTCCTGACCTTCATGATGAATCAGGCCGGACTGATCCAGGACAAGGACTACACCTTCAAGCCCTGCGGCTCCGGGACGATGGCCGCAACACTGGATTCGAGGGGCGCGGCCGCCTGCATGAACTCCGACCCGTTCATCACCGCCTACGTCGACGCGGGCAGGGGCTTCGTCCTGGCCGGCGGTGACCTCCGGACGGAGAAGGACACCAGCGGGTTGCTCGGCGGCGCCTACCAGTTCACCGGCGCCGTTACGACCCAGGACTTCATCACCAAGAGCCCGGACGTCGTCCAGCGCGTCGTGAACGCGCTCGTGAAGGCGGACCGGTTCATCGCCGCCAACTCGGCCAAGGACATCGCGGCGAAGCTCCCCGATGCCGTGACCGGGGCCGATCGCGACCTCTACATCAAGGCGCTGGACATCGCGAAGGGCTACCTCTCCCCGGACGGCATCATCGACCAGAAGGGCGTCGACAACGTCCTCAAGCTCAACGTCGACGACTGCAAGAATAACCCGACGCTCTGCCCGAACCTGAAGCCCACCGATCAGGTCGACAGCAAGGCGCTGTATGACAACTCGTTCGCCCAGAAAGTGGCGAAGTAGCGGCGAAGACCATCCGCCTCGCCGTCATCCCCGGCGACGGCGTCGGCAACGAAGTGATCCCGGTGGGCCTCGACGCGCTCCGGCGCGTCGGGGCCGTCACCGGCAGCTTCGACATCCGGACGACCGACCTGGACTGGTCGTGCGAGCGGTACCTCCGGACCGGGCATTGCATGCCCGCGGACGCGCTGGCCATCCTTCAGCAGCACGACGCGATCTACTTTGGCGCCGTCGGGCATCCCGATGTTCCCGACCACCTGAGCCTCTGGGAGCTGCTCATCCCGATCCGCCAGGGCCTCGATCTCTATGTCAACCTGCGTCCGGTGCGGGTGCTCGAGGGGATCGCATCGCCACTCCGGAATGGGACGCCTCAGACGGTCGACATCCTCTGCGTCCGGGAGAACACCGAGGGCGAGTACACGGACCTCGGCGGCCGGTTCCACCGTGGTAGCCCCGACGAGCTCGCGCTCCAGACCTCGCTGTATACCCGCCGTGGGATCGAGCGCGTCGTCCGGTACGCCTTCGATCGGGCACGTGAACGGAAGCGGACGCTTGCGTCGGCGACGAAGTCCAACGCGCTCACCTACACGGCTGTGCTCTGGGACGACGTCGTGAACGACATCGCGCAGGAGTATCCCGACGTGAGCGTGACGAGCTACCTCATCGACGCGCTCGCCGCGCGCTTCGTGTACGCGCCGGAGTCGCTCGACGTGGTGGTCGCGAGCAACCTGTACGGCGACATCCTGACCGACATCGGGGCGGCGTTGCAGGGCTCGCTCGGCCTCGCCGGGTCCGCGAATCTCGATCCTGAGCGCAGGCACCCGTCGCTGTTCGAGCCGGTCCACGGGTCGGCGCCGACGATCGCCGGCAAGAACGTGGTGAATCCGATGGCGGCGATCTGGGCGGCGGTCCTCATGCTCGAGCACCTCGGCGAGCGCGAGGGTGCCGCGCTGCTCATGCGTGCCATCGAGCACGTCGCCCGGCGCGGACCGCACACGCGCGACATCGGCGGGACCGGGACGACGACCGAGGTCGGCGTGGCGATCGTCGGGGCCATCGGCAAACCCGCGTAACGCGCCGCCGCGCTCGCTCGGCAGCCTCCTAAACTCCCGCCATGCCGGAGGAGCGCAAACTCGCGACGGTCCTGTTCGCGGACATCGTCGACTCGACGACCCTCGCTGGAGAACACGATCCCGAGCGCATCCGTGCGGTGTTCCGACGCACCTTCGACCGTCTGCGCGGCGTGATCGAGACCCACGGCGGGACCGTGGAGAAGTTCATCGGTGACGAGGTCATGGCGGTCTTCGGTGTGCCCATCGCGCACGACGACGACGCCCAGCGCGCGGTCCGCTGTGCCCTGGCAATCCGGGAGGAGACCGCGGCGTTCGAACCCGCGGCGCGGCTGGAGGTCGCGCTACGGATCGGGGTGAACACCGGCGACGTGATCGCGAGCCTCGACTCCGGTGACCAGAACCTCGTCACCGGTCAGGCGGTCAACGTCGCGGCACGCTTGCGTCAGGCCGCGATCCCGGGCGAGATCCTCGTCGGTGAACTCACCAAACGCCTCACCGACCGGGGCATCCGCTACGGCGAGCTGCGCGTCATCGAGGCGAAGAACATCGGACCCCTCGAGGCGTGGCCGGCGGAAATGATCGCGACCGCGACGCCCGAACAGGATCGCGGCCTGCCGGGCCTGCGGGCGCCGCTTATCGGCCGCGACGGCGAGCTACAGCTCCTGACCGATGCGTACCGCCGCCTGACCGGGGAGGAGCGCCCGTACCTCGTGACGATCTTCGGTCCACCGGGGTCCGGCAAGTCGCGACTCGCCGAGGAGTTTCTCGCGGCGCTGGGCGAGGCCCGAGTGCGGCGCGGCCGGTGCCTCCCGTACGGACAGGCGATCACCTTCTACGCGGTCCAACTCATGCTCCGCGAGGACATTGGCCTCGTGGCAAACACGTCCCGCGAAACCGCGCTCGCGACGCTGGACCAAGCCGTCCGTGAAACGTTTGGCGACGACGAGGAGGCCGATGCGGTCAAGCGCCGCGTCGCGGTGATCGCCGGTCTCGCCGAGGCGAAGGACGCGCTCGCCGACGTGGCCGAGGGGGAGATGGCGGAGGAGCTGCGCTGGGGAGTCCGCCGGTACTTCGAGCGCCGCGCCGGAAGCAGCCCGCTGGTGCTCGTATTCGAGGACATTCACTGGGCCGAGCCCCGGCTCCTCGAGCTGATCGAGGATCTGGCGGAGTGGTCGCGCGCGCCGCTGTTGATCCTGTGCCTGGCTCGTCCCGATCTCCGCGAGGCGCGGCCGAACTGGGGCGGTGGCGCGACGAACGCAACAGCGATCGCGCTCTCGCCGTTGACCGGCGACCAGGCGCGAACGCTCATCGCGGAGCTCCTGGCGACCGACGATCTTTCCGAGCAGCTGCGGAGCGAGGTTGTCACGCGCGCCGAGGGGAATCCGCTATACGTGGAGGAGTTCCTCCGGATGCTCATGGAGACCGGCCAAATCGCGCAGCACGGGGGCCGCTGGCTGGCCGTCGGAGGGCTCGAAGCGCTCGAGGTTCCGCGCACGCTCCAGGGACTTATCACCGCACGCCTCGACCGGGTGTCACCGGAGGTGAAGGCGCTCTTGCAGCGGGCGTCTCTTCCTGGCCGGCTGTTCTCGACCAGCGCGCTCGCCGCGCTCGCGGGCGAACCTCCGAGGCCCGAGCAGCTGCGAGAAGCGGTCCGGCGCGATCTCCTGGTCGAGTCCGACGAGCGCGCGCCGGTCGGGACCGGGCGGGTCTATCGGTTCAAGCACGTGCTCATCCGCGACGTCGCGTATTCGACGCTCCCGAAGGCCGAGCGCTCTCTGCTCCACGACCGTTATGGGCGCTGGATCGAGACCGCAGTCGGCGAGCGCAGCGCCGAGATCGCGGACGTGCTCGCGTTCCACGCGGAGCAGGCCTATCTCCTTGCGCGCGAGCTGGACGCCGAGGATGCGCTGGGCCTCGGGCGACGCGCGTTCGACCTGGTCGTCGCGGCCGCTGATCGCGCCCGCAAGCGCGACGACTACCCCGCGGCCACCAATCTGTATGACCGCTCCGTCCGCATCGCTGCGACGATCGACGCGTCGCCGCAGGAGCAGGTGCATGTGAACGGGCAGTCCGCGATCTATGACTGGCTGCAAGAACCTGACTTCCGGCTCGCGCGCTTCGATGAGCTCATCGGACAAGGCCGTCGGGTCGGGCCGAGTGAGACCCTTGCGAATCTGCTCGTGTTCCGCGCGATGAGCGAGCGGCAGCATGACCTCGACCTGAGCCGCACGCTCTATGCGGAGGCGCTCTCGGTGGCCCGCGCCGTCGGCGATGCCGAGACCATCGCCTGGATCTGGCGACTGAGCCGAGTTCCGGCGATGTGGATCGGGGATCTGGATGAGGCCGAGCGCGTGCTCGTCGAAGCCGATGCGTACGAGCGCGCCCACGCGATCTCCCGCGGGCGGGCGCAGTCGCTGGCCCAGCTCGCGGCAGTGAAGCGCGAGCGTGCTCAGTTCTCAGCGGCCACGGCCTACTTGGACGAGGCGGCGCCACTCGTCGAGGCCAGCCGCTCCAGGTTCAAACGCTGGACGCGGGCACGGGCACTGTTCGAGCTCGCGAACGCCGTGGGCGATCACGCACAGGCCATCGTCCGCGGCACGGAGCAGCTCGGGGTCGGTGAAGAGGTCGGTTTTCCCGAATTCATCGCAGAGGGCTGCTGGGCACTGGGCGAAGCGCTGCTGGACGCGGGCGACTACGAGCGGGCCCGTGCCACCCTTGAGCGCAGCATCGAGTTATACGGCCCAGACGACCGCAGCGCGCGGCCCGAGCTGCTCGCGCACCTGGCTCGAGCGAGCCTTGGCCTCGGTCACATCGCCGAGGCGGGGTCACGCGCAGAAGAGGCCGAGACGATCGCCCTCCCCTGGGATGCGCAAGCCCTCGTCGTCGTCCGAACGGTCGCGGGCATGGTCGCCGCGCGACGTGGCGACGTGGTCGGTGCGGAGGCCCGATTCCGGGAGGCGATCGAGGGCATCGCCAGGACCCAGTTCGACCTCGAGACGGCGGTGGCGAGGCTCCGCTTCGCGCGATTCCTGATCGATCGGACGCGGACCGCTGAGGCCCGCGACCAGCTCGCGGCGGCACGCAGCGTATTCTCCGATCCGCTCGCGTTCCGCCGGCGGGACGAGATCGATGCGCTCCTTCGGCAGTGCGACGCGGTGCGCACGTAAGGGTGGATCGCTCGAGACGCGCGAGCCGTCAGTCCAGTCCTGACCGCCGACGGAGCGTAGCTCGAGCGGCTCGCCCATCGATGCGATGAGCGGACGGGCCTCAGCGATGAGCGCGCGCACGCCCTCGAGCTGCAGCGAGGCTTGGTGCGCCCCGCGATTGTCCCGCACCTCGGTGATGGCGAGCGCGTCGGGCTCGGCCGGCACTTTGCTCACGATATAGAGCCGGCAGCCCGGCATCGCGCCGCCGCGCGACGCCTCGAGGAGCAGCTGCAGGAGCGCGTCCCGCTGACCCGGCTTCGCGAGCATTCTGCCCTGCAGTCCGTACACCGGCTGACCTTAGCCCGGCGCGCGGCGCGGCTCGGCGTCGCACGCGATCATTCGAGGCTCCGCGCTTCGATCGCGGTCGCGCTGCCGACCGCCTGCGTCGGCGAAGCCGTCAGAGCAACGCCGCGGCGAGGCACCCGACGCTGCCGGACGGGTCGTTGTTCTGTGAGGAGTATCGGGATAGGCGAGGCGACCGCGAGGATGTAGCCGAGGTAGTTCCCCTGGAAGTAGCGCCCGAAGAACAGGAACGCCAGCAACGTGAGGGCGTAGCCCCAGAGCATCCGCGCCATGGTCGGCTCGCGCCACAGCCGGTACATCGTGAAGAGCGCGATCGGCGTCGCGACCGCGATCTCGATCGCCGCGAACGGGAAGTCCGCCTGCCGGTACTGGATGACGCCGAGCGACAGGAGCAGCGCCGAGAAGCCCATCCCCGAGATTGGGTAGGTCCACGCCGCGCCGCCGGCGTTATACCGG
>DASYVN010000068.1:0-32694 GCA_035937095.1 Candidatus Limnocylindria bacterium
CCTCGCCGGCGCAGAAGACGCGCTCGAGCGATGCCAGGTCGTGCTTCTTCGCCGGTCCGTTGCCGTACCGCATGAGGAGGCGGACGGCGGTCGGCGAGGTGAAGGCACCGGTCACCGCGTGGCGCTCGACGATCTTGTAGAAGGTCTCGGCGTCGGGATGGTCGATCGCGCCCTCATACGCGATCGTGGCGCAGCCGACCAGGAGCGGGCCGAACACGATGTAGCTGTGTCCGACGACCCACCCGATGTCCGACGTCGACCACCACACGTCGCTCCGCTTCAGGCCGAACATCCATTTCGCCATGCTGTACACGTAAACCTGATAGCCGCCGTGCGTGTGCACGGCGAGCTTCGGCTTCGCGGTCGTGCCGCTCGTCGCCAGGATGTACGCGGGCTCGTTCGCCTCGAGCTCGACGTGGCTGTCGTCCTGGCCCGCGCCGCCGCCGAGGAATTCGCGCCATTCCATGTCGCGGCCGTTCGTCCACGGGATATCGGCCGCCGTTCGCCGGAGTACGACCACCTTCTCGATCGTTGGCGCCGCGGCGACGGCCTCGTCGACGATGCCCTTCAGCGGGACGTCCTTCCCTTTGCGGTAGGTGACGTCGGTCGCGAAGAGCGCCTTCGCGCCCGCGAGACGGACCCGCTCGCCGAGCGCACCCGAGCCGAAGCCGGCGAAGACGACGATGATCACCGCGCCGATGCGGATCGCGCCAAGCATGAGCGCGATCGCTTCCGCCGAGGTCGGCATGTAGATCGCGATCCGATCGCCCTGTTGGATGCCCAGACCACGGAGCGCGGCGGAGATGCGCTTCGTGTCGGCGAGAAGCTCCGCATAGGTGAACGTCCGTGACTCGCCACGCTCGTTCTCGGTGATGAGCGCCGTTGCCCCGCCGCGCCCGCTTGCGACCTGGTGATCGACGCAGTTGTAGGCGAGGTTCGATCGGCCGCCGCGGTACCAGCGGAACGTTGGCGGCTCCCAGTCGAGGACGCGCTCCCACTTCTTGGACCAGCGCAGCTCCTCGGCGGCCCGCCCCCAGAACCCGTCCGGGTCGTCGGTCGCCTCCTTGCGCCACGCCGTCACCTTCGCGAGCGCGTCCATCTAGCCGAGCTCCCGCAGCTTGTATCGCTGGATCTTTCCGGCGGCGTTCTTCGGGAGCTCCGGCGTGAAGACGATCCAGCGCGGGTACTTGTACGGCGTGATCCGCCCCTTGACGAACGCCTTCAGCTCCTCCGCGAGCACGTCGCCGCCCGGCTTGCCGTTCTTCAGGATCACGTATGCCTTCGGCTTCACCAGCTCGTCCTTGTCCTTCGCGCCGACGACGGCTGCCTCGAGCACCGCCGCGTGCCCCATGAGCGCGGCCTCCACTTCGGCAGGCGAGACCCACTGCCCCGACACCTTCAGCATGTCGTCGCTGCGGCCTTCGTAAGTGAAGTAGTCGTCAGGGTCGCGATGGTACGTGTCCCCGGTCACCATCCACTCGCCGCGGATGGTCGCCTTCGTCTTCTCGTGCTTGTTCCAGTAGTACGCGCACGCCGAATCCCCCGAAACCCAGAGGTGCCCGGACTGGCCGGCGGGCAGCTCGCTCCCGTCATCGTCGACGATCTTCGCCTTGTAGCCGGGCACGACCCTGCCGCTCGTGCCGCCCCGCGCGCTGCCCGGCCGGTTGGAGATGAAGATGTGCAGCATCTCGGTCGACCCGATCCCATCGAGGATCTCCGTCCCGAACCGCTCTTTCCAGGTGTCGAACAACGGCTTCGGCAGCGCTTCGCCGGCGGACACAGCGAACCGGAGTGACGAGAGGTCGTACCTGAAGTCCTGCTCCGGGTACGCGAGCAGTGCGGCGTAGAACGTCGGCGCGGTGAACAGGATGGTGGGCCGCTCCTTCGTGATGAGCTCGTACACGAGCTCCGGCGTGGGGCGCTCCGGCTTGAGCACCGTCGACGCGCCGACGTGGAACGGGAAGAACACGCCGTTGCCGAGGCCATACGCGTGGAAGAGGGGCGACACCGTGAAATGCCGGTCCTCCTCGGTGGAGCCGAGCACCTCTGCGCCATACGTCTTCGCGCAATAGAGCATGTCGTGCTGCAGGTGGACCGCGCCCTTGGGGAATCCGGTCGTGCCCGAGCTGTAGAGCCAGAAGCAGGCGTCGTCGGGCGTGGTGTCCGCGGGGTCGAGCTCGTCATCGGCGGCCGTCACTGCGTCATCGAAGGACAGGACGCCGTCCTGCGCGGGACTACCGGTCACGAGCACGTGCTTCAGCCGCGGCAGCTCCGCGCGGATCTCGAGCACCTTCGGGAGCAGCGGCGCGGACACGACGACCGCGACCGCCCGCGAGTCCTCGAGGATGTAGCGGAGGTCATGCGGCAACAGGAGGGTGTTCGTCGGAACCGGGATCGCGCCGATCTTGATCGCGCCGAAGAACGCGTAGACGAAGGCCGGCGAATCCACGCACTGGATCACCACGCGCTGCTCCACGTCGACGCCGAGTGCCTTGAGTGCGTTCCCGGCCCGGTCGACGTTCGCGGCGAGCTCGCCGTACGTCACCGAGGCGCCCTGGCACCGGATCGCGATGCGGTCCTCGTGCACCCCGCGGTGCGCGTCGATGAACGTCTCCGCCGCGTTGTACCGCCGCCCCAGGTCGAGCACGCGCGGATTATCGCCCTCCTACCGACCGCCCTCTTGGTCGGGCGGCAGGGTCGCGAGCGTTCGGGTGACGGCCGCTTCGCCGATGGTGAGCGTGCGCCCATCCCAGAGGGCCGGGGTCACCGAGCCGCCGAGACGCGCGAGCTCGTCCTTGCCATCGGTCTCGGCGTTCAGGAAGTCGATGCGCGGCTTCAGCCCGAGCTCGACCACGCGCAGCCGGATGCGCGCGCTCTCCGGCTCGGCGATGCGATGGAAGAGGATCAGCACGATCGCCGAGGATAGCCGCGACCGGACCATCGAACTCTTGACACCACGACGATCCATCGGAGCCCACGATGATCGCCGCGCGGCAGCGTTCCGCATCACGTGCACGCATGGCTCGCTCGCGGATGCGCTTGCCTTATCGCGATCGCGCTCTTCGCGTGCGCGCCTGTAGCTCGACCAAGCGATCGCTCATTCTTCTTACTACCAAACGACCGACCGAGCCAGCCGAACGTGCGGTCCGATCCGCTGAACTGCACCGACCGCGCGACGCTGCCGCAGCTCGACAACGTGACGACCACTGCGTGGTCGCCGGACTCATCGACCCTTGCGCTCGTGCACCTCGTCAGCGTGCCGTCCACGAAAACCGTGACCGGCTACGAAGAGGACCAGCTCGTCAGTGTGTTCGACGTCGCGACCGGTGCGCTGCGCGATGTTGGCCACGGGAGCCGTCCCACCTGGTCCGCGTCCGGCGCGTACCTCACCTACTGGAACGCGGACGGCAACATCCGGATCCTGCGCTCCGGCCAGGTCGTGGCGCAGCTCGACGCCTCGCAACCCGGGCTCGGTTGGAACGGTGACTCGCTCCTGTACTGGTTCGACGACGAGATCCGCGTGTGGGACTCGGGTGTGCGCTGGACCCTGGCCCGCGTCGAGTCGGACATGGCACCGCAGTACCCGTACGACGACGCCTACTTCAGCGCCGACGGCACCGAGTTCACGCTCACCCGGTACTCGTACGACGGCACGAGCCGGCGGTACGTGGGGACGACGGCCACGGGCGCGATGACTCCGATCGGCGACGGCAACACGACGTTCATGGAATGGTCGCCGCGCGGCGCCACGCTGCTGCTCCGTTCGGCCACGGCGCTGAGCCTGCGCAGCGCGGACGGCCGCGTGCAGAACGCAGCGTTGTCGAGCTTCCGCGGGACCGTGCACGGCTGGACCGCCGACGGCCGGCTCTTCGTCGGCGCGATGTCGGCGACGGTCCCGGGCGGCAACGCCTTCGACCGATTCGCCGTATGGAACGGGGACGACGATTCGATCGCGACGATCCCGAATCTGCTTGGATCCCGGATCTTCAGCCCCGATGGCAGCTGGTTCGCCGGCGTCAGCCGGACCGGGCTGTACTCGACGCAGCTCGAGCTCTACCGCTGCGGCGTCGTGGACGGCGCGGGGATCGACCTTCGCCTTCGCTCGGACACGGCCTCACGGTCGCACGCGCAGAAGATCGCGACCGAAACCAACCGGTTCGTTCGCCCGGTCGCCGGCGCGTTCAGCCAGTTCCTCCAGGGCAACCACACCGGCATCGACGTCGCCGCGCCGGTCGGCTCGATCCTCGTCGCGGCCGACGATGGGATCGTCGACGCAGTGGGCTGGGTGCCCGTCGGCGGCTTCCGGGTGTGCGTCCTGCACGCCGGCGGACTCGAGAGCTGCGACTACCACACCTCGCTGCCGCTCGTGAGCATCGGCGACCACGTCGCCCGCGGTCAGCCCGTCGCCCTCGTCGGTATGACCGGGCTGACCGCCGGTCCGCACGTGCATTGGGAAGCGAAGCTCGACGGCCGGATCGTCAACCCGCTGGATCAGTAGCCCCGGGGTTAGTCGGGTGGCGGGTCCAAAAGCAGTGGGATCAGGCGCCAGGTACCGAGGCCAGGAAGTCGGCGACGAGCGCGGTGCACCGTGCCGCCGATCCGCGCTCGCTGTGGGGGCAGTGACCCGCGCCGGCGATCACCTCGATCCGGGCGGCCGGGACCTCGCGACGGATGCGGTCGAGCTCATTGGGCTCGGTCCGCGGATCGCTGGCGCCGTGCAGGACCAGCATCGGCACTCGCAGCTCGTTGAGACGACGTTCGTAGAAGTCTTCCATCGGTGTCGCTGCGATCTCGAGCCACGCGCGACCACCCGCGCGAATGATCGTCCGCCAGTAATCCTCGCCGTGATCCTCGGCAAGCTTCCGCGCGACTCGCTCGCCGAATGCATCGGGGTCATTCACCATCTGCAGGAAGAACTCGCGCGACCGCGGTTTCTCGCGATCGAGATGGATCGCCTCGACGACGACTCCGGCATAGCGATCAGGCGTACGCAACGCGAGCAGCGTCGCAATCACCGCGCCGTCGCTATGTCCCCACAGCACGCAGCGCTCGATCGCGAGGGCGTCAAGGAGCTTCTCGGTCTCGATCGCGGCGGCGACGTGGAAATTCGGCGGCAGCTCGGCGATATGCGGCGACTTGCCATAGCCCGTGCGATCTGGGATCACGAACCGGCGATCTAGGTTCGCGATCGCGTCGTCGTGCGGATAGAAGCCGTAGCCCCATCCGCCATGCAGGATCACGATCGGCGCGCCCTGTCCGCCATCTCGATAATGGAGCTCGATCGGCCGCGTACCTGGCAGCAGCGGAGAGACCGCGATCGCCTCCTTGCGGGAGACGAGTTTCGTCAGCTCATTTCCCTTTGTAGTTCGGCTTGCGCTTCTCAGTGAAGGCGGTCACGCCCTCACGGGCATCCTCCGACGCGAACAGGCGGCCGACGGCCTCGTGCTCGTAGAGCATCCCGTTCTCGAACGGCATGCCCCCGCCGAGCACGGTCGCGAGCTTGATCTTGCCGATCGCGAGGGTCGGTCCGGTGGCCATCTTCGCCGCGTACACGTGGGTCTTCTCCTGCAGCTCCGCGGCCGGGAACAGCTCGTCGACGATGCCGAGCTCCTTCGCCTGCGCGGGCGGGACGGCCGCGCCGCGGAGCATGAGGTCGAGCGCTTTCTGGCGGCCGATGAGCCGCGGGAGCCGCTGGGTGCCTCCGGTGCCGGGCAGCACGCCGAGCGTCACCTCGGGGAGACCGATGTTGTACACGCCCTCGGCCGCGAAGCGGAAGTCGCAGCAGAGCGCGATCTCGAGGCCGCCGCCGAGGCAATGGCCGTTGATCGCGGCGACCACGACCTTGGGCGTGCGCTCGAACTTGGACATCACTTCGTTGGCGTGGATCACGAAGGCGGCCTGGTAGTCGGCGTCGGTCGCGGCGAACATCTTCACGTCCGCGCCCGCGGAGAAGAACTTCTCCGACGCGCTCCGCACGACGATCGACTTTACCGAGGCCGTGAAGCGGGCCTCGTCGATGGCGAGCGACAGGTCGTCAAGAAAGGCCTTGTCGTACGAGTTGGCCGGCGGGCGGTCCAGCACGATGTGCCCCACGGCGTCCCGTATCTCCAGCCGTACGACCGACATGACGACCTCCCGAAGCACCTCGCTGATTTCCGGCACAATCTAATCACCGCGGTCGCGCTCGTGCGCGCCGGTGACGGTCGGAGAGGTGTCCTTCATGGCACGAATGTTCATCAACGGCGAGCTCGTCGACGCCCAGGCGGGCAAGACGATGGAAGTCAAGAATCCCGCGAATGGCTCGGTCGTCGACTCGATCCCGCGCGGCACCGCCGCCGATGTCGACGCGGCGGTCGAGGCCGCGGCGAAGGCGTTCCCGGCCTGGGCCGCGCTCCTGCCGAGCAAGCGTGCGCAGCTCCTCCACGCGGCCGCCGAGAAGATGAAGGCCGCGGTCCCGGAGATCGCGAAGCTACTGTCCCAGGAGCAGGGCAAGCCCCTCGCGCATGCCATCCTCGAGGCATCGCGAGTCCAGGAGAACCTCGAGTACTACGCCGGGCTCGCGGACAAGATCCGCGGCGACTACGTCCCGCTGGACGACCCGGCGAAGTTCGGCCTCACGATCCGGCGTCCGGTGGGCGTTGTCGCGGCGATCACGCCGTGGAACTTCCCGCTCACGCTCATGGCGAACAAGATCTGCCCCGCGCTGGCGGCCGGCTGCACCGTTGTGCTGAAGCCAGCCTCGACCACCCCGCTCGCGACGCAGAAGGCCATCGAGATCATCAACTCGGCCGGCCTCCCGCCGGGCGTGCTGAACATCGTGCACGGCTCCGGCAGCGAGATCGGCGATGCGCTCGTCTCGCACAAGAAGGTGAACAAGGTCGCGTTCACCGGCCAGACCGAGACGGGCAAACGGATCATGAAGCTCGCGGCCGACAACGTGACGCGCGTCACGCTCGAGCTCGGCGGCAGCGACCCGATGATCGTGTGCGACGACGCCGACATCCGGCGCGCCTCCGCGGCCACGGCCATCGGACGGTTCTTCAACGCGGGCCAGGCGTGCCTCGCGGTGAAGCGGGTGTACGTCTTCGCGACGGTCGCGGAGGAGTTCATGGCCAAGATCGCGGATCGCGCGAAGAAGGAGTGGAAGGTCGGCGACGGCTTCGCCGAGGGCGTGAAGATGGGACCGCTCCATACCGAGCACCAGCGTGCCGAGGTCGAGTCGCAAGTGGCCGACGCGGTCCAGCGGGGGGCGAAGGTCATCGCGGGCGGAACCCGCCCCCAGGGCAAGGAGTTCGAGCGCGGCTGGTTCATGGAGGCGACGGTGCTGACGGAGGTCGCCGAGGACTCGCGGATGCTCACCGAAGAGGTGTTCGGCCCGGCCCTCCCGATCGTCATCGTGAACGACCTCGACGAGGCGATCGCGAAGTCGAACGCGAGCGTGTACGGCCTCGGCTCGTCGATCTGGACCAAGGATCTGGCCAAGGCCCGCAAGGCGATGGAGCAGATCCAGGCCGGCTACACGTGGGTCAACGACATCCAGGTCGCGTACGACCAGCTACCGTTCGGCGGCTCGAAGCAGTCCGGATTTGGTAAGGAGCACGGCCTCGAGGCCCTTGATGGCTACCTTGAGAAGAAGTCCGTCGTGCTCTCGGCGGGTTAGACGGTGGCCGACATCGGAGCGCTCATCGCCGAAGCGAAGGGACTTGATCTCTTCCGTCCCCACGGCGCCTTCGAGGTCCACTGCGCGCACTGCCACGCCCGGCTCGATGGGAACGGCGACTGCGCGACGTGCGGCCTCATCGGCCGGCCGGCCGCGGAGCTCGAGCGGCGCGCGGCCACCGATCCCGAGCGCGTGACCAAGCTGCTTACGGCCGCGATCGCGAAGCGCCGCGGCTACACGCCAGCGGCGAAGGGCTAGTCCGCTCTAGCGAAGCGCGGCCTCCGCGGCGCCGACGACCTCGGTGTCGCCGATCTCAAGGATCGCGCCGTTGCGCTCGGTCGCCGGCAGGCAGAGGTACGCCACGACCCGCGCGGGTTCGTGCGGATCCTTCATGCGCCCCTGGCGGTGGGCCTCGCGATACTCCTCGACCCGCGGGAACTGCTCCGGCGTGAACTGGCGGATCCGCTCCTGCATCGCGGTGTCCATGAAGCCGGGATGGAACGCACTCACGGAGATCCCGCTGCCCTCCATCTCGAGCGCGAGCACCCGCGTGAGCTGGTCGACCGCGGCCTTGGCCGAGCAGTACGCGCTCCAGCCGGCGTTCGCGCGGTCCGCCGCGCCGCTCGAGATGTTTACGATGCGGCCGTAGTCGCGGTCCAGCATGCCGGGAAGGACGGCGCGGGTCACGAGGTACGTGCCACCGACGTTGATAGCGATGTTCCGCAGCCACACCGCGCCGCTCGTCTCGACGAGCGGGCCGATCGGGTCGAGCACCCCGGCGTTGTTCACGAGGATCGTCGGCGGTCCGACCCATCGTTCCGTCGCGAGCACGAGCTCCTGGACCTGGCGCTCGTCCGCGACATCGGCGGTCTGCGCGAGGGCTTTCCCGCCCTGCTTCTTGATCAGGTTCGCGACCTCGTCAAGCTCGGGCGCGTTTCGCGAGGCCACGACGACATTCGCGCCGAGCGCCGCCAGGGTCTCGGCGATCGCTCGGCCGAAGCCGCGTCCGCCGCCGGTGACGATGGCGACCTGCTTCGCCAGGAGCGCCGTCGTCACGCCCTGACCGCCAGCTGCTTCGAGAGCACCGCGCCCAGGCGATCCACGTCGGCGTCGCGATGCAAGGCCCAGAACGAGATCCGGATCGCGTCCATCGACTGGTCGCCCACGTGCTTGATGACCACGCGATCCTCGTCCCACGCGCGCTGGATGATCTCGGCCGCGCCGCCGGACCGCGGCTGCACGACGACGATGCCGGTCGGATCGTCCGCCCGGCCGAGCAGGTCGAGCGGCAGCTCGCTGACGGTCGCGAGCACCCGGGTCCGCAGCTCCCTCACCCGCTGGCCGACGCGCGAGCCGAGCGCGCGATGCACAGCGAGGCTCTGGCGGATCCCGACGAACGCGGCGACATCAACGGTGCCGATCTCGAAACGCGTCGCGTCGTCGTTCAGCTTCATGTGCCCCTCGAGGTCGTGGTCGGCGCGCGACCGCCAGCCCACGCGGCTCGGCGTCCAGCGCCCCGGGTCGGCGATCCAGGTCGCGCCGGTCGCGAGCGGGCCGTGCAGCCACTTGTGTCCCAGGAACACCGCCGCGTCGACGCCGAGGGCCCGGACGTCGACCGGGATCTGGCCAAGCGCCTGCGCGCAGTCGACGATGCTGATCGCGCCCGCCTCACGGGCGAGCTTCGCGGCGGCCACCACCGGGAGACGCCGGCCGGTGCGGCACGAGACGAGCGAGAGGACGATGGCCTGCGCGCCGTCCCGGAACGCCTGCGCGATATCGGCGAGGAAGCGCTCGTCGTCGTGCAGCGCGATGACACGTACCCGGTCGCCACGGTCCTGACGCCGGTACACCGGCAGCAGCGCGGCCGGATGCTCCTCTGCGGTGGTCACGATGAGCGCGCCGGGTTCGAGGGGGAGCGAGGCGATGAGCGCGTTCAGTCCGTCGGTCGCCGACTGCATCAGCGCGATGCGCGAGCCACCGTCGGGGTCACCGATGAACGCCGCGAGATCGGCGCGCGTGGCGCTCAGCTCGGCGTTGTATGAGTCGTACCCGACGTGCGAGAACATCCCGACGCCGTTCATCCACGTGCGGTACGCCTCCGCAGCGCGCTGCGCGATCGGGAAGGTCGAGCCCGATCCGGCGACATTGAAATAGAGGAAGTCGTCGTTCAGCGCGTTCAGCGCTTCCACCGAGGTGTCCGGCCGATCGTCGACGAAGCTCACGCCGTGGTCATCCCGCGGATGGCGAGGCCAGCGGCGAACAGGGCCATGAACCCGAACGCGAAGGACGCGGCCCGCGGTTCGCGCTTGCGCACCAGCGTGGCCGCCAACGGCAGCGCGACGGCGAGCGCGAATCCGTACAGGACGTGGAGCGATTGCGCGGGCGGCCGCGAGAACAGCAGCGCGATGCCGAGCGCACCCTGTGCGACCGCCGCGACCTCGGCGATCACGAGCGCGCCGACGAAGTTCGGTGTCGGCCCGTGAGCGCGCGCGCCGAGGACTAGACCCCACACACCGACGATCGACAGATAGAGGACCACGGCCGTAGCGGCCCGGCCATGCAGCGTGAGCACCGCGTCCACGCTCGCAGGCTAACCCATATCCTCGGTCTCACCGTGATCGAAGTCCGCGACGTCACACGTCGCTTCGGGTCGTTCACCGCGCTCTCGCACGCATCGTTCGTCGTCCGGAGCGGGGAGATCGTCGCGCTCCTCGGACCGAACGGCGCGGGCAAGACCACCGCGAGCCGGATCATCGGGGGCATCCTCGCGCCGACCGAGGGTGACGCGATCGTCGACGGCATCTCCGTCCGCGTCGACGCGAACACCGTGCGCGCCCGGTGCGGTCTGGTCACCGACTCCCCCGCCCTGTACGAACGGATGTCGCTCCGCTCCTATCTCACGTTCTTCGCGCGCATGTACGACGTGCCCCGGCCCGGGCCGCGCGTCGCGGAGCTGGTCGAGCTGCTGGGCCTCACGTCGGTGCTGGATCACAAGCTCGCGGCGTTCTCCCGGGGCATGAAGCAGAAGGCCGCGATTGCGCGGGCGCTCGTGCACGAGCCGCCGGTGCTGCTCTTGGACGAGCCGGCCACGGCGCTCGACCCGGAGATGACCCAGACCCTGCGGGAGCTCATCGTCTCGCTCCGCGCGCAGCACCGCTCGATCCTCCTCTGCACGCACGATCTCGACGAGGCCCAGCGGATCTCCGATCGCGTCGTCATCGTCGACCGCGGCCGCATCGTGCGCGAGGGCCCGACCGAGGAGCTGCGCTCCGCCGGACAGCCGTCGTTCCGCGCCGAGCTGGTCGCGGACGAGGCCGCCGTCCGGGCGGCGTTGGCGACGGCGGGCGTATCGGTTGAAAGCGTCGCAGCGTCGAACGGGCGGCTCGAGGCGCGCTGGAGCTCCGTCGATCCCGCGGAGACCAACACCCGCGCGCTGCGAGCGCTCCTCGATGCGGGTGCCCGGGTGATCAGTCTGAACGCGGAGACCCGCTCGCTCGAGGACGCCTACCTTGCGATCATCAAGGAGAGCCGCCAATGAGGAAGGCCCTGCTCCTCGCGCGGCGCGAGATCATCGAGCAGTACAGCGACCGCGGCGCGATCATCCGGGCGCTGTTCTTCGTCGGGCTGCCGATCGCCCTCGTCCAGCTCAACCGCGGCAGCGGCCGGGCGCCCGACGGGTTCATCCTGATCTTCGCGCTCCAGGCCGCGCTGCTCCCGGCCGCGACCGCGATCAACGCCGCGGCCGGCTCGTTCGCGGCCGAGAAAGAGGCCCAGACCCTCGTCCCACTGCTCGCCGCGCCGATCCAGGACATCGACATCGTGGCCGGCAAGCTCCTCGCGGTGCTCGCGCCGGCGGCCGGGCTATCGGTCATCTCGCTCACCGCCTTCGACGTGGCGTCGTCGGCCGTGTACGGCGCCGATCGGGTCGCCCGCGTGCTCGGCCCGGCCACGCTGTACGGCCTCTTCGCGCTATCGGTATTCGTCATCTTGACGATCGGCGCCTGGGTGATGGTCGTGTCCGCGCGAGTCGGCAGCCAGCGAACCGCGCAGCAAATCGCGGGCTTTGTGCTCGGCGGGATGATCGTCACGCTCAGCGCGATTGGCGGCGCGATCCAGAACCTCGCGGCAGAGGTCGTGATCGGCGTGGTGGTGGCGATCCTCATCTCGGATCTCGTGGCCCTCGAGCTCGCGCGGCGATTTTGGAACCGGGAGGAAGCGGTGGCACGGCTATGAAGACGGGACCAAGCCCCGCGAACGAGATCCCCGAGGCCGGGACCGCGTACCTCGACGGCGCGTTCGTGCCGTTCGCCGACGCGAAGGTCAGCATCGCGACGCATGCCCTGCAGTACGGGACGGGCGTGTTTGAAGGGATCCGCGCGTACTGGAACCCGACCGCGGGGCAGCTCTACGTCTTCCGCCTTCGCGAGCACTTCGAGCGGATGACCCGCTCGTGCCGCATCGTGCGGATCGGCCTGCCGGGCGATGCCGACGCGCTTTCGGAGATCGTGCTCGAGCTGCTGCGGCGCAATGCCTTCCGCAGCGACGTGTACATCCGCCCGCTCGCGTACAAGGCCGCGCGGGTGGTGAAGGTCGCGCTCCACGGGCTGCGCGACGGATTTGGCGTCTACGCGTTCCCGATGGGCGGCTACCTCTCCACCGGCGGGCTGACCGCGCACACCTCGAGCTGGCGGCGCATCTCCGACGAGGCGATCCCGGCTCGCGCGAAGGTGAGCGGCGCGTACATCAACACGGCGCTCGCGGTGGACGAGGCCGGCGAGCACGGGGCCGAGGAGGCGATCTTCCTCACCAGCGGCGGCCACGTGTCCGAAGGCGGGGGCTCGAACCTGTTCATGGTCCGCGACGGCGCGCTCGTCACGCCTCCGGTGACCGACGACATCCTCGAAGGGATCACCCGTCAGACGATCGCCGAGCTGGCACGCGAGCTCGGCTACGCGTTCATCGAGCGGCCCATCGACCGCACCGAGCTGTTCGTGTGCGATGAGCTGTTCTTCTGCGGCACCGGGGCCCAGGTCGCGCCGTGCGTGAAGGTCGACGGGCGGCAGGTCGGCGACGGCGCGATCGGACCGATCGCGAAGGCCATCGGCGACCGGTACTTCGCGATCGCGCGCGGCGACGATGCCTCGCGCCCGGACTGGCGGACCGCCGTGTACCCGCGATGAAGGTCGCGTATCAGGGCCTCGCCGGGGCGTACTCCGAGGCGGCGACCGTCGCGCTCTTTCCGCAGGACACACCGGTCCCGTCGCGCACGTTCGGCGACGTGTTCGCGGCGCTCGAGTCGAGCGCCGTGGGTGCCGCGGTCGTGCCGGTGGAGAACACGCACGTCGGCTCGGTCGTGGACGTATACGACCTGCTCCGCGGCCATTCCGGACTGCAGGTGATCGCCGAGGCGATCGTCCGCGTCCGGCACTGCCTCCTGGCCCGCCCGGGCGCGACGCTCGAGGGGATCACGAGCGCTCGCTCGCACCCGCAGGCGCTCGCCCAGGTCGACGATTTCCTGCGCGCCCGCCGCATCGAGCCGGTGGTCGCGTACGACACCGCCGGTGCCGCGGCCGAGGTCGCCGCGGACGACGACCGGTCGGTGGCGGCCGTCGCAAGCAAGCGCGCAGCGCGCGAGTACGGACTCACGGTGCTCGCCGAAGGGATCGAGACGACGCCGGACAACTTCACCCGCTTCTTCGCGCTCGCGCGTCGTGGCGACGAGTACCCCGGCGGCCGGGTGCCGGAGGCGTTGCGCTCGGGCCCGCGCAAGTCGAGCCTCGCGTATGCGACTGCGAATGTCCCGGGGGCGCTGACGCGTTCGCTCCAGCCGTTCGCCACCGCGGGACTCCAGCTCACGAAGATCGAATCGCGGCCCAGCCGGGCGGCGCCGTGGGACTACGTCTTCTACCTCGATTTCGAGGGCGATCCCACGCGTACGCCCGCGACCGAGGCGCTCGCGCTCATGAAGACGTGTTGCGCCTGGGTCCAGGTGCTCGGCACGTATCGCGCCGCGACCACGGTCCTCGAGCCCGACTAGAACCCGACAGGCGCCGCTCGCGGCGGCGCCTGTCGCGAAAGAGGAGGGAGGTGTGGTGGGCTAGTTCGTCGCGGCCGGCTTCGGCGAGCCCGTGTGGTCGACGATCTTCAGGATGCCGTTATCCACCTTCGGCGTGAGCTGGTCCGCCTGTGCCTGGGTGAGGGTGCCCGCGGCCACCGCTGCCCGGATCCGGGTCGCCGCAGCGGTGTCGAGATCCGTGATGAGCCCGTCGCGGGACTTGTTCGGCGTGCCAGTCGCGATGTCGCCGAGGCCCTTGCCCGCGCGAAGCTGCTGCTTCACCTGGTCCGCCGGAAGGCCGAGATACCTGACGCTCTCATTGGCTACGTCGCCGACGAACTCGCGGAGCTTGGGGTGGTCCTGCGTCGCGACGCTCCCGAGGGCGCCGATGATCGCGTCCTCCTGGGCCTGGGTGATGACGTTCTTCGCCACGAGGCCATCAAGCATGGCCTTGAGCTTGCCCTTCGCCTTCTCGGCGGTCGCCGTCGCCGCGTTCGTGTCGGGCGCCGTCGTCGCGAGCATCTCGGCCGTCGTCGGCGCTGCTGCGAGGGCGACGCCGCCGAGGAGGCCGGCGCCAAGGACGCCCGCGCTCAGGATCGCCGCAGTCTTCGATCGAAGGATCGAGCGTGCGTTCATGTTCATCGTTCTCCCGCGAACTGCCCGCACGGTGCGGGCGTTCGATGAGAGGTATCGGACGGGCTCGCCAGGAGTTGCGCTCGGACGGGTCCTCTTACAGGCCCTTAACAACCGTCAGTTCGCGCGTGGGGCGTAGACCCGGAGCGCCCCTGGCCGGCAGACGAATGTCTGCGGCAGCCTGCCGACGACGATCCCGTCGGCGTGCACCGCCAGATCGCGCGTCGCGCTGAACGTGATGCGCTTGCCGCGATGACGGCGGCCGCGCGCCGGCCGGTCCCGGTCGATCGCCGCGGCGATGAGCTCCCGCAGGACGCGGAGCTTGCCGTCGCCGAAGATCACGACGTCGAGCTTGCCGTCGTCGACATGGGCGCCCGGCGCGACCTCGAACCCCCACCCGTACCACGGCCCGTTACTCACGACGGCCTGGAGCACGCGCTGCCAGCGCGCGCGCCCATCGATCTCGATCTTCACTCGCGCGCTGCGCCGCCTGAGCAGCGCGCGTAGCGCAGCGAGGGCGTAGCCGTGCTGCCCGCGCTGGATCGCGTGTCCCGCGCTGAACGCCTCCGCGTCGAGACCGATCCCCGCAGCCTCGAAGAACACCTGGCCACCCACTTCGCCGACGTCGATCTTGCGCATCGTCGAGCGCGCGATGAGCTCCGCGGCGGCCCGCGGGTCGTCGCGCGGGATCTCGAGCGCCCGGGCGATGTTCATGAACGTGCCGAACGGGAGGATCCCGAGGGTCACGTCGCTGCCGACAAGCGCCCGCGCAACGCCGCCCACGGTGCCGTCGCCGCCCGCCGCGATCGCGACGTCGTACCGCTCCGCGACCGCGCGCTCGCCGAGCTCCGTCGCGGTCGGGTGCTCGAGCCCGGTCTCGACGACGTCGATCGTCTCGAAGCGCTCGCGGAGGAGATCGAGGACCGCTTCGACCTCTTCGCGCGCGGTCCCACGGCCGGCCGCCGGATTGACGATCGCGAGTCCGCGCGCCATGCGCGCGTCAGTGTGACCGCTTGTAGGTGCTGCCGGGAATGCAGCGCGGCCGCCTCGACTGCGCCCGAGCGGGCGACGCGGTGGTCGGACCTTGGGTCACGGATCGATACCCCGGCTACGCGCCGAGATAGGCACGCGCGACACCGGCGTCCTGCAAACAAGGCGGCGCCCGTGCCGGTCAGGCCGATCCGTCCGAGCTCCAGCACGTAGGCGCGATCCGCCAGCCGGAGTGCCCGCAGGGCGTTCTGCTCGACCAGAAGCATGGTGGTGCCGCTCCGCTTGAGCTCGGCGAGGACCTCGAAGACGGTCGCGACCATCTTTGGCGCGAGCCCCAGCGACGGCTCATCGAGCAGGAGCACGCGGGGCTTCGCGAGCAGCGCGCGAGCGATCGCGAGGAGCTGCTGCTCGCCGCCCGACAGATTGCCGGCCGGCAGCGCCCGTCTAGGGGAGCGGTGCGCACCGGCCGGTTCACCCGTACAATCGCGCCCAACGCAGGGGAGTCCCATCCAAGCGCATCCTCGGGAGGAATTGACGGTATGAAGTCCGGTGGTTTCCCGTGCCGCTTTGCCGGGTGCGATGTCCGATTCCAGGTGCTGGACCAGAGCTCGATGCAGTCGCTCCTCGCGGCGAGCGAGCAGCGCACAACGCACGAGGTCACGACGCACAACTACAACCACGTGAAGATCGAGGACACCCCGCCGAACTACGCGAAGGGGCCGCTCAAGGTCCGTCGCGCCGACTACATCTAGATCACCGGGACAAGGCCCCGCCTCGTTACCGAACCGTCAACCATGGCTCCGCGGTCGCTTGGCACGCATCGGGCCCCCTCGCTGTCGCGGCTCTTCGCTCTCGGGTCGGTCTAGGCCGAGCACCGGAAGCCACCGAACGGCAGCACGTACGCGCCGCCGTGCTCATTGGTCGTAGGCCCGTTTCAGCGCCGCGATGTCGATCTTGTTCATCTTGAGCATCGCGTCCACGACCCGTTTGGCTTTCGCGGGATCCGTGTCGCCCATCATCTCCCCTAGAACGTTCGGGATGATCTGCCACCAGAGGCCGTATTTGTCCTTCAGCCAGCCGCAGCGTCCCTCTTCTCCGCCGTCGGAGAGCCTCTTCCAGAACGCATCTACTTCTTCCTGCGTCTTGCAGCTCACGAAGAACGAAATGGCTTCCGTGAACTTGAACTGAGGACCGGCGTTCAGTGCCATGAACTCCTGGCCCTCTAATTCGAATGTCACGCTCATCGCTCTTCCATTCGGTCCGGGGGAAACGCTCAAGACCTTTGAATTCTTGAAGATCGAGACATAGAAACGCATCGCCTCTTCCGCCTGGTCATCGAACCACAGGAACGGGGTGATCTTTTTCATTTTCTGACCTCTACTTCTTGCCGGACAGCGTCGCGAGGTGCGCAGCAAAGTGGTCCAGGATCTGGCTGTAGCCGGCGCGCTCCTGTTCCTCGCCCATCGCCATCTCGAGCGAGAGCGTGAGCCTCGTCCCACTGAGGACCTCATCGAACGTCGTCGTCATCACCCGCCCGTCTCCGATGACCTGGACGATCCGCTCGGGTCTGATGATCTCGCGGTACGTGCCGTCGAAAACGAAGCCCTCGTGGCCGTGATCCGCCGGTCGCATGCCGATGCGAAACGCGCCGCCCGCACGGAGGTCGGTCTCCGCGAAGGGCGACTCCCAGTCGTTCGCGAACATCCATCTCATGATGTGCTGCGGATCGGTGTAAGCCGTCCAGACGAGCTCGCGCGGCGCGTTGAACACGCGCACGAGCGTCAGGGTCCGGCCGGAGACGGTGACACCGCGATCCGAGCTGTTGCCCGAGAGCACGCCCGCGAGCTTGTCGAGGCTCTCCCGGATGCCCTCGGCCATGCCGGTCTTCACCATCGTCTCGTAGTCGGCAACGGTGTCCAGGGTCTGCTCGACCGTGAGCTTCGTCTTGCCGGCCTGGTCCTCGAAGCGGACGGTCATCAGCACCTTCGGCATGGTCTGACCCTCGATCTCCGGTGCCATCGTGAAGGCCAGTCGCTCGTTCGGCACGACCTCGCGGAACACACCTGGGCCAGGGAACACCGTGCCGTTGAATGGCGGACCGTCGGGTGCCTTCATGTCGACCCGGAACACACCACCCGGCCGCGGATCGACCTCGCAGCGCGGTGAGGTGAAGCCTTCCGGCGGGAACCACTTCGCCAACTGCTTCGGATCGGTCCACGCCCGGTACACGAGCTCGCGCGGCGCGTCGAAGACCCGGGTCGTGACAAGCGTCCGTTCCGGTGCGATCACGCTATTTCCTGCGGCCATACTTGTGTTCCTCCCGTTGTAGTTCGCGCAGATGCTGGTCGAGTCGATCGAGGCTTTGCTCCCAGAAGATGCGGTAACGCTCCATCCACTTCGCGGCTTCCCGCAGCCGGTCCGCCTCGAGCCGAGCGGGGCGCCACTGGGCGTCGCGGCCGCGCGAGATCAGCCCGGCGTGCTCCAGCACCTTGAGGTGCTTCGACACGCCCGGAAGGGTCATGTCGAAGGGCTTCGCCAGCTCCGTGACCGAGGCCTCGCCCGACGCGAGACGCGCGAGGATCGCCCGTCTGGTCGGGTCGGCGATGGCCGCGAACGTGGCGCTCAGCCGGTCGGTCGCCATCCGTACTTCACCTACTGGTTATATAACTAAGTGGTGTAGTAACGGAGCGGCGGGCGGCTGTCAAGAGCGGCTGCGAGAACAGAGAGGGAGGTGGTCCCGGTTGGGAGAAGGATCGGAAGGTGTAGCGACCGTAGCGATGCCGCGGCGAGCGCGCAGTAGCGGCCAGGTCGTGACGCGGTATACGAACGGTGCCCGCCAGGTCTCATCGACTGCGCACGTTCCGCCCTTGAACGGTCACCGCGAGCTGCGTCATCGTTTCGACCATGAACGCACGTTTGCGCATCGCGCTCATCGCGCACGACGGCCAGAAGCAGGACATGATCGAGTGGGCCGTCTGGAATCGCGCACTCCTACGCGACGCGGAGCTGTGCGGGACGCGTCACACGGCGACGCTCGTATCCGACGCGATCGGCGGACCCGTGCGCGCGCTGCTCAGCGGTCCCCGCGGTGGCGACGCGCAGGTCGGCGCGATGATCGCCAAACGTGAGCTGGACCTGGTCGTCTTCTTCTGGGATCCGCTCGCATCGCACGCGCATGAAGCCGATGTGCGGGCGCTGCTCCGGCTCGCCGTCTTGCACGACGTCCCGATCGCGTGCAATCGGCGGTCCGCCGATCTGATCGTGACCTCGCGTCTGTGGAAGGAGAACGACCCGGTCGCCGACATCCCCGCGTAGGTCCGGCCGACCCTACCCTTAGCGCCGATGGCGACGACGTCCCTCGACAAGGGCAAGATCAAGATGCTGCTGCTCGAAAGCATCGACGCCAGTGCGATCGACGCCTTCCGGGCGGACGGCTACACGAGCATCGAGAGCTACAAGACGGCGCTCGCGGAGCGCGAGCTGGTCGAGCGCATCCGCGACGCGCACGTGTTGGGGATCCGGTCGCGGACCCGGGTCCCCGAGGCGGCTCTCGCGCAGGCCGAGAAGCTGATGGCGATCGGCTGCTTCTGCATCGGCACCGATCAGGTCGACGTGGACGCCGCGCGCGACCGCGGCGTGCCGGTGTTCAACGCGCCGTTCTCGAACACGCGGAGCGTCGCGGAGCTCGTTATCGGCGAGATCATCATGCTCTGCCGCGGCGTGCCGCAGCGGAACGCAGCGGCTCATCGTGGCGCGTGGATGAAGTCGGTCGCCGGATCGACCGAGGTCCGCGGCAAGTGCCTGGGGATCGTCGGGTACGGCCATATCGGCACCCAGGTCGGCATCCTCGCCGAGGCGCTCGGGATGCAGGTCATCTACCACGACATCGAGACGAAGCTTGGTCTCGGCAACGCGAAGGCCGCATCCTCGCTCGGCGACCTGCTGGAGCGCGCCGACCTCGTGACGCTCCACGTACCGGACACGGCGGCCACGGTGAGCCTCATCGGGCGGGACGAGCTCGCGCACATGCGGCCCGGGACCCACCTGATCAACGCGTCGCGCGGCACCGTCGTCGATCTCCGCGCGCTCGCCGAGTCGCTCCAGGCCGGCCACCTCGCCGGGGCGGCGATCGACGTCTTCCCGCTCGAGCCGCAGTCGAACGAAGAGCGGTTCGAGTCACCGCTGATCGCGCTCGACAACGTGATCCTCACGCCGCACGTCGCCGGTAGTACCGTCGAAGCGCAAAGCAGCATCGGCGTCGAGGTCGCGGCGAAGCTCATCAAGTACAGCAACAACGGCTCGACGCTCACCGCGGTGAACTTCCCCGAGGTCTCGTTGCCGGAGCACCCGGGCAAACACCGGCTCCTGCACATCCACCGGAATCAGCCGGGCGTGCTGGCCAGGCTCAACGGCATCCTGTCCGAATCGAAGATCAACGTCTCGAGCGAATACCTCGAGACGTACGGGCCGATCGGGTACGCCGTGATCGATGTCGACGGCTCGGATCGCCCGCTCAGCCTCGCCGTGCGAAAGCAGTTCGATACGGTCGAAGGGACGATCCGGACGCGGATCCTCTATTGACGACGCGGCTGTACGCCTGGAGGGGCTCGAACCCCCGACCTCAACGTTCGTAGCGTTGCGCTCTATCCAACTGAGCTACAGGCGCGCGCGGAGAGTCAAGTTTAGCATCGCGCCCTGATGGCGGTGCTCTCCTCGTCCTTCGACCGTGCCTCCGAGCAGGCACGCGCGAATCGCGACTCGATGAACGCGCTCGTCGGCGATCTCCACAAGAAGCTCGACGCCGTGCGTCAGGGCGGGCCCGAGCGGGCGCGCGAGAAGCACGCGAAGGCGGGCAAGCTGCTCCCACGCGAGCGCATCGAGCGGCTCCTCGATCCCGGTGCGCCGTTCCTCGAGATCGCCCCGCTGGCCGCGCTCGATCTGTACGGCAACGACGCGCCCTCGGCCGGCATCGTCACCGGCATCGGGCGAATCTCCGAGCGCGAGTGCGTCATCGTCGCGAACGACGCGACGGTGAAGGGCGGCACGTACTACCCGCTAACTGTGAAGAAGCACCTGCGGGCGCAGGAGATCGCCCTCGAGAACCGGCTCCCCTGTCTCTACCTCGTCGACTCGGGCGGCGCGTTCCTTCCGCGGCAGGACGAGGTGTTCCCGGACCGCGAGCACTTCGGCCGGATCTTCTACAACCAGGCCCGGATGTCGTCGCTCGGCATCGCCCAGCTCGCGGTCGTGATGGGCAGCTCCACGGCCGGCGGCGCGTACGTCCCCGCCATGAGCGACGAGACGATCATCGTGAAGGGCCAGGGCACGATCTTCCTCGGCGGCCCGCCGCTGGTGAAGGCCGCGACCGGCGAGGAGGTCACCGCGGAAGCGCTCGGCGGGGCGGACGTGCACGCGCGCAAGAGCGGCGTGGTGGATCACTACGCGCTCGACGATGCACATGCGCTCGCGCTCGCACGCGAGATCGTGTCGAACCTCGGGCCGCAGGCGCTCCTCTGGGGCGACGATGTGACCGCGCCGGAGGCGCCCGCGCACGACCCGGCGGACCTGTACTCCATCGTGCCCGCGGACACCCGCACGCCGTATGACGTGCACGAGGTCATCGCGCGGCTCGTCGACGGCTCGAAGTTCACCGAGTTCAAGGCCCTGTACGGCGAGACCCTCGTCTGCGGGTTCGCCCGGGTCATGGGCTTCCGCGTCGGGATCATCGCGAACAACGGCATCCTGTTCAGCGAGTCCGCGCTCAAGGCGGCGCACTTCATCCAACTCTGCGACCAGCGCGGCGTGCCGCTCGTGTTCCTCCAGAACATCGCCGGCTTCATGGTCGGGAAGGAGTACGAGGAAGGTGGCATCGCGAAGGACGGCGCGAAGATGGTGACCGCGGTCGCCTGCGCCGTTGTGCCGAAGTTCACGGTGATCATCGGCGGCAGCTTCGGCGCCGGGAACTACGGGATGTGCGGCCGCGCATACGGACCGCGGCAGCTCTGGATGTGGCCCAACGCACGGATCAGCGTCATGGGCGGCGAGCAGGCCGCGACGGTGCTGTCGCTCGTCGGCACGTTCGAGAACGACAAGGCCCGCGAGGAGTTCAAGACGAAGATCCGCGACCAGTACGAGACCCAGGGCGCGCCCTACTACTCGACCGCGCGACTGTGGGACGACGGTGTCATCGACCCCATGGACACGCGCGCGGTCCTGGCCCTCGGCTTGGCCGCGGCGCGGCACGCCCCGATCGGCGAGCCGCGCTACGGCGTCTTCCGGATGTGACCGAGCTCGTCCGCGTCGCCCTCGACGAGCGGGGGGTCGTCCGCATCACCCTCGCCCGGCCGGACCTGAAGAACGCGTTCAACGCCGAGCTGGTCGCCCAGCTCTCGAAGGCTGTCGCTGGCGTGCCGGCCGACGCACGCTGCGTGGTGCTCGCGAGCGACGGCGACACCTTCTGCGCGGGGGCCGATCTCGCGTGGATGCGCTCGATGGCGGACTACACCCTCGATGAGAATCTCGCGGACTCGCGCGCGCTGGCCGACCTCTTCGGCACGCTCGACGGGCTGCCGATGCCGATCGTCGCCCGCGTGCAGGGGGCCGCCATCGGCGGCGGCGCGGGCCTCGTCGCGATGGCGGACATCGCGGTCGCGGTCGAGGCAGCGACCTTCGCGTTCACCGAGGTCCGGCTCGGGATCCTGCCGGCGGTGATCTCGCCGTACGTCGTGCGGAAGGTCGGACCGAGCTTCGCGACCGCGGCGTTCACCACGGGCATCCGGTTCGACTCGCACCGCGCGTTCGAGACCGGGCTGGTGCACAGCGTGGTCGACGAGGGCCAGCTCGACCCCGAGGTCGGACGATTCGTCGACGCGATCATCTCTGGCGGGCCCGAGGCCGTGAACGCGGCCAAGCGTCTCGTCCGCGAGGTCACCGGTAGGAGTCCCGCCGACGTCCGCGACCTCACGGTGGAGCGCATCGCGAGCGCGCGGGTGAGCGCTGAAGGTCAGGACGGGATGCGGGCATTCCTCGAGAAGCGTGCGCCGAAATGGCTCGGCGGCTCACGCCGCCAGAACTAGCCGCAGCAACGCGACGACCCCGACACCGGCAAGGACACCGGCGAGCAGGTTGCGGCGCCACGCGACCACGGCGATGACCACGAGCGCGGCCGCCAGCTCAGGCCCGCGGGTCGGCGCGCCGTTCGGCACGAGGACCGCGGGTCCGGCGAGCGCGGCGATGATCGCGGCCGGCAGCGCGTCGAGGTAGCGCGTGACCCAGCGCGGTAGCTCACGCGGCAGCCCGACGCGGAACGCGAACGCGCGCACGAGGTACGTGACCAGCGCCGAGCCGGCGATCGCGAGCCATGTCATCCCGCGTCATCTCGGACGAAGAGCACGAGCAGCGGCGCGAGCGCGCCCGCGGTCACGACCGCGACGACCGACGCGCCAAGATACGCGAGCGCGGATGCCATGAGGGCCGCGGCGAGGGCGACGATCGCGTCCGAGCGCCGGCGCACGCCCAGGACGACGATCGCGATGAACGTCGCGGTGATCGCGAAATCCACGCCAAAGCGCCGGGGCTCGCCGATCGAGGGTCCGAGCAGCATCCCGATGACCGTCGCGACGTTCCAGAGCACGAAGAGCGCGACGGCGAACGTCGCGTAATACGCGAGCTCGGTCCGGCCCCGCCGGAACCAGCCGATGGCCATCGCGAACGATTCGTCGGTGAGGACGTAGGCCGCCGCCAGACGCCGGGACACCGAAACCCGCGCGAAGTACGGTCGGAGGGCCGCGGCCATGAGGAGATGACGCACGTTGATCAGCAGCACGGTCGCGACAATGAGCGGCCAGGCGGCGGCGTCCTTGAAGAGCTGGACCATCGCGAACTGCGAGGCACCGGCGAACACGAAGAGGCTCATCCCCATGATCTCCGCTGGCGAGAGGCCCGCCTGGCGCGCGACGATCCCGAACGGGATGCCGATGACGAGGACGGTGGTGAGCACCGGCCAGCCCTCGGCGAGCGCGGCGCGTTGCGGTGACAATCTCTTCACATGATGACCGTCCTCGTCGCGAATCGCGGCGAGATCGCACGTCGCGTTTTTCGCACCGCGAAGCGGATGGGACTGCGGACGGTGGCCGTGTACTCGGACGCGGACGCGAGCGCGCCGTTCGTGCACGAGGCCGATACGGCGATCCGCATCGGGCCGGCTCCGGCCCGCGACTCCTATCTGAACGTCGGGAGCATCGTCGCCGCTGCGCGCCAGAGTGACGCACGACTCATTCATCCGGGGTACGGATTCCTCTCCGAGCAGGCGCCGTTCGCCGACGCGGTGGCCGCCGCGGGCATGACGTTCGTCGGGCCCAGCCCGGAGGTCCTCCGCCGGCTCGGCGACAAGGCCGAGGCGAAAGCCGTGGCCGAGCGCGCGGGCGTACCGGTGCTACCCGGGTATCGCGGCGACGACCAGCGGGACGATGCGTTCGCGGCCGCCGCGAAGACCGTCGGCTACCCGGTCATGCTGAAGCCGGCTGCGGGCGGTGGCGGGATCGGGATGCAGCTCGTGGCGCGCGACGGGGGCCTCCGCGAAGCGCTCGCGCGCGCGCGGCGCACGGCGCGCGCGGCATTCGGGGATGAGCGGCTGATCCTCGAGCGCGCGATCGATCGGCCACGGCATGTGGAGATCCAGCTGATCGCCGACGTGCACGGCACGGTCCAGGCACTCGGCGAGCGCGACTGCTCCGCGCAGCGGCGCCACCAGAAGGTGATGGAGGAGACGCCGTCGCCCGCGGTCGACGCAAAGCTGCGCAAGCGGATGAGCGACGCGGCCATCGCGCTCGCGAAGGCCGTCGGGTACGTGAACGCCGGCACGTGCGAGTTCATCGTCGACGCGAACGGCGAGTTCTTCTTCCTCGAGGTGAACGCGCGGCTCCAGGTCGAACACCCCGTGACCGAGCTCGTCTGGGGCGTCGACCTGGTCGAGCAGCAGCTCCGCGTCGCGATGGGCGAACGGCTGTCGCTGGACCCGGTACCGCGCGGCCACGCGGTCGAGGTGCGCCTCTACGCCGAGGATCCGGCGACCGGCTTTCTTCCCTCGACCGGGCGGATCAGCTTCCTGGAGTGGGCCGACAGAGCCCGGATCGATGCCGCGATCGAAGAGGGCAGTTCCGTGACGGCGGACTACGACCCGCTGCTCGCCAAGATCGTCGTGCACGGGCCGGATCGCGCGGCGGCGCTCGACGCGGCCGCTGCGGCACTGCGCGGCTCGACGGTCCTCGGGGTGCGCACGAACGAACGGTTCCTCCGCAAGCTCGTCGCGCATCGCGACGTGCGGGCGGGGCGGGTCGACACCGGGCTCATCGAGCGCAGCCCTGATCTCGCCACCGGACCTGGCGATGCGCCGGCTGAAGCGTTGGCCGCGGCGGCCGCGGCGTTCGCATCGAGCACGGCCCTGGGCGTCGACGCGCGCGATCCGTGGCGCGCGCTCTCGGGGTGGCGCGCCGGCAGTCCGGCGACGACGACCGTGATCTTGGACGACCGCCCCGTCCGCGTGAGCGGCACCGGGCCGTACACCGTGGACGGCCGGACGGTCGTGCGCGACGAGCAGGCGGGGCACTGGCTCGTCGACGGCGAGCGGGCGATCGCCGTGCGCGATGGCACGGACGTCTGGGTCAAGTGGCGCGGCGAGGTGTACATGCTCGACACCGCGGGACCGCAGCGGAGCATCGACGCGCTCGCCGGCAGCGAGATCACGGCGCCGATGCCGGGGGTCGTGCTCGCGGTGCACGCGCGCGCGGGGCAGCGCGTCAAGCGTGGCGACCTAGTGTGCATCGTGGAGGCGATGAAGATGGAGCTACGGGTGGAAGCGCCGGGTGACGGGACCGTGACCAAGGTGCTGTGCGCTCAGGGAGATCAGGTGCGGCGAGGCCAGCGCCTCGCCGAGTTCGAAGCGGCCTAGGTCCAGGCCGTCTCGCGCGCCGGCGAGGCGCCGTCCGCGTCCGCGTGTCCCAGCTTCCCGTCCACTGCCCCTGTTCTACGAGAGACCATCGGGGGACGGCTCCCCCATCCGGGTGTCGGCCGCCACGCGGCGCGCCACTGATACCGGACCTTCACCGCAGGCTCAGCCGGCGGCACGCGGCAGCGCGAGCGCCTCCCGGAGGGCCGCCAGGAGCCGCCCGCCTTCAGCCACCTGGTGACCGATGCCGGGCTCGGCCAGGTCAAATTCCCGCTTCGCATCCGCGGCGCGGCCGATCTGCAGGAGCAACTCGGCGAAGCTGATTCGAGTCCGGGCCAAGGCGAACACGTACTCCGTCTCCGCGAAGACCGCGATCGCGCGCCGGTACTCGGCTTCGGCTTCGACCGCTCGGCCGGCGCGCTCGTGGATCCGGGCCGCCGAGAACGCGACGTACCCGACCGCGTAGCGATCGGTATCGCGCTCGATCGCCTTCGCCTCACTGATGAGCTCGCGAGCCCGCGCGTCGTCTCCCGATTCCGCGGCCACCTGCCCGAGTGACGCCGTGACCTCCGTCCGGGTCCACAGCTCGCCGGTCCGGAGGCTCTCGGCCAGCGCCTGCTCGAGGACCGGTCCGGCCTCCCCAGGGCGACCGGCCTCGAGGAGCACCTCGCCGAGATTGCGCAGGCTGCCGATCTGGAGGAACGGATTACGTTCTGCGACGCCTTCCGCGTACAGGCTCCGCTGGCATGCCTCCGCGGCCGTGAAGTCGCCGCTGACCCGGAACCGTCCGCATCGGGCGACCCTGCCCCACTGCGGCATGCGCAGACCCAACCGGGCCGCAAGCTCCTCGGCGGCGCGCTCGTACTCCCTGGCCAGCTCCGAGCGGCCGGACTGGTCCGCTGCACCGATGAGGCGAGCGCAGATGAGGAGCTCGCGCGGTCCGTCGCCGAGCTCGCGGGCCCGCTCCCGCAGGACCCGCCCACGCTCCAGCATCTCGCCGAGCTGGCCGAACGCCCAGTGCCGCTCCAAGGCGATCAGCCCCGCCTCCAGTGCCGCGCCCGGCTCGCCGCTCTCATCGAAGAGCCGGGCGGCGTCGGTCGCATGCCGTTCGAACCGCTCCATCATCGCGTCGTCGAAATCCGCCGACAGCGCCATCACCTGCGCCGTCCCGAGATGCGACCACGCCGCAAGGTCGCTCCGATCGGCCGCCTGCGCGAGCTCCAACGCACGTTCGAACGCTTCCTCTGCCGGAAGGTACGCCCCTGCCAGCCGCCGGTCGTCGGCGACCAGCAGGGCGACGCGCGCGTGGTCGTTCGGGGTCCCATCCGCTCCCAGCACCGCAAGCGCCGCGGAGGCCACCGATACGTTGGCCGCGAGCAGGCCGCGGTCCTCGCGTCGCCGGGCGCGGTCGCCCAGTGCGAGCGCCCACCCGAGCGCCCGCGTCGCCCGCGGGCCGAGCACGTCACGATGCGCCCGGACCTCCGCCGAGAGCGAGAACGCCCGCTCTGCGTGGTGCCCCAAGACCTCCGCGAACTCGTCGCGGCGATCCCCCACCGCGCGCTCGAGCTCCGCGGCAAAACGCTCGTGCAAGTCGGCGCGAACGGCTTTGGGAAGCCCGGCATACGCGACGTCGCGCATCAACAGGTGCTTGAAGCGATAGCGATCCGGCTCGCGGCTCTCGCGATCCTCGAGGACGAGTCCCGCGCGTCGCAGTACTGCGAGGGCGGCACCGACATCGAGGTCGGGTGCGAGCGCGCCGATCTCGCTCGCGCCGAATCGCTCGCCCACGATCGAGGCCACCTGCATCGCTCGCCGCTCGTCCTCGCCGAGGCCATCGAGCCGGGCGGCGAGCAGCGCATGGATGCTCTCGGGAACCCGGACCTCGGTCACGCTCGCGGCCGCGCGCCACCGATCGTCCGCCCGCACGACCCGGCCGTCGTCGATCAGCATGCGCAGGAATTCCTCACAGAAGAGCGGATTGCCTTCCGAGCGGCGGACGATACGTGCGCGCAGCTCGGCGGGGAGATCGTCGATGTCGAGGAGGCGCGAGATGAGGGTCGTCGTCTCATCGGTGCTGAGCGCGTCGAGCGTGATCGTCGTCGCGTTCGCGCGCCCGGCGCCCCAGGTCGGCCGAAGCTCCAGGAGCTGGAGCCGGGCGACGCAGAGCAGGAGCAGCGGCGCGTCCTCGGCGCTATCGGCGAGGCCCTCGACGATCTCGAACACCGCGGGCTCGGCCCATTGCAGGTCGTCCACGACGATGACCGCCGGAGTCCGCGCGACCGCGGCAAGATATTGCCGGGCCCCCCATCCGATCTCGCGACCGAACTGCGCCGGGACCACTTCGGGCAGCGCTTCTTCCGGACGTTGTAGCCCGAGCATCGTCGCGAGCCGGGCCCGGACCGCGCCGGCCTGTGCGCCGAGAAGATCCCGGGTCCGCGATTCGAGCTTCGCGAGCGCCCGCTCCCGATCGTCCTCGCCGGTGACGCCGGCGTCCTCGCGCACGATCTCCATCAGCGGCCAGTACGTGATGCCGGCGCCGTACGGGAGGCAGCGGCCCCGCAACACGTGCGCGCTGTCCGAGCCGGCGATCCGTGCGAGGGCTTCCCCGACGAGCCGCGACTTGCCGATGCCAGCGTTCCCCACGAGCGTGAACAGATGCGCCCGCCGGTCATCGCGGACGCGGGCGAACGATTCGAGCAGCATCCGAAGCTCGCGCTGCCGCCCCACGAGTTGGGCTCGCATCGCCGGCAGTCCACGGGCCTGCTCCGGCACAGCGCTCCGCGGCCGTAGCGCGCGGAACGCTTTGATCGGGTCGGCCTTGCCTTTCGCCACAACGGGCTCGCGCGCCGTATAGTCGATCGCGGATCGCGTGAGCGACTCGGTCAGCGGGCCGACGACGACCTCGTTCATGTCGGCGCCCTGCTGCAGGCGCGCGGCGATGTTCACCGCGTCGCCCGTGACGAGGAACTGCCGATCCGCCGGGCTTCCGGCCACGGCTTCGCCGCTGTTCACCCCCACACGCGCGGCCAGGGACACGCCAAGCTCGGCGTTCAGATCGGACATCGCGTCTCGCATCGCGAGCGCCGCGCGCACGGCGCGCTCGGCGTCGTCGTCGTGCAGCAGCGGCACCCCGAACACGACCATCACGGCGTCGCCGATGAACTTCTCGACCGTGCCGCCGTACGTCTCGGCGATGCCCTTCATTCGCTCGAAGTACGAGCCCATCACCGAACGCACGGCTTCGGGATCGTTCTCCGACCCGAAGGCTGTCGAGCCAACGACATCGGCGAAGACGACGCTCACGAGCTTGCGTTGCTCGGTCGCCATTACCGGCTCACGCGCCCGTCGGCCTCCTGGAGCGCCATATCCCGACAATGTACGAATGACTCAGCCCTCGCGTACGCCGGCCGCCGGCGGGTGGCTCCGCTGGATCACGCCGGACGGCAGGCGGCTTCTGTTCGCCAGGGTCCTGCGAACGTTCGCCTACGGCTACCTGTCGGTGGTGCTCGGGGTCTACCTCGACCGCCTCGGCCTCGATCCCACGCGCATCGGCGTCGTTCTCACCTCCGCGATCGCGGGCTCGGCCGTCATGACCGTCGGCTGGTCGCTCTTCGCGGACCGCTATGGCCGTCGGCGGACGATCTCGACCATGGCCGTGCTGATGGCGGTCGGGGGTCTCGCGTTCGCGCTCACCGATAGCTTCGTGATCCTCGTCCTGGCCGGCTTCACCGGCACGATCAGCGCGACCAACTCGGAGGTCGGCGTGTTCCAGACGATCGACCAGGCGATGCTCCCGCAGACCGCGCCGGACGCGCGGCGCACCTGGCTGTTCTCGGTCTACAACACCCTCGCGACGTTCGGCGGTGCGCTCGGTGCCCTCTTCGCCGCGTCGGTCGGTGTCTTCGAGCGCCTCGGGCTCACCGGCGCGGACGCGTACCGGCCGCTCTTCGTGCTCTACGCGCTCGTCGGGCTCGCGAATCTGGCCTTGTTCTCCGGGCTCACCGACAAGCTCGAGCTGGCGCGCGTCCATGGCGAACGGCGGTTCCTCGGGATCCACCGGTCGCGCGGAACGGTGGCCAAGCTCGCGGCGCTCTTCGGGCTCGACGCGTTCGCCGGCGCGCTGGTGGTCCAGTCGCTCGTCGCGTACTGGTTCTACCTCCGCTGGGGACTCGACCCAGCGCAGCTGGCGGTCCTGTTCTTCGCCGTCAACGTGCTCTCGGGCCTCTCATTGCTCGCCGCGGGCTGGCTCGCAGCGCGGTTCGGGCTCCTGAACACGATGGTCTTCACCCACCTGCCCTCGAACGTGTTCTTGATGCTCGTCCCGGTCATGCCGACGGCCGCGTTGGCCGTGGCGATCTTCCTCTGCCGGATGAGCATCTCGCAGATGGACGTGCCGACCCGGCAGTCGTACACGATGGCCGTCGTTGATCCCGACGAGCGCACCGCGACCGCCGGGCTGACGAACGTCGCGCGGACGGCCTCGAGCGCGTTCTCGCCGCTCGTGACCGGCCTCGCATTCGCGGCCGGGTCGTTCGCGCTCCCGTTCGTCCTGGCCGGCGCGCTCAAGATCGCGTACGACGGCCTGGTCTACGTCACCTTCCGCGGTGTCCGGCCGCCCGAGGAAGGGCGCTCGCGGCAGTAGGCGTAGAGGGCGTCGAGCACGGGATAGGACGCGATGCGCTGCGCCTGATCATCGGGGTAGTGCAGCGCGCGAACGCCATCGAGCAGCGCTTCGACGCCCGAGGACTCCGGGGTGATGGCCTTGTCGTCGGTGTCCGCGCCGCGGATGACCTCCGCCATGTACGCCATCGCCGGATCCGACCCCAGGTCGTACTTGTGCACGAACGCATCGAAGCTGCACTCCGCGCCGTGGTGGCCGAGTTCGACGTCCTTGATATCGAATGGCGTCGCGCCCCGCCGTTGCGCTTCCTGCACGACGTGATCCGCCGCTACGTATATGAACTCCGCATCACGATCGACGAAACGTTCGACGAGCCACGGACACGCGACCCGGTCCACGCGCGGATGCTCGCGGGTGATCCACTTCATCGTTCCCTCCAGCGCCCTACCAGCGGCCGCGGTGGATGACCTCGGATGCGGGCTTCTTGCCGACGATCTTCAACGACGGCGATGGCCGGTCCGAGGGTGCCTTGTGCCCGATCGCGACCGTGCCCACCGCCGTGTACTCGTCCGGGATGCCGAACGCCTTGCGAAGCCCGACCTGGTCGAAGACTCCGAAGAAGACCGCGCCGAGCCCGGCGTCGACCGCGGTCTGCAGGATGAGCAGGGCCGCCATGCCGACGTCGATGTCCCAGTACGGCACCGGCCAGCGGTTCTCGTTCATATCGGACCAACCCTTGTCGGGGAGGCTGTATCGAGTCAGATACTGGCTCTTATTCGAAAACGCGACGATCAGCACCGGCGCATTGAACATCCCCGGCCACCCGAACTCCTTGCGCCGCTCCGGCGACATCGTCGTGTTC
The DNA here is from genome assembly GCA_035937095.1 of Candidatus Limnocylindria bacterium. Classification (GTDB taxonomy): domain Bacteria; phylum Chloroflexota; class Limnocylindria; order P2-11E; family P2-11E; genus UBA4735. The sequence goes on from DASYVN010000068.1 coordinate 30,768, forward strand.
CAGTAGCGCTCGGTCTCGTCCTTACCGTTGAGGACCAGGAACGCCCAGCCCTGACTGAATCCGGCCGACGGCGCGCGCTGCGCGTTCGCGACGATGCGCTCGAGGACCTCGGGATCGATCGGCTTGTCCTCGAAGGTACGCACCATCTTCCGCTTGCGGACGACGTCCTGGAACTCCATACCCCGACAATGTACGAATGACGCAGCAACGCGTGCAGATCGTCGAAGTGAGCCCGCGGGACGGGCTCCAGGCCGAGGAGCGGACGCTCCCCACGACGACGAAGCTCGAGCTGCTCGACCGGCTCGCGGACGCGGGCCATACCGTGATCGAGGCGACGTCGTTCGTCAGCCCGACCGCGGTGCCGCAGCTCGCGGACGCCGACGATCTCATGAAGCAGCTGCGCCGCCGGCCTGGGGTCCGCTATCCGGTGCTCGTGCCGAACGAGCGCGGCCTCGAGCGAGCGCTCGTGGCCGGTGCCGACGAGGTCGCCGTGTTCGTCTCGGCGAGCGAGAGCTATTCCCGAAAGAACCTTCGCCGGAGCCGCGACGAGGCGATGGCGCTGGCGATGGCGGTCGTGGGGGGCGCGAAGGCACGCCGGCTGCGGGTGCGGGCGTACGTGTCGATGGTCATCGCCGACCCTGACGACGGTCCGACAGATCCCGCGGATGTCGCGAAGATCGGCGCACGGTTCCTCGGGGCCGGCGCGGATGAGGTCTCGCTCGGCGACACCATCGGCGCCGGGACGGCGAGGCACGTACGCGCTCTGCTCGCGGCGTACCGCGACGCGAAGATCCCGGTCGAGCGGCTTGCCGTCCACTTCCACGACACCTACGGCCAAGGCCTGGCGAACGTCCTGGCGGCGATCGACCTTGGCGTGCGCGTCGTCGACGCGAGCATCGGCGGCATCGGCGGCTCGCCCTTCGCGACCCGCGCGAGCGGCAACCTCGCGACCGAGGACGTGGTCTGGATGCTCGACGGGATGGGCCTGTCGACGGGCGTCGACGTCCGGAGGCTCGCGGCCACCACGACGTGGATGGCCGAACAGCTCGGCCGTGAGCTCCCAGGGCGTGCGGCCCGGGCCCTCTCCTCGTGACCGAGCTCTTCCGGATCTTCCGCGAGGGCATCGCCGCAGTCCTCGCGATCGTGGCCCAGCACGAGTACCTCGCGCTTTTCGGCATCGTGGCGATCGAGGAAGCGGGCGTGCCGCTCCCGGCGCCGAGCGACCTCGTGATCATGTTCTACGGCGACCGGGCGCGCGGCGACCTCGGGAGCCTTGCGCTCGTCATCCTCACGTGCGCGGCGGCATCGACATTCGGCACCCTGATCCCGTATCTGGTGACGCGCAAGTACGGCGACCAGGCGGCGCATCGGATCGCGGGATGGATCGACGTCGATCCGAAGAAGGTCGACGAGTGGGAAGAGCGGATCGCGAGACGCGGTTTCATCGCCATCTTCCTCGGCCGGCTCATCCCTGGGCTGCGGGTAGCGATGTCGCTCATCGGCGGCACGGCGAAGGTGCCCCTTCACGAGTTCTCGGCCGGCGTATTCGGCGCAGGGCTCATCTACTGGACCTTCTGGACCGGGCTGGGCGCGCTCTTCGGGCCGACGGTGCGCCGGCTGATCCCGCGCGCGTACATCGAGTATGTCGTCATCGGCATCCCGGTCGTCTTCATCGGCTTCTTCATCTATCGCTACGTGCGCGGACGGCGCCGCCGCGCGCGCCTGGGCAGCGCCGGGTAAAGTCGGGCCGAGCGCATCGCCGGAGGTATCGCCCATGGCCTACGAGAAGTTCGACAAGCTCGTCGCGGACCGCACGAAGCAGTGGACGGACGAGCTCAGCGACTACTGCCGGACCCCGTGTGAGACCGCGCAGCTCCCGGAGCTGAAGCGCGGCGCCATCTGGACCGCCGACCGGCTCCGCAAGGCC
>DASYVN010000069.1:0-5354 GCA_035937095.1 Candidatus Limnocylindria bacterium
ACCGCCGGCCAGCTCGCGAAGCAGCTCAATGGGATCCCGATCCGTGACGCGGGGTCCTCGGACGCGACGGACGCGGATATCGTCCTTGTGGTGGGTACGGACTTCAAGGGACTCGCCACGGATCTTCAGCGCTAGGAGGACCCGATGCCGCTCAAGCAGGGTCTGAAGGACCTCAAGAAGCTCGTCGAGATCGTCGATACGAGCTCGACGGATGCGAGCAGAGCGCGGAAGGTCTCACGCAGCCCGAAGATGCAGCAGGAGATCGCGGCTGACCGACGGACGGCGCTCGCCGGGAACTTCGGGACCGTGCGTCAAGCGATCGCGGACCGCGACAAGATCGCGAAGCAGAAGGCCAAGGCCAAGAAGAAGCGCTAACCCGGCTAGGTCGTGTGGACCGGGGTCAGCCACTCCTTGTAGCGCTCGTCGTTCCCGTGCACCGCGTCGAAATACACGGCGCTCAGCCGCTTCGTGATCGGGCCCACCGCGCCGTCGCCGACCGGACGGTGGTCGACGGAAGTGACCGGTGCGAGCTGCGCACCGGTGCCGCAGAGGAAGAGCTCGTCGGCGATGTACAGCTCGGTGCGGTCGATCGACCGGACCTCGATCGGGACCTTGAGGTCGGTGGCGATCCGCATGAGGCTCTGGCGGACGATCCCCTCGAGGATGTTGTCCGTCACCGGCGGGGTGATGAGCGTTCCGTTGCGGACGATGAACAGGTTCTCCGCGCTGCCCTCGGACACGTGGCCGTCGTTCGTGAGCACGATGGCCTCGTCGAACCCGGCCTCCTGGGCCTCGGTCTTCGCCAAGGCGGCGTTCACATATGACCCGGTGATCTTGCTGCGCGCGGGGATCGCATTGTCGTCCACGCGACGCCAGCTCGAGACACCGCAGCTGAGGCCGCGGTCGATGTCGATGTAGGTCCCGAACGGCACCGCGAACACCGTGAACGCGGTCTCGAGATCGTGCAGCCGGACCCCGATGACCTCGCTGCTCTTGTACACGAGCGGCCGCACGTAGGCGTCCTCCCGGTAGTCGCTGCGGCGCAGCAGCTCGATGGTGATCTCGACGAGGCGCTCGGGCGAGTACGGCAGGTCGAGGCGCATGACCTTGCAGGACTTGTGGAGCCGACGGTAGTGCTCGATGAGATGGAGCCCGTACAGCTGGCCGCGCTCCGCGTTCCAGTACGCGCGGATCCCCTCGAAGACGCCGGTGCCGTAGTTCAACGCGTGCGTCAGCACGCTCACCTTGGCCTCGCGAAGCGGCACGAACTCGCCGTTGAAGAAGGCCCAGGCAGTGTCGGGCGCGGCGCCGCGGCGCAGGGAGGTCGCCGGCCGGGTCAGCTCCTTCACCACGACACGTGTCATTCTGCCACCTGCCCCGTGCCGGCTCCGAGTGGGCGCACTTCCGGCGTGTTGCTGGCGCCGACCGGCGGGCCTACGATGCCGCCGGTCTGACCGGTGGTGTGGTCTGACCAGCGTGCCTTTCGGGCGGCCTCACGGAGGTACAGCGGGAGGTCAGAGCGAAATGCGCAATCGGATCGTTCATCGTGCTTATCTCGATCATCGGCTCCTACTCCCTCAACAACAGCATGCTGGACGTGTTCATCACGATTGTGTTCGGGCTCATCGGGTACTGGCTGCGCAAGACGAAGTACCCGCTCGCTCCGCTCGTCGTCGCCGTCGTTCTCGGTGACTCCACCGAGCGCACGCTCCGCCAGAGCCTGATCGCGAGCGGCGGGAGTCCGCTGATCTTCGTGAGCAGCCCGCTATGCGCGACGCTCGTCGGCCTTGCGGTGATCCTCCTGCTCACTCCCTTAATCCGCACGATCCGCTCGCGCGGCCGGCGCGTGGCGGCCGACGTCGACAAAGAGATCGTCTCGACAGCGATCGACGGAGCGTGAGCCCGATCGACGCACTCCTGCTATTGGCGGCGTTCGCCCTCATCCTGGTCGGGGCGGAGCTTTTCACGAACGGCGTCGAGTGGCTGGGCCGGCTCCTCGGGATGGGCGAGGGCGCCACGGGGAGCATCCTCGCCGCGATCGGCACCGCGACGCCCGAGACGCTCGTGCCGATCGTCGCCATCCTGTTCACGAACAGCGTCGAGGCCGACGACATCGGCATCGGGGCGATCCTCGGCGCGCCGTTCATGCTCGGCACCCTGGTCATGCTGCTGATCGGCGTCACCGCATTCCTGCTGCGGAAGCGCCGCGGCCGGGACACGCTGCGGGTCGACCGCGATCACGCCTCACGCGACCTCGGGTTCTTCCTGGTCATGTATGCGGGCGCGCTCGCCGTCGCCCTGATCCCGGCCCTGCATGACCTAAAGGGGATCCTCGGGTGGGTGTTCCTGCCGACGTACGTCCTCTACCTCTTCCTCGTGCTCCGGACCCCACAGCTGAGCGCGGCGGACGTCGAGGAGGCCGCGGAGGAGAAGGAGGCCTTCGACGCCCTCAGCTTCGCTACGTACCTCAGGCGCGTGGGCGCGCGGTTCGATCCGCACGAGCCGCCGGCGTGGCTCATCGTCGGCCAGACCCTGCTCGCGTTCGGCGGGATCCTCCTTGGCGCCAAGATCTTCGCCGCGTGGATCGACGCGTTCTCGCACGCGATGGGCTTCAACGCCCTGTTGGTCGCGCTCCTGCTCGCTCCGCTCGCGACGGAGCTGCCCGAGGCGGCGAACAGCCTCATCTGGACGAAGGATGGGAAGGACGTCATCGCCCTGGGGAACGTCGCCGGCGCGATGGTGTTCCAGTCCACCGTGCCCGTCACCGTCGGAGTGCTCCTCACGCCGTGGGTCCTCGGACCGTTCGGCACGGTCGCCGCGATCTTCGCGCTCATCTCGGGCGCGCTGATCTTCGTCCAGCTGCGCTTCCGGACGCGTGGCGACTCGCTGCCCCTGTCCGCGCTCGTCATGGGTGGCAGCCTGTACGTGATCTTCCTCATCTACGTCATCAAAAGCGTCGTCACGGGCTAGCTCGCAGCAGCAACCCCGCTCCTGCGGAGGAGCCACCCGGCGGTCGATCCCTGGACCGTGAGCGTCACGAGGACGATTCCGAACGTGATGCGCTGGAGGAGCTCGCGCTCCGGGAAATCGAGCGGCAGCGAGAGCGCCGCCGCCGTCGCGACCGCGCCGCGGAGGCCGGCCCAGAAGATCAGATTTAGCCACTCCGGATGCAGGTTCGGCGCGGCGCGACGACCGCCCAGGACCACGAGCGCCCCTCCCATCAGCAGGTACACGACGACCGCCCGGGCGGCGAGCACCCCGAGCACGCCCCAGGCGATAGGACCGACCGCCGCGAGGATCCCGACGGGTCCGATCGCGAGCCCGACGGCGACGAAGATGAGCGCTGTCAGGACGAACGCGATGCGCTCCCAGACGACGTCGAAGGCCTCCTCCGTCGTCCGGGCGAGCCCGATGCGCCGGCCGTAATTGCCGAGGACCGCCCCGGTGACGACGGTCGCGATGATCCCCGAGAGGCCGAGCGCCGCCGCGCCGAGCGACGCGCCGTACGCCGCGACGAGCGACACGGCGACCTGCGCCCGGTGGTCCCGCAGCCGCACGATGAGGACGGCGGCGGCGGCACCGACGATCACGCCACCGAGCCCGCTCACGGTCGTCGTGCGGACGAAGGTGGCGGCCGCGTCGAGCGGAGCGATGCCGCCCCCCACCGCGCGGACCGCGATGGCGAAGACGACCAGCCCCGTTCCATCGTTCAGCAGGCTCTCGGCGTCGACGATCGCGACAAGGCGCCGCGGTGCCTGCAAGCGCGCGAAGGTCGCGACGACCGCTGCGGGGTCCGTCGCGGAGACCATCGCTCCGACGACGAACGCCAGCTCGGGGCGGAGCCCGGTGGCCGCCGCCAGTACGGCCGCGACGATCGCCGCGGACACGAGGACACCCGGCACGGCGAGGAACGCGATCGAGCCGTACGACCGGCGGAGGTCCTCCCAGTGCAGCCGGTAGGCGGCCTCGAACACGAGGCCCGGCAACAGGACCACGAGGACGAGGTCCGGCGTGACGGCGACCGACAGCTGGGGCAGGATGACCGAGGCCCCGAGTCCGACCGCCGCGAAGCGGATGGATCCCGGTACAGCTGATGCGGCTCGGGCCGCCCCGGTCAGACCATGCACCCGCGAATCATGCCGCGACCGGCGGGACCGCATGCCATCGCCAACGGTCGCGCTCCTCGCGCCAGACGATGAGGGAGGGTTTCCTTGCCCCTGAAACGACTCGTAGCGTTCTGTCTCTTCGCCGCCACGATCGTGGCCTCCGCGAGGTGTTTGCGGTGACGGATCGGATCACCGTTCTGCGCGCCGGAAGGAACGCGGGCGAGCTCATCACGAAGGGCACGACGGCGTCGGAGATCGCGCGGCTGATGGTCGGTCGCGAGCTTCGTCCGGTCGTTGCCAGAACGTCGACGCCTTCGAACGATCCGGTCCTCGAGATCCGCGGCCTCGAGGCACGCAGCGACCGTGGCGCCCCCGCGCTGCAAGGGGTCGACCTTGCGGTGAACGCCGGCGAGATCCTCGGCGTCGCCGGCGTCGGCGGGAACGGGCAGAGCGAGCTCGCCGAATGCGTGCTCGGGCTGCGCGAGCCGACCGCCGGGACGATCACCATCGGCGGCGCTGATGTCGCTCACGACGACCCGAAGCGCACCCGCCAGCGCGGTGTGGCATTCGTGCCGGAAGACCGCCGGCGCGAAGGCCTCGTCCTCGCGTTCACGATCGCCGACAACTTCATCCTCGGGAAGCAGGACCGGCCGCCGTTCAGCACGCGCAGCGTGCTGGACGACGACGTCATCCGAGCGAACGGAGACCGCCTGGCAAAGGAGTTCGATGTCCGTCCGCCCAACCGCGCGGGCGATCGTGGGGAACCTCTCCGGCGGGAATCAGCAGAAGGTCGTCCTCGGGCGCGAACTCTCCGAACAGCCGAAGCTCATCGTCATCAGCCAGCCGACACGCGGCCTCGACATCGGCTCGACCGAGTACGTGTGGGAGCGGCTGCTCGAGCAGCGCGCCCGCGGTGCCGCGGTCCTGCTCGGCTCGAGCGAGCTCGACGAAATCCGGGCGCTTTCCGACCGGATCGCCGTGATGTTCGAGGGCCGGCCGGTCGCCACCCTCGCGGCCGCGGAGGCCACCGAGGAGCCGCTCGGGCTGCTCATGGCCGGTCACACGGAGACCGCCACCGCGTAGCTACCGGCAGGAGGCGCCCCAGCGCGCCGGTCACTTGACCGGATTCCGGGCGGGCGGTAGCGTTTCGGTCGTCTGGTCAGACCACCTGACCAGTTTCACCAGCGCAAGCCGTCTTCACGCCGAAAGCAGCCTGGGAGGTTCCCGCTGGCCGTCATCGAGCCGATC
>DASYVN010000070.1:0-3797 GCA_035937095.1 Candidatus Limnocylindria bacterium
GAGGGTCGGTGTCCATTCGGTCGAGGCGGGAGCCGCCCGTCGCCTCCGGTCGCCCGCGGCTGCGAGGTGGGAAACGTATGTCTGGCCGCGATGGGCCTCCGCGTTCTTCGCGATCCGCGGGTCGTCGCGCGCCCTCCGGCCTTTCGCCCAGCCCTTCACCTCGCCCGTCGCCACCATCCCTCTATTTACGCGGCCACCGGCCGTCGCGTCCAGGGGTCCACATGGCCACCGACCGGTGGCCGCTCGACCACCGCAGCGGTCCGGGGGTGGCTATTGCCTGATCACCGTCTTCACGTACCAGTCCTCGACGTTCCAGAACCGCTGCGGCGGATCGTTCACCGGGGCGACGCGAAAGCCGTGCACGGTCCGCGACTGCGCGTACAGATAATCGCTGAAATACAGGAACACCATGGGCACATCCGTGGCGATCGCGTTCCACACCTGCGCGAACAGCTCGCGGCGCTTGGCCTGATCCACCGTCCGGCGCGCCTGCTCGAGCAGCCGGTCCATCGCCAGCGTCGAATAGCCCGAGAAGTTGTCGCCCGGATCGTTCACCTGGCTCGAATGGAAGAAGGGATACGGGTCGGGATCGTTCCCCACGGTGATCCCAACGAGCAGCGCGTCGAAGTCGCGTTGACGCGCGACGCGATCCACCAGCTCGGCGAATGACGCCGCGCGCACGTCGACCTTCAGGCCCACGTTCCCCAGGTCGTCCGCGATCTGGCGGGCCGCCGCGATCCGCGCCGGCTCGTCGGACGTCGAGATCGAGAAGCTGAGAGCGACGCCACCCTTGTCGCGGATGCCGTCGCCGTCGTGATCGGTCCAGCCGGCCGCGTCGAGCTGCGCCTTGGCCTCCGCAGCCGAAAAGATGGTCCGCGGCACGTCGCGCGCGAAGGCCCACGACGTCGACGGCACGAACTCATCGGCCACGCTCCCCCGGCCATCCGCCGCGACCTGGAGGACCTTGCCCCGATCGATCGCCGTCGCGATGGCTTGCCGCACCGCGTGGTCGCGGAAGAACGCCTTGGTCGAGCGGACGTTGAGGAACAGCGCGGTGAAGTCGTTCGTCGGAAGGCTGAGCAGGTCGACCGCTTTCAGCGTGCGAGCGCGACCCGCGTCTTGCGGCGAGAGGCCGCCGGTGCCGTCGATCTCGCCGCGCGCCAGCGCACCGAGCGCCTCGGTCGAGTCGCGGTAGAAGCGCAAGACGATCTTGTCCAGGTACGGACGCGAACGGGCGGGCTTCGTCCGGTAGAAGTCGTCCGACCGGACCAGCGTGACCTGATGTACGTCGACCTCGCTGACCCGGAACGGACCTGTCCCGATGGGCTTCGTGTTGAACGGCTGGCGCGCGAGATCCGCGAAGCTGACGCGACCGAGCAGATGGGCCGGGAGGAGCGGCACGGTCGTGCTGCCGGCGAACGGTGCGTACGCGTCGGGCAGGATGAACCGAACGGTGCTCGGGCTGAGCGCGACGACGACGACGCCGCGGAACGCGTCGGCGAACGGGCCGGCATACGCCTTGTCCTGCAACAGCCCGACGGTGTACAGGACGTCGTCGGCCGTCACCGGCGCGCCGTCATGCCAGCCTGCGTCCGGCCGGATCGTGAACGTCCAGATCTTCCCGGTCTGATCCACCTCGAACGTCGACGCGAGATCCGCGACGATCGTCCCGCCCCGGTCGAAACGGGTGAGGCCACTGAAGATGAGCCGCGACACATCGTCGTCGACGTTCGTCGCTGCGATGATCGGATCGAGGTACTGCGGGACGCCGGCGACACCCTCGACATACGTGCCGCCGAAGGCTGGATCCGTCGGAAGATCGGTGCGGTCCGTGGCGATCGCGACGAAGCTCGTCACGCCAAGGAGGCCGACGAGAGCCAGGACGAGCAGCTTGTCGAGCCGGGTCAACGCTCAGCGCCCCGAGTGAGCTGGGCGGGCGGGATCGCTCAGGCCGCGGGCGACGTCGTCCGCGCGCCGACGAGCGAGATGACGATGAACACCGCGACGAGCACGACCGTCAGCCGGAACAGCGTCCGCTCGATGCCGCGCCGGCTGCGATACGCCGTCGACTCGCCACCGAACGTCGACGAGAGACCGGTCCCCCGCGCCTGCAGGAGGATCGAGGTCGCCACGGCGATGGCGATGAGCAGCTGTGAGACCTGAAGCAGATCCATCGGGAGACCTCAGTGTATCCGCTCAGCGCGGTCGATAGATGAAGAGCCCGCCCGGCGCGAGTAAGACGAGCCGGTAGCGTTCGTCGATGGCCCGCACGAGCGACGGCTCCCATCGCGCCCGTTCGTACGCAGCCGCGTCGCCCAGCCGCGCGAGATCGACCTCGCTGACGATCGCGGTGAAGCGCGCGGCCCCGACGTCCGAGAGCAACGGGCCCGGATCGAGCGTGCCGCGGCCGACCAGGCGGCTCCACAGGAACAGATCGTCGACGACGACCTGATGCCCGGTCGCGACGAGCAAGCCGCTGTCCTCGGCGAGCACAAGCTGATCAGCGGCGAGGACGGTAGCCGCGCTCGTGAGCCGCGACGGGTCGCCCCAGGCGCCCGTGGTCGCAGCGCGCCCCGGTACGACTCCGAGCGGATCGAGCAGCAGCGCAGCGAGCACGAGGTTGGCGACCGCGATGATCGGGTAGAACGGCGCGCGCGCGAGCCGCGGGGCGGCCGACGCGAGCGCGAGCGACGCCGCGGCCCCGAGATCGAGCAGGTAGTTGATCGTGGCGCCCTCACGCCCACCGAGGACGACCACGATCGCCGCTGCCACCGCGTACGCGGCGATCGGACCCGTGAACGCGCGCATGACGAGCGCCCCCCCGACAGCCGCGGCGTAGATCACGATCGCGAGGAGCACGAGCAGCACCGCCGACTCCACGCCCCACGGCAGCGCGTTCCAGGCGATGACGTGCCGGAAGAGTCCTTCGTAGCCGAACGGCAGCAGTGCGACCGCCGCGATCGCGACGGCGATCGCCCCGCCGAGCAGGAACGGCCGAAGGAGCGCGCGATCGCGCCAGACGATCCACACGAGGAGCGCGAGCGCGGGCACCGTCGCGGTCGGCTTGGTCATGACGGCGAGCACGAGCAGCGCCGCCGCGAGACCCGCACGCCGCCGTTCGAGCGCGACCACCGCACCGACGGTGAGCGCGAGCGCGACGAGGTCGGGCTTCACCGCCGGGCCCCAGATCGCGACGGGCGCGAAGGCGAGCCAGCCGAGCCCGAGCGCGACGGCAACGCTCCGGCCCCCGGCTCGCGCCCGTCCCGCGATGAGGCCGCCGATGGCGAGCGTTGACCCAATGCTCAGGATCCGGCCCGTGACGAACGGGTCGCCGACGGACGCGAGCAGGAAGTACAGCGGCGGATAGTTCGCCGCCGTGAAGGTCGACCCGCCGGCGTCGGCGTAGGTGGCAAACGCCCGGGAGAGGATCGCCGCGTGCGCGACCGCACCCTCGCCATACAGCACCGGGCCTCCGAGGGCGAGTGCGTTGGTCCACGCGAGGAGCGCGAGCAGCGCCATACCGCCGGCGATCGCGGCGTACGCGCGCCACGCGGCGGAGGCGCCGCGGCCGGTCATCGTCGCTCGAGCAGCGATCGTCCGGTCATGCGATCCGGCACGGAGATCCCCAGGAGCTCGAGCAGCGTCGGCGCGATATCCGCGAGCCCGCCGTCGCGGATCGTCCACTGTCCCGGGTCGCGCGAGACGAACGCGACCGGCACCGGGTTCGTGCTGTGCTGGGTACTCATGCCGCCGTCGGGAAAGCGCATCTCCTCGACGTTGCCGTGATCGGCGGTGAG
>DASYVN010000071.1:0-2421 GCA_035937095.1 Candidatus Limnocylindria bacterium
CCGTCTCCGCGCCGACCAGCGACACGTCGCGAAGCCCGCGCAGGATCGCCGCCGCACCGTCACTTCGGAAGAGCGCCGCGGCGTCGAACGCGGCGCCTGCGGGCGGGCTCGCGTACCGGCCCGTGACGGGATCGGTGACGAACACGCCCTCGGGGAGCCAGAGCGCATCCACCGCGACGAGGAAGCTCCCGATGACCACCTTCAACCTCGCGTGGACCCGATCGGGTGATCGGTATTCCCCCGTGGCCTGGCTGAAGGTCGCCCCGGTCACCGGATCGAGCAGTGCGGGAGGACCTTCGCGCGTCAGGGCGAAGCGGAACGTCTCCGCAGCGCCGAGGTCGTCCGCCGCGCGTCCGAGGATCGCCGCCGGATCGGGCGGCGGGCTCGCACACGCCGCCTGCAACGCGATGAGGAGGAGCGCGATCGCACCGCGGACAGCCATGGCCCGCGCAGTGTACGGACGCGGGATCGGGCCGAGGCTCACGGCCTCGCGCGTCGAAGCACCCGACGGCGAGCGAACATCGCAACGACGCTCAGCGCGATCAGGGCGGCCGCCCCCGCGGCCACTTGGAGCCGATCATCGATGCCCGCGGCGCACGATGGCCGGTCAGCCGCGAGGGGCCGCAGGACGGGAGCGTCCGTGTCGCACGGCGGCCGAGCGCGGAGGATGCCCCACAGGCCCGCCTGCCGATACGGGGCACGGCGGTCTCCGTAGACGTAGTCGCCGGCGAGGCCATCGGTGCCGCCGGCCCCGCCCTCGAGGACCAGGGTCGTCGCTTCGAGGCCGCCGATCTGCTGCGACGAGAGGAGCTGCGTGCCCGCGCGGCCCGGTTCGAGCGGCCAGCGATGGCCCTCGATGCTGAACACGTGGCCCTGCTCGCTCCAGGGGACCAGCACGTGGATCCGGACCGGATCGCCGAGGTCGGTCTCGATCACCGGCGTGCGCGGCGACGCAGCGGCGGATCGGAAGACCGTCGGGGCATCCGCCGCGTCAATCGGCAGCGGCGCCAGACCGTAGTTCAAGCCGACCACACCCTCGATCACCTTGGTGTACGGCATTCGATGGGTGCCGATGCCGGCGTCGTCGTCTTGGAGGAACAGCGCGACATCACGGTAGGCCGGACCGCTCGCGGGATGCACGTCGACCGCCCATGCCCCGCGCGCCCCGATGTCGGCCCCGCTCTGCGGGTCGGTGTAGCGGGCCCCGGTCGGACCGATGACGATCGCGCCGTAGAGCCCCAGGCCCGGCGAGCGCAGCACGTCGGCCCAGTCGCGCAGGAGCGCGACGGTCGGTCCGGTCTCCGGGCTGGCGTAGTAGGTGTAGGTCCGGGTCGCTCCGGGTGCGACCGACTGGGCCGGCTCGAAGCCAGCGGCGATGCCCGCCGAATCGCGTGGATCGAACGCGAGCATGTCCGCGTGGACCGAGACCGCGGCCGCCGGCAGCTCATTGGTGAGCCCCAGGCGCACGCAGTCGCCGAGGTTGGCATGCAGCACGAGCGGCTCGGGCGGACGCGCTCCGGAGCGCGTCGCGGCCTTGTCCGAATCGGCGACGAAGACCCGACCCATCGACCCAGAGAGCATCGGCAGCGGCGCGTCGATCGCCGAGACCGCGAACTCGCGGGTCGGCGCGCCGGCCGGACAGACCGCGTCGGTCGGGGACGGGACCCTCTCGTGGCCGGGTAACGGTCGCAGCTGCGATGCGTCACCTGGCGCGTGGACCCGGAAGATCCCCCAACTGCCCTCGGCGAGCTTGAACGAGCGGCCGCTGTAGTACAGGTAGTCGCCGGGCATCCGCTGCGTCCCTCCGGCCCGGGCGATCGAGAGGTCGTAGCGCTCCGAGATCCCCACATGGATGGTGTCGATCGGAGGCGAGAGCGAGCTCTGCGGCTCGACCCGGAAGGTATGACCGTCAAGGTGCCAGGTATGCACGTCGTTGGTCCCGCCCACGAGGAGCCGTACGACGACCGGGTCCCCAAGGTTCGCCTCGATCAGCGGCGTCGCCGGATCGCCGTGAGCGGTGCTGCTGAAGTACAGGGCTGGATCGCCGCCGCGGGCAGCCGGCGGCTCGACGCGCAGATCGAGAGAGCTGCCGCTGGACCGGCCGAGGTGCGTGATCGGGTCATCGTCCTGGATGAACATCGCCGCTTCGCGGAAGCTCCCGCTCACATCGACCGAGACGCGTCCCGCGGTGTGGATATCGGCGAGTAGGCCGCTCCTGATCTCCGCTCCGGTGTGCGGTTCGTGGTAGGTCGACCCGGGCGGCTCGGAGATCAGAGCGCCGAAGAGACCGTGACGCCACGATGCGATCGCGTCGACATGGTCGTGGAAGTACGCGGTCCCGAACTGCACATCGGGGTACCAGCGATAGCGGACGAACTCGGTGCTGACGTATTCCCCGGCGTCGTGCGCGTATCGAAGCGG